>JAYSYF010000168.1:0-15038 GCA_043716655.1 Bdellovibrionales bacterium | reverse complement strand
CGCATATTTTTCGGCTTCGCGAGATTTCAAATAAACATCGAATAGGTTCAAACCGTCGGCCGCGATGTATTTCAGAGCCGGGCGATTCGAAAAATTATTTTCGACCCAGTTGCTGGGAGTTGAAACGGAAATGCCGATGCCGTTGTCTTCGCAGACAAAGACCATCGGTACTGGAAGATTTTGGTAAGCCACCCACGATGCCATGTTGATCGCGCCAATCGCGGTCGAGTGGTTCGACGAAGCGTCGCCGAACGAGCAAGTAACGACCGCATCTTTCGGCATGACACTTTCGATTCCCATCGAGTGAGCCCGCGCGATGGAAAGTGCGGCACCAACAGCTTTCGGAAGGTGTGAAGCGATGGTTGAGGTTTGTGGCGGAACGAGCAGAGGGAGGCTGCCGAAAACCTTGTGGCGGCCTCCTGCGATCGGTTCGTCGGTCGATGCAAAGAACGAGAGCATCATGTCGTAAAGCGGAGTCGACCCGGCCAGCTGTTTAGAACGCTGAATCATGAAGCCGCCACTTCGATAATGCAGGAAAGCCATGTCGGTCAGGCGAAAAACTTTGCCGAGTGCGACATTGCCTTCATGGCCCGAACTTCCAATCGTGTAGTAACAAAGATTCTTGTTCTTCAATATACGCGCGATGAGGTCGAGGTGGCGGCTCATTACCTGCGATTCGAACAAATCCATGACCTCGGCAGGCGACAAACCGCTCTCGTCGAGGGTAGTGGCCAAGCCGTCGGCACGACCATGTGATGGATGGCTTTCAGGAAATCTGCCCTCAAGCACAAAACGAGAAAAGTTTTGATCAACGACTTCGGCTCGGTTAAACATTTGGGCATTCTAACGATCAGGAGGCGTCATGGCCAGCTACGAATCCCTCAATTACATGAATTCCGACAGCCTGCTAACTGAAGACGAGTTGATGGTTCGCCAGAGTGTCCGCGACTTCGTAACTGAAAAAATCGAGCCGGTTCTTCAAAAAGCTCACCGCGACGAGAAATTCCCGATGGAATTGATCCCGCAATTCGGCGAGATGGGCCTTTTGGGTTCGACGATTCAAGGTTACGGCTGCGCGGGCTTAGGTCACGTCGCTTACGGTCTGATGACACAAGAACTCGAGCGCGGCGATTCGGGTATCCGATCGTTCTGTTCGGTCCAGGGATCGCTCGTGATGTACCCGATTTATGCTTACGGATCGGAAGAGCAGAAACAAAAGTATCTTCCAAAATTGGCGAAAGCCGAACTCGTCGGATGTTTTGGTCTGACCGAGCCAGACGCCGGATCGAATCCTGGCGGAATGCTGACGACAGCCGAAAAAGTTTCCGGCGGTTACAAACTTAACGGCAATAAAATGTGGATCACGAACGGGTCGATCGCCGATATCGCGATCGTTTGGGCACGGCTTGTTGATCCTGCTGCCGCGGCGGGCAGCGGAAATAAAATTCGTGGTTTCATCGTTGAAAAGGGAACCAAAGGTTTCACGACTTCAAAGATGGAGGGAAAATTCTCTCTGCGTGTGAGTGTTACGAGCGAACTTCATTTCCAAGATTGCGTTGTTCCCGAGTCGCAACTCTTGCCGAACGGTGAGGGCTTGAAGGCTCCACTCGGCTGCTTGACTCAGGCTCGCTACGGCATTGCATGGGGAGTCTTAGGTGCGGCGGATGCGTGCTATCACACAGCGCTGAACTACGCGAAGCAACGAACCATTTTTGATGGAAAGCCTTTAGCGGCGCACCAGCTTGCACAGGCGAAGCTTGTTAAGATGGTCCAGGAAATTACCAAAGGACAGTTGCTCGCGATTCAATTAGGTCGCCTAAAAGAACGCGGCGAACTTCAGCCGTACCACGTTTCCCTAGCAAAAATGAACAACTGCAAGCTCGCACTCGAAGTCGCGCGCGAGTCTCGCGACATGTTAGGTGCGAACGGAATCATCGACGAATATCCAATCATGCGCCACATGTTGAACCTTGAATCGGTCAACACGTACGAAGGAACAGAAGACATTCACCGACTCGTCGTCGGCGAGCGTATCACTGGTATCTCGGCGTACCGCTAGGATCCCGCCACTGCGGCATCGCTTACTGCCGAGTGTATTTTTGCACAATGTTCGGATTTTTGTCGGTGGTGGGTGAGCCATCTGGCGTAAGGTATCGAATTTCGATCCCAGTCATAACGAGCGTGGTTTCTCGGACTTCGAAACTAAAGATTCCTCCTTGGTACCTTGGAGGAGAGGGATCATTTGCTACCGAAGGAAGAGCGTTAACATTGACATGCATTCCGCCAGCGGTCTCTTTAACAACGGTGTGATCCATTTCGAGCGTGGGAAAGAAGGTAGCCTTTCCCTGACATCCCAACCCAGCGAAAGAAGAATTGTGCGAAACTATTCTTCCATCTACGCCGATGACTAGCTTCCAAATTTGGCTCGACGGTGTCGATCCAGGATAATTCTGGCATTCCGATATCCAGGTTCCGGCTAGATTAGCGGGCATTGCTTGAACGACGACTGAGACTAAAAACATCATTGAAAAAATTGTGAGTTTCAGCATTTTAATCTCCTGTTTGATGACGAAAGCAGGAGTGTATCACGGGAGAAAGCGCTAATCGCGTTTCTCTTAGCTCGAGAGAATCGCTTTGAAAATAAACTATAAGTGCAAATAGATTGGTCGATGGGGGACGTTAAAACTGTTCGTCGGGGCGCAAAAAGCGCCACTTACCTTCAGGAAGATTTTCGAGAAGTACTTTGCCGATGCGAACGCGTTTAAGTCCCACGACTTCAAGTCCTACTTGCTCGCACATTCGGCGAATCTGACGTTTTTTTCCTTCGCGCAAAACAAAACGCAATTGATCTTCGTTCATCCATTCAACGAAGGCAGGCAACAGCTTTACTCCATCGAGAGAAAGCCCGTGTTTAAGCAGCTTTATGCCGTTTTCTTTGATTTTGCCTTGAACGCGAACAAGATACTCTTTGTCCACATTCGAATTTTCACCGATGAGTTCGCGCGCGACACGACCGTCTTGGGTGAATACGAGTAGCCCCTTCGAATCGATATCGAGTCGACCTGCAGGAGCAAGTCCCTCGAAGTGCATGCGTTCGAGTTCTGGCTCTCCGCGAGAAGCGAAATGATTTTCTTTCGTGATAAGTCGCACCGCAGGTTCGTAGGCAGGTTCAGGCTGACCCGAGACGTATCCAACGGGCTTGTTCAACAAGATCGTGACAAGTTCTGCGCTTTCTTCTCGCGCAGCTCCGGCGAGTTCTATCTGGCAGTCAGCGAGGGCTTTGTGTCCAACGCCAATGATCGCGCCGTCGACTTTAACCCAGCCTTTTTCAATCCAGGCGTCGGCCTCGCGACGCGAACACATTCCGCGGTCTGCCATGATTTTTGAAACGCGAAGAAGCTTGTCGTTCATCCTTTCTCAAGTATCATGTGACGAGTTAATCTGTAAGGAGAATTGAAGAACATGGCGAATCGACTTTGTTTTGGCGTTGCAGCTTTATTTATTCTTGCGAACCCAGCCGAGGCTGCCCTGGCACCGCATTTCAATGCCAAAATCTATGACATGAAAGATCACTCGAAGCAGATGTTCGACTACAAGAGCGAGTTCGAAATCAACGGCGGGATGAAGACTTATTACAATACGATTACTGATTTAGAGGGCACGGTTCTGGTTCTTGAAAAAACGGTGATGTCGATGAGCGGCGAAAACGAGTCGCTGGTTTCGTTCGAACAAGAACAAAAACAGATCGGTACAAAAGGCAATCTCGAGATTCGCGACGGGAAGGCGTTCTTCACATTCCTGAAAGCTGGCAAGACCAAAGAAGACGACGAGAAATTCACTGATGATTTCGTGGTAACATCAAGCCTCGTCAAATTGTTGCAAGCTCGATGGGCCGATGTCATGAAGGGCGACACTTTGAAAGTTCGTCTCGCCGTTCTCGATCGACAGGAAACCGTCGGCTTTCAGTTCAAAAAAGAAAAAGACAAAGAGATCAACGGCGCACCAGGCGTTGTTTTAAAAATGAAACCTTCGAGCGTCATTATTTCGGCACTCGTGAATCCACTTTATTTTGGTTTTTCGGCTGATGGAAAACATCTGCTCGAACTCGAAGGCCGCACCAGCGTAAAATTAAAAAATGGCGAGAAGTTCGAAGACTTCGATGGATACACCGTTTACACGCATCCTCAGCCTGTTGCCGTTCCAGTGGCCGCACCTGCCGAGCCCGCAACACCAGCGAAGCCGGGAAAAGCAAAAGCGAAAAAGAAGTAGTCGTATCGAATAATGTTTTTCTACTGAAAATAAAATCAGCCGACACGGAACCGATTTCTTAGGCCGCCGCTAGTTCCCAAGTTTTCGCAATGCAACACCGGCGCCGGTGTTTCACATCAGCATAGCAGCTGCCGGAAAGTTCTTGCGGACTTTTTAAAAATCAAACGAGGTTGATTCCGCCGTCGACGCTGACGACGGCGCCAGTCGTCCACTCGGAACCTGGGCCTGTCAGTGCCCAGATCATGTGAGCGATTTCTTCCGAGCGGCCCACGCGTCCAAGCGGGTGGTAGGCACCCATTGATTCAACGAATTCCGTTTTCGATTTCGCTGAGGCTGCACCCGGGCGGGCCGCATGAATCGGTGTATCGACAATGCCAGGGCAGACGGCATTTACGCGCACACGATCCGGAGCCGCTTCCTTAGCGAAGCTGTGTCCCCAATTGATCAGCGCGGCCTTTGATGCGGAATAAGCCGGGGTATTCGGCGTTGGTCGCAGACCAAGCGTCGAACTTACAGTGGTGATCGATCCATGATTTCTTTTTAAGTGAGGATACAACGCTTGTGTGAGGCGGATGACGCCAAACAAGTTGGTCTCGAACATCCGATGCCAGCTTTCGTCACTCGATTCGAGAGTCGTAGCCTGTTCGTAAATTCCAGCGTTGTGCACGAGCGAAGTGATTCGATTCGCGATCGATAGATTTTTTTTAGCCCACTCTTGGGCCGTCTTCAGCGAATCTGGTGCAGCGACGTCGAAAGGAAAAACACTAGCACGAGGTCCGATTTGTTTCGCAACCTCTGCTAACAGTTCGGGTCTTCGACCTAGCAGCACGACATCCCAACCTTCGTTCGCAAAGCGAACAGCAGTCGCAGCTCCGATACCAGAGCCAGCGCCTGTGATGACGGCGACGGGAACTTTCAATACTGGGGAAGAGGACTCCGAACCCATAAATTAGAAATCGTAGCCGCGAACAGTCTTACGACCGTTGTCTTTGCAACGACCGCATGCAGTTGCGATCATATCGTGCATTTTTGCACTCAATGCATCAACAACATCGCTCGATACGTTGCAGCCCTGTTTGCGAATTGCGTCTTTCATCTTGCTTGCGATGACCAGAACTTCGCCCGATTTCTTTCCTGCTTTTTTCTTTTTCGCCATTAAATCCTCCGTTGCACCAATTTGATGGCGCAACGAGGTAGGCTGTCAAGGCTAGGCGACTTTTTGTGGGCGCATACCGAGGGCGGAACGCCATACTTCGGCTTCAACGAAGATCTTTAACAGATCGAGATCGAGTTTACCGCTGCGACCTTCCATATACAGAATGTCGATGGCGCGCTCGGGCTGAACCGCTGGCTTGTATGGACGATCCATTGATGTAAGCGCGTCATAGATATCGGCAATGGTCATGAGTTTTGATTGAAGTGGAATGTGCTCGGTAACGAGTCCACGAGGATATCCGGATCCATCCATTTTTTCATGATGCGAATAAGCGATATCCGGAACGCTACCCAAATCTTCTGTCCATGCGATCTGACGCAAGAAGTGATAAGTGTGCGTGACGTGACTTTCGATTTCACGACGTTCGCTCTCTGTCAGGGTTCCTTTTGGAAGTGACAGTTTCACGATTTCGTCTGGAGTCAATATCGCTTGCTCAATCTCGAGCGAAGTTTTGTTGATCCAAGTGATCAGGCTTAAAATGTCAAAATCGCCGGCGATGACTTGCGGCTGATTGGCTTTCACGATTGAAAGTCGAACCTGCTGCAATTGTTTCGCGAAATCGTCGATACCGTTCGCAACTTTCAAAGCATAGTCGCGAGGGGAACCTGGCAATGATTTACCATTCTGGATTAATTCGAGCAGCTCTTCGGTCGAATTCTTCCAGAGCATCATTTCTTGTTTTGCACGAACAGTTTCCAGACGATTGAGAATAGTCTCCATCTCATGAGGATAAAGCTTCAATTGTTTTGCTAAAACAGATTCACGAACGCCGATTTTACCGAAGTCGTGAAGAAGTGCAGCGTACCGAAGCTCGCGGACTTGTCCGTCACTGAATTGAATGTCTTTGAAAGGGCCGATTTCAACTTGGTGTACGGCGCGAGCAAATTCCACTGTGAAGACCGCCACTCGGTCACTATGTCCACTGGTAGATGGATCTCGCGACTCGATCGCAGTGACCGAAGCTCGAATGAAACTTTCAAAAAGATTTTCGATGTCTTCGGTTAGCTTTGCGTTCTCAATCGCAACCGAAGCTTGTGAAGCGAAAGCAAACATCAGCTCTTCATCTTCGTCCGAGAACGGAATGACGTCGCCTCGCTCGACAGCGATGTTCTTGTCGAGGTCGCCATTGCTGCCGGGTTTCAACTTGTTGATGATCTGAAGTACACCACGAATTTTCGAGTTCGAACTCGTCATCGGAACTGCGAGCATCGAGATCGTGTTATAACCCGTTTCGAGATCTACTTCTTCGTTGAAGATCAATCCCGAGTCGTTTGGAAGGTGGTAGCAGTCTGCGATACGAACAGCTTTACCTTCAATTGCGACGTAACCAGCGATCGACGTCTTTTCAAGTTCCAAAATTTTGTTTTGGTACGTTTTGCCCGAGCGTCTGTTTGTCGATCGATGGAAGCGCAGTACGGGAATATATTTTGCCTGTGTATTCGCTACGGAATCGATCTTGATGTTTTCGGTAAGGAAAATACTCGCGGCATCAGCGCCGGTCGCTTCAAGCGCACGTTCGATGATGATATCGAGAATTCGATTGATGTCTTTTTCACGGGTGAGAGAAATCCCAGTGTCCACGAGCGAACGATAACGTTGAAGACGTGCGCTTTCGTCTGACGCGATAGTGGCTTCAGATTGACCTGCGGCAGTTTTAATTGGCGCCGCAGTTTTGAGAGCATTTTTTGGACGAGTCTTCATCAATGGACATATCGACCTGAACCGATCATCGCGTTAGTCTAGTTCCTCTGAAACACTCTAAGGTTTTGCATGAAGATGAGACAGGTCGAGATGATTAAGCGGGTTCAGGACCCAACCGGCGAAGTCAGGCTTCGCTAGCATCGAAAAATGAATGCGTCCGAGCGGAATCACTTCGTTTCTCTCGACCAATATTTTCACGACTTCGGTACAGGCATGTTTGCGTGCACGTTCGGTCTTGGCGACTCGCAATGTTTCAACAGCTTTTTGGAACTCGGGAAGATCCAATCTGATAAAGTTCTCGGGATCGCCTTTGGTGAAAATCTCAACCGCAGCTAGGCAAGTCGATCGATCGAGTCCGACACCTTTTCGAAACAGATCCGGTGGATTATCACGCAAGAGACCTAGGTAAGTCGTCTGTTCGATCGGTTTCAATTCGATGTTGAGCCCAAGATTTTTCTTCCACTGCGCCTGCATCCACTCCATACCTTTTTGTATGTCGTCACCGCCGAGTTTCGAGAACGCGAGCGTCCAGCGTTTCGTCTTCAATTCGAGTGGCACTTTCAGCCACGCCTCTTTAGCGCGTTCAACATTGTATTCAACGCAAGGGACTTTCTCCATCCATGCGGCATCGATTCCTGGGCAACCTGGAATTCCTAAAGCTGAATAAATCACTTTCAACTCTTCATAGTTCAGGGCAAGCGCCAGCGCTTTTCTAAATTCGGGTTCACCACGAAACGGTGGACCGAACGCCAGGTAGTCGAAACGTGCGACGGGAATTTGAAAAAGTTCAGGTGAATCTTTCCAAGCTTTCAAATAATGAGTCGGAAGGCGACGAAGCAACGAGAGTGTTCCTTCGCGATAAAGATTGAAAGCAGCTTCATCGTCGTCAATCGTCAAGACTTCGACCGGCGGACGGGGCGAATTCGTTTTACGAATGGTCTCATAGCTAGGATTTGTTTCAAGTCGAACGCGAGTTCCCACCTTCCATTCGACGATTCGGTAGGGACCCGAAAATGGCGCATTGGCCGCGTTCTCGCGATCGTACTGAAACCCCGCTCGCGTGGCGACAAGCGCAGGATGCGCCAAACGATCGATAAACTCTCGATCGTTTTGTTCAAGCGTAACTTCAAGAATGCTGTCTGAAACTGCTCTGACCCCCAGCGTTTCAGGCGCCGCAGTTCCTTGATAAATCGCGGTCGCATTTTTCACGGTGCTTAAAATGGTGACTCCGAAACCTTTTGTCGAGGGCGCGAGAATCCGTCGCCAAGATTCAACAAATTCGGCGGCTCGGATCGGTTTCCCATCGCTCCACTTTGCGTTCTTCAATTCGCAGCGCAGTTTCGAATGAGCCTTTATCCAGGCGCAAGATTTCGCGATCTCGGGCTTTGCGATTCCCTTTGCGTCGACGAAGTACAAACCACGCAGAACGTTCACCAGGAAGTAGTTAGACTCGGAAGAGGAAATGCGAACCGGGTCTGCTCCGTTAGGCTCTACGCTCAAGCTAAAGCGAAAGACGGGCGTCGCAGGTGTCGGTGCAGACCAGCCGATGCTGGCGACGAGACTAAAGGCGAGAACGAGCGCGGTTCTGTTCATACGTTGACCCATCTCACAATGAGACGGTCCTAGGCAAGAGCACAAGATTCCCAACCAATATCTCGAAATAAGGCAGAATTTCAGTCACACTAGTTCTATGGACAAGAACAGTTTCTTTTCTCGAACGCGCATGCGTCCCGTTGGAGCGGTCGCGATGACTGTTTTTGCAGTTGCGGCGTTGTTCCAGAATTGCGGAACTTATGCTCCGAACAACAACCCACTCTACGCACAGTCTGAAGCATCGTCATGCATCGGTCCTACTTGCGTACAAGACATCAACTACCTCAGCCTTTACATCGGCAATGCCGACCCGGTTCTGATTACTCGCACGGTCGAGCGGTCAGTTGATCTCGGTGGATACTGCGATCCCGCTGGATTTCCCGATTCGAAAATTTACGTTGAGCTTAAGAGTGGAGCGACGTCGGTGATCCCACCATTCCAGACAACTTCGAAGTGCGATTCGAACGGACGCTTCCGTGTGTTGCTCGAGTTACCCGCAACCTACAATTACAATCTAGCTCATTCGATCATTCTCACGTTCCGCGCCGTCGATACGGCAGGCAATGAATACGATCACCCCACTGGCGTTAATCGTCGTGAGGTAACTCTTCTGACGGCTCCGTAGGCGCTGGCTGAATGGCCGGTGCAGTGTCGACCGGCGGTTGGCTCGCCTCGGGCGTCGCTTCGGATACTTCGTCTCCTGACGTCTCGACCGGTGGTGGTGGCGGCGTTTTTTTTCGTTTAATGACTGGAGCGACAACGGCAGCTGCGACAGGGGTCGCCGAAGGTGCTGTCGAGACCACGGGCGTACTTGTCGGTGTCGGTCGAATGGATTCAACGGACTTCACGATCTTCGCGCCTGCGCCGAGCACCATCTGTTCAAGTACTTCGTCGGCGGCTCGAACGCGTTCATCACGTTCGAGCATTATCTGGTCGATGGGGAACGTTCTAAAAAACGATGCTTGAAGGTTTTTTGGCAAAACCGCGAGTTCTGGTTGGTCGCGTAAGGTACTTGCGCCAGAACGAGCGGTTTGGACGAGTGCGATGTTCTGTGCTGGCTCGAGTAAAAACTTAACGAATTTACGCGTTCGCTCGAGATCGCCTTCGCCAAGCGCCGCAACCGTCAGTATCCACATCGGATAGTAGGGCATATTGCCGATGCGCAATGGTTCGTAAGTGAGGCCCGCCTCTTTGAGCGGACTGAAGGCAAGGCTCGCGTGCGACACGATCAAGGGTACTGTGGGTGCTTCAGAGAAAGCGCCCAAACCTTTTTTCATGCGACCTTCGAGACCGTCTAAATCTCCAAGCACCGGTTGAAGTTTTGTCGCAAAGGCATTGGGTTGAATATTTTGGTCTTCGAGCCCAATCAAAGCTGACGGCCAAAACGCCGCATGGGGTTTTAACTTTTCGAATTCTTTTTTGGTGGCGGTTCCGAGCAATCCCCAAAGTAAGGGTGCTGTGTCCATGAGGTTTCGATCGTTCGGAAGTTTTCGAAAGTCGGGTGCGATCGAAATCGGAAACTTCACTCGGTTGTCATAGAGACTCGCGAGTTTCCGTTCGGCGCGAAGCGCGCTGACTTGATGGTGAAACACAATCGCGGCGTCGTATTGGCCAGGTGCAGATTTCAAAGCTCTGCGCAGAAGCGAAGCAGGGAATGTTTCTGTCGAAAGCTCGACCTCGATCTTCTCTCTTCGTTGAAACTCGACAAGCAATTCGTGGCTGAAAATTCCGGGAGGTGCCAAGATTCGAAGTTTGGCTTCCGATTCGAGTCGGCCCTCTTCCGCTTTGCGATCGCGTATAAGCTTGAAGCCCCAGACGGCTCCAACAGTGAACGAGAAAACGATGAGGGCCACGAATGGCCACGAGAGCTTACGACGCATACCTGATTATTGTCGTAAGCCGTTCACCGCTGCAATGATTAGCAAGGATTAGCGCAACTCGGTGGGATCGTAAGCGACCTGAATTTGCGCTCCAGCCGAAGGAACCGCGGTTCCGTGGAACGTAATGCTATTGTTGGTCGCGTTGTACGAGTATCCGTTTGCTTCACTAACGGGCACTTGGACTCCGCCGACGTAAACTTTGAGAGTTCCTTCGCGCGGTTTACGATCAAGATAGAACTGCGTGCTGAGCTCGATAATTTTATTCGAAATCGACGAAAGTGTTGTTCCGAAATCGGCGCACAAGCTTCCCAAGATTCCGCTGGTCATGTTTGCAAGTGCGTTTTGACGAAGAGCGATTTTACGTCCACCACCACCAAGAGCCACTCGGCAAGATTCATCAAGAATTGCGATCGAGTTAACGTTGAATCGCTTGTTTGTTGGCGTTGAAGCTGTCAGTCCATCGAGGAAACTTACGTAGCTCGAGAGAGTGTAGAGAGCTGGATCATCGTAAAGATATTCTTTCGTGGTCGTGCCGTTCCACGAGAAATCGTCTTCGTCGCTAAGCATGATCACGGCGAGGTAAGCGTCGGCACGAGGGAAACCCAAGTTGATATTAGCTTGGTGGACCAGCGCAGAACGCATTGACGAGAACGTGCGTTCATCGCCTGAACCGCCGATACCGCGGATAATATTTGCGATAAAAGCCTTCTCTAGATCTGGCGTATCTTTGTTCAGAATCTTTGGTGCGGTTACAGTTACGTTGTTCGCGTCTTTGTATGTTCCGTTGCGGTAAACGGCCATGTTCAATGATGGATCGAAGTCATCTTTGTATGCGTCTGACGCTGTGACAGCGATTTGAAAATCGAATCCATTCGCTTGAAATTTTTCGATAAAGCGACGGAAGTTCGCAGCAATCGCTTGTTGGCTTGTGTCCATAGATCCCGAGTTATCAACAACCCAAAGGATATCGATCTTGCCGCTCACTTCTGCGTTGCTTTGATTGAAAGTAGCTGACTCTGCCAACAGATCGAAGCTCATGTCGCGGGAACCGCAACCGATGCTGAAAAGAATAACGCTGAGAACAGCGACTATAGTGATCGGCTTCGAAAACGTGTGGGTGAACATTGTCACTCCTCCTGGGTAGCGGAACGCGTAGCTGGCAGACATCTACTTTTTCGGACCAACCTGGACGGACGTAGAGAAATATCCCCAGAGGATCGATTCGAGACTCACATTTTGAAGTAGCGGCAAACGCTTGATCCGATAGGTGATTTGCTGGGTGCGCCTCATAGCGAGGCAGCAGATGTGTCGTCGACTTCGACAGTTTCTTGAGAATTTCGCAGCGCTTCGAAACACTGTTTCAAGACCAAAGCCCGGAGTCTTGCTAGAGTTGTCTAACTGTTATTCGGTCCCATTTATTTCGAGATAATGACTATGGCGTGCATGCGTCACCGGCGAGGCATGTCTCAATAGTGACATGCTGTGGAAGCACAGCGTGCCGCCCGGCGATGTCTCGAATTCGCGCTTTGAGCTCTTCGATCTTCTGATGATCTTGCAGAGAGTGAACGTGAACCCGCAACGACATAACGTTTTGAACGCCGTCCAGCGACCAGACGCGGATTGAATCTGCCGAGGCGATTCCTTCAAGCCCCAACACTTCGCTCAAAAAGTGCGGTGCGCGAAACGCACTTGGACGACCTTGAAGTAAGAGGAACAAGGTCTCTTTCAAGTGTTTCAATACGTTCCACAAAATGAAGACCGAAAGACCGATCGCAAGGAGTGGATCGATCCATGTCCAGCCAGTGAAATGCATGACGAGTGCGCCGATCAGCACGATGACCCACCCGAAGAGGTCTTCGACCAGATGCCAGGTCAGCATCTTTTCGCTCTGACTTTTTCCGCGTTTTAGCGCGAGCGCCCCGATGCCGTTGACGACAATTCCAAGAATAGCGAGACCTACCATTCCAAGTGTGACCGGATTTCGCGGCTCAGAAAATCTAATGATGGCAGTGATCGCGATTCCCACTGCTCCTGCTGAAATAACGAGTCCCGATAGTAAGGCGGCGACGAGTGAAAAACGCCGGTATCCAAAATTGAACGAAGGGTCGCTTTCCTTTTTCGAAAATCTCTCGAGTCCCCACGCAAAACCGATGGAAAGCGCGTCCCCTAGGTCGTGTACCGCATCGGCCGTGATCGCGAGGCTGTTTGTGAGAAACCCGCCGACGATTTCAATAACCGCGAAGATCAAATTCGAGAAGAAAGCGATGGCGAAGGACCGATCTGACGAATCGGCCGGCATATGATGATGGTGCCCATGGCTTCCGTGGTCGTGCCCATGCCCGGAATGGTCATGGTCATGGCCGCAGCCCTGCTTACTTCTTTCAAGCTCATCAGTAGTTTTCACAACTCGACGATAGCCAGCTGTCCTTCTCGAGACAAGTATCGGATAAGCAATCCATGGGGCTGAGGGGCTTTTCAAGAGGGATAGGGCGGTTATACGCCTTGGGGTTGGCGCTCACGTGTGTGATCGCGGTTACGCTGCCCGTGCCATCAGCCGCATATGCTCCCGCTCTGCATTGCCTGCGACTTTTCGAAGACCGAGGCCCGTCATTTCAGCGGGAACTGCCCGGAATCAAAAGAGACCCCACCGCGGCTAGACTCAATACTCTCAAAATTGCGCACTACAGTTTAAATACGTTCAATTTTTTCCCCGGCGAACACGCAAATCCCACTTACAAAAACAAGCAAGCGGTCGTTCAAACGATCCTGTTTGAAAAGCCTGACATCCTAACGTTGTCGGAAGTGATGAACCATCAGACATTAATGGAACTGGCGCGCCAACTCGACGGCCTCTACGAACCGTTCATGACTGAAGGAAACAGCGAAGCCGGGGTTGCGGTTCTAATTCGCAAGTCGCTTCCGCTTTTGGTCGAACTCGAGAGCCATCGCGCAGTGAAGCACTGGTACATGGGTGCGTACGTTCCACTTTTCACCCGCGATCTGGTACTCGTGCATTTAACTTTACCTGGCGCGACGCGACCATTACTCACGCTAGGCGTAAGTCACTTCAAAGCGCAAAAAGACAATTTCAAATCTGATCCGAGATTCAAAATCAAACGATCAGAGCAGGAGCAAGGCGCACTTGCGATCCTCGACGCCGCCGCAAACAACAGATCGTCCCGAGCTCGCATCCTCATGGGCGATATGAATTCTGACGTCAGGCTTTCAACCGAAATGCTGTTCTTGAAAGAAGCTGGTTACCAGGAAGCACTTGCTGTTCTCGATCTCCCGATGGCTCGTCGATCAAGCCACACATATTTCCCGTTCGATGCGCCTCCGAATGCTTGGCAAACGGACGCAGCCTTCGTCTCTCCGGACATTGCACATCGGACTGCTCTAGTTGGTGGCTATATCGCCGCAGATCGTTCACTCACAGGGCAAGCGCTCGAAAAGCCGAGGAGCCCCGGAGAACTCAAGACCCGCGGATCCGATCACAGAATGATCGTCATCGAAATCGATATTAGAAAGCTTCGTTAGGTCGTTTCGCTCGGGAAGTCTTCGGGTTTGAAACCAAATTGTTTCACCCGCAGTGGTTGAATGAAATCTTCGAACGCTTCTTTGAGCGCCACTTGGTCTTTCTCCCACAAATCCACGGACCAACGGTCTGGAACTTTTCGGTCGTCGAGTGGGCACGGAAATTCTGGCCAAGGTTCAATACCATCCAAAAACAACTGCGCCGTTTCTCTTAAGCCATGATTGAAAGTTCGTTTGTCGTCGGACAAGGGACCTGCGAGTTCATCGCTCATATCGCGATCTTCGTAGACTCCCGACATACCCGCCGGACCTTTCAGCAATGCCGTGGGCAGTTCCATCAACGAAAAATGGCCGCGAGTAAGTCCGTGCAGTTGTCGAAGCAGGGAACCGTGCACGTTAAAAAATCTCGGTGCACTTCGAAACCCGGCGTTTTTATCTCTCGTTTCCTGAATTTGAATTTCGAGGCGCCACGAGCGAGGCATCTCGCGAATCGTCCAATCGAAAAACTTGTCGGGTTTTATTCCCGCTCGATTGCACGGCGGTTTCAGAAGCTTCAACAATTCGGATTCAACTTGAGTGGCCAACGGCTCCGACTCTGTGCGTTCGAAACCGATGTGCTCGGTGCCCAGTAACACTCGTACGAGTCGACTCGGTATGTTTTCTGGCTTGAGGCTGCGATAGCTCGAAAGACGTTGTTTCAGGTTTCGACTTTTCCCCACGTATAAAAGTCGGCCACGACCATCGAGCATCCAATAAACGCCCGGAAGTTTCGGAAGTTGCCGAAAGAAATCCGCGCCCAGCCTGCTTTTCAACGGGTTTTCGATTTTAAAAAGTCGCAATTGCGA
>JAYSYF010000167.1:0-1551 GCA_043716655.1 Bdellovibrionales bacterium | reverse complement strand
TCAATTTTGCGGCCGCTTCTCCACCCGGAGCACTCATGGCGTTCGCAATTTGTCGAAGTCCTTCGGCACTCGCACTTGCAACCGCCAGGATCGCCTGTGCTTTACCTTCTGCTTCGTTGATCTGCTTCTGGCGATCGGCCTCAGAAGCTTTGATCGTTTCTTGTTTTTCACCTTCTGCTCGGTTGATCTTCGAATCGCGATCAGCCTCAGAAGCCAAAATGTTCGCCCGTTTCTCGCGTTCTGCACGCATCTGCTTTTCCATCGCGTCCAATACATCTTTCGACGGCTGGATCGACTTCAATTCGTAGCGCAAAACTTTAACTCCCCAAGGCTCTGTTGCGTGTTCGATAGCAAGAATAACGGCCATGTTGATTTTGTCGCGCTCTTCGAACGTTCGATCGAGATCGAGTTTTCCGATTTCAGATCGCAACGTTGTCTGCGCGAGCTGAACGACGGCTTGAATGTAATCGCTGATGCCGTAGCTTGCTTTGATCGGATCCGTTACGCGGAAGAAAATGACGCCGTCGATGTGAACCGAAACGTTGTCACGCGTGATACAGATTTGCGCAGGGATATCGAGAACGATCTCCTTTAGCGAATGGCGATAACGAATCACATCGATAAATGGAACGACGATGTGCAGGCCCGCCGAGAGACTTCCCTGAAACTTTCCGACTCGCTCGAGAATCCACACTTCTTGCTGTGGAACGATTCGAACGGCTTTGAAAAGAAACACGCCTACGAAAACTATAAAGACAATTGCAAAAATCGACATCTCGCCACCAACCATCATGACTTCACCTTTACGATCATTATTTTAATTCCACTTGTGCGAACGACTTTCACACGATCGCCCGCTGTAATCGAATCGCTACCGTCGTTCACTGCCGTCCACGGAGTACCTTGATAAGAAACCGCACCCTCGGCACCGGGAGCCAAATCTCGATCCACTGTAAATTCGGAATTGTGGTCATTATCGAACGGCGTAACCGCTCGAGACGCCATCTTCGCTCGGATCCAATTTCGCCCGCCAGCCAAGCCGGCTAGTCCCAATACTCCGAAGAGAATGAGTTGCAGCGAAGGCTTCATCTCGGGATGAATCAGCGCGACCAATGCCGTGACGGCAGCTGCGACCGCAAAAAAGACGAGTACAAAACTCGTCGTGATAATTTCACCAGCAAGCAAAATGGCAGCAACGGCTGCCCACAACCAAACCGAATTTATTTCCATGGGACTATTGGATGCGACACTGAATGTTTCGTCAAAGATTTATCAAATCTTGATGCACTCATGCGTGAACGGCCCGGCAATGGCTGGGCAGCTTCCTGCTCAGTCCCAACCGGCTTGCGAGTTTTCTCGGCGCTGTTTCTCTCGTTCGAACATCTTCTCGAGGTCGGTTCGGGCTTGTTTCACTTTCGCGACTAGCTGTTCTTGATTCGTTCGGACCGACGAATAGACGTGCTGAACGTTTCTCGCCCGCGCGTAGATCTTCAGATGCGGGAATTCCTTCTGAGCAAGATCGACCAACTTCAGACAGTCGTCCGGATTGTC
>JAYSYF010000166.1:0-5008 GCA_043716655.1 Bdellovibrionales bacterium | reverse complement strand
GACAAAGTTTATCTGATGATCGATGCGATGAACTTGGAAATTGGTGGAACGATCACTCGTACGAATCGCCTCACGAAAGATCGCTGGCAGATTGCGATCGACTTTAGAGACGACGCACCAGAGTACTGGCGCGAGTGCTTAGTCGAACTTCTTCCAAAACCCGGCGGATTTTAAAACGACTAAAGCGCCGTAAATCCTGGAACCGTTTTCTCGCTAACAAGTGCGACAGAGTAATGTGCTGGCAAGAACCAGCTAATCGCCTCGGCAATGCCGGCGTGTTCTTTGACTGGCGGAGACCCGATCGATTCGATCGAGAACGCCAAATCCCAATTTGTTTGGTCTTCAGAAATCATCAAAACTTTCGGCGCCGCGGTTTTCTGACGTTTGAAGAATTCGCGCAGAACCCCGCGTGCTTCTTCAGGCAGAAACGCTAGGCTTGGCGGTCCTGTGAACAGCTGCTGCCCATCCTTGATCTCAAGGCCAGTGTCCGAGCGCGCAGCACCGGGCGTAAGAAACTCGCCGCGCTGACAGAAATTCCAAACCATTCCGTAACTCACCACGAAATCTGGAATCGATTTTTCCGGATTCAGAACGAATCCAATTCCGCGGGTCGCTAGCCACTGCGCGACTTCTGTAAGCGGATCGTCGCCGCCAGTTTCCAACATCAAATACGGCCAACCATCGGGACCAGAAACTGGCGTGTCTTCGAGGACACGCACGTTTGATTTTGGAAGTTCGCGAAGGAATTCAGCTTCCCAGGCGATGTCGCGCTTCGCGACTGGAATTTCCAGCAGACTTGGCAGTGTCGAGTTCATGTTGCGGAAGCTAGGGCCGCAGCTGAATTGAAGCAAGCGTGTTCTGAAACCCGTTTCTGTCACCACCTGTCACGGCGGCGCTTCATTTTTCTGAGTAACTCCGACATGGCTCGACAATTATTACACCCGAGAGGAGTGTCATTATTCCATATATGGAGGGGGCAGCTATGTTGAGGGACTTGGCTAAACGACCTTTTACAGGTCGATTTTCAATTGGGGTAACAGCGAGCGCGATGGTTTGCGCAAGTGTGCTGCTCACCGGAACCGCATGCACGAAGAATTCTTCGCAGAGTGCAGCGACTAATTTCAACCGACCGACAGTCGTTTCTGTCGTGAACCAACCGGTCGCAAGCCCTGGCGCTGCGGCTCTTCGCATGCACGATCTTAAAGTCGCCCGAGCTGCGCGCGGTACGGGCACTGAAGTTTTGGCAGCTTTCGCTACTTCTGCTTCGCCGATTGTTGCTAGCAAAGTGACATTCGAAAAGGCCGCGATTTTTAATCGCGTTTTTCTGTATGGAACAGATCTTCAATATTCTTCTGTCGGCGAAGAAGACGGAATGCTGCTGCAGTCAATGGCTGTCGGGCACGTCACAGCTCGATTTCAAGTTTTAGGCGATCGCCTTCAGTTAATGGCTGAAGAAAAGTATCGCTTCGAATCTGATATCAACATTCCACTGCGTCTCTTGCACGAGTGGGTCATCGTGTCTCAAACAGCCGATCAAATTGTTGTCGATGTCGAGAAGGCGTCACCAGCACTTGCCGGCGTATTTGGCGCAGCAAATCCGGTTCGCACTTCGTGGGTTCGTTCGGTGGAATTCGTTCCTGTAGGTAGCTACCTCATGATGGAAACATCAGTTGAACTTGCTGACGGAAACATCGCGGAATTTATGGAAAGCCTGTTTCCACGCGAAACGTTGGTAACTTCTGCGACGACTCCACTGTTTGATGATGAATCGCTCGAGCCAATGGCCGGTCGATTCGGATTTTTATCGAACGAAGTTTGGACAACGGTCCCAAACGGCAGCCGCATGAAAACTGCAGTCGCAAATCGTTTTGCGATGCCAGATGCTGGCAAGACGATCGACTGGTACGTGACGTCGAATGTCCCAGCTGAGTTTGTTCCTGCGGTTCGCGATGGTATCGAAGGATGGAATCGTTATTCGCAAAAAATGTTCGGACGAGATTTCATCGCGTTCAAAGGTGTTTTGCCTGCTGGAATTAAAATCGGCGATCCGCGCTACAATGTTGTGAATTGGGATTCCGTTCTCGATGCGAGCGCTGCGTACGAATCGCAAGCTTCGGATCCAGAAACTGGCATTCAATCGCATTCGTTGATCTATCTTCCTTACGCATGGGTGAAAATCGGTCGCGAGTTCTGGGAACGCGGAAAGCTTAGCCAGGACCGCACGGCGGTCCTCAAGGCTGCAATCGCGAAAGCGCAATTTCTTGGCCGTAAAGTCGACGTTCCTTGCTTCAACGAAGCTGAACTCGGCGCGATCAGTCTGAAAGCTATGGTTGATCCGGATACGTTTGCGAAAGAACTTCTTCGCGGAACTCTGTTCCACGAAGTTGGACACGCACTTGGACTTGCGCACAATTTCAAAGGTTCGCTGACGTGGGATCCCGACGTCGCAGGTTCTGCGTTCACTTCGTCTGTTATGGATTACAATCAGTACCAACTCGAAGGTTCGGCGTACGATGCTTCGGTCGGCACAGCTGGTCCTTTGCTCGAGTACGATCGACAAATCTTGTCGGTTCTCTATAACGGCGGAAAAGATATCCAGGCGACAGACAAAGTCATGGATCATTGCGATGACAACGTTGCGGATTCAAAAGCTGGCGGCGTTGACCCGCTTTGCATTCGCTACGATGCGGGCCAAGATCCAACGGTTCAATTGGATAGAACTCTGAAGTTGATTCAAGATCCGACGGCGACACTTGGTAAAACAAAGAGTCTTGCTGTGACAGCCGAGCGTACGCTCGTGCTTTTAGGTGATGCGACTCTCGCGGTTTCGGAAGCTGAGGTTCGCCTCGCCGAACAAACTGTGAAAACGCAGTTGTTAGCGGTCATGCAGTATTACATCTCTGCAGGTGCACAGGGCTTGAACTACATGATGAGCGCGAATCTTCGCCATCTCTGGACTTTCAAAGCGGGAACTCTTCCAGCGACTGTTGATCCACTTGCACTTCGTGCACGTGTTGCGATGTCGATGGACGAGATTATGATGCTTGAAAAGTTCTCTCCCGCCACTCGGACTGCATTCGAGAAAATGGGCGATCACATGACAGCATGGTTGAAACAAACTCCGTGGTACGGAGCAGCCCCTCAAGCGGCACGCACCGAGCGCGAAGATTCTTTCAAAACGGCTGCGATCACTTCGATGGCATCTATTGAAGGCGCGATTCTTCCGCGAGTTCGTATTCGCCAAATTCAAGGGCTTGCACGAACTTCAACGGCGCCGTTCTTTATGACGACTTCGATTGATTACGAGCAGAAGGCCTTGGGCTGGCTCGAACTCGTATTGGTCACAGGCCTGCCATCTGGGGCATCGTATACGGTCGCTGAACGTGTTGCTGCAGCTCAGACTCTGGCAACATTCACTGGTATCAGCGCTTCGACTGCGATCAAAGCTGCAGGGTATTCCAAAGTCGAAACAGAAATTACGAAAGCTGCGCGTGCCGAAGAGCGTGAGAGCCTTCGCGCTCTGCTTGCCCTGCTTCTGTAGTCGATATTCGTGATATATATAAAACCGAGCTTTAACACAGCTCGGTTTTTTTTCGTCCCGCTTCATTGAAAGGTTTCGTCTTGAAAATCCGGCTTCATTTCAGCCGAGCCCTGATTATAGCGATCGTCCTTTCAATTGGGCTTCACTCGATTCCAGTCGCATATTTTAAATTGTCTGGCGAACCGCAGAGTGTTTTGAACAGCGAAATCGAAGTTGAGCTGATCGCGGAGAGTTCGGTGGCTCAATCAGTTCAACCGGCTAAAACGATAGCAACGCCGATTTCGAAGGGCGAAAAGCGTGCGAAAACGCCAGGGCCACCGTCTATCTCGTCCAAAAACCAGAAAGCAGATATTTTCAACGGCGGATTTATCCAACATCATTTTGACGTTCTTTCGACTGTGACAACCGATACCGCGATCGGATCGACGAGCGCAGAGACTGACGCTAATCCGTTCCCTCAAGATCCGATGACGAATGTGCGGGCGTCCGGTCACGGTTGGTCGAGCGCGGTTCAGTACGGCAACTCGATGGGACTGCAGTTTACTTTAGAGACTCTCGGCTTTTTTGAATCGCTGCACGCCAGAATCAACTCGCAACTTATTTATCCCGACGACTTTTCCAAACAGCGCATCACGGGAAAAGTGAGAATCGAGGCGGAACTCGGTCGCGAAGGAAAGCTTATTCGATTTACCTCAACGACTGCGGATGACCGGCTTTTACAAACGTACTGCTTTGCAATCCTCGTGCAAATTTTAAGTCAGCCGCTTCCCGAACGCGCATGGCTAGTGACTGAACGCATCCATGTAGCCTTTGATTTCGAGTTTCACACACGCGTGAGAAACAACATTCCCAGCACCTTGCCGATGGCGATCGAGAAAAACCGACTCTCATTTGGTCGTGAGAGTGAGATCGATCCTTGGTTAAATGAGCGATTAAACGAAATTTTCACGCATTACATTCCGCCGATCATTCCAATTCCGGGCGGGTTTTACATCGATATGATTGCGGCTTACGCCTACGTCAACAATCTGATGAACGATGCTCCGACCGAGCGTGAAATGCGCAGCGAACGCCTTACCAAGTTTCACGAGCTTCTGCGGATGGCGCTGAAAGTAAACGGTATCGCTCCTCGACCCGCGCCGACGCCACTCCCTGATAGCTGAAAGATGGACGCGAGGTTACTTTTGTTTCGCGAGTGATGAATCCGTCGAATCGCTCGGCGCTCTATAGTCGTGCCGAAAATCACCCCAGGTTTTTTTCTCAATCAAGCGGGAGTTATGTTACGTTCAAGACTGAGACGCTGGGACTTATGTATTGAAAGACAAGTGCAGGCGATTCGTGAAAGTCGGGGTGGACCAATCTGAAACGTGCCATTCCTAGACAAAAACTGGGTCTGCTCACGGTTTAGTTCAATTCTTCCGATAAGTTCACAATGTTTAAGAGGTCCTTAATTTCTCGAGCCGGGTT
>JAYSYF010000165.1:0-1556 GCA_043716655.1 Bdellovibrionales bacterium | reverse complement strand
AGGCGACGTTTACCAGATTCAGCCTGGTTCAGATTCAGTTCTGACCAAGCGATACGGTAGACAACCCAGCCACGGCGTGGAGTTTCTGGATTGGCAAGTGCGAGTTCGAAAGCCCGTTTAGCTTCGCTGAAACGCTTTTCTTTGAAAGCGATTTCGCCAAGACCCGCTTGCGATTGTCCCAAAACGATTTTCGAGAAGTGTTTTGGGCCGAGCGAGATGATTTTCGTATAGAGGTTCGATGCCTTTTTCGAATCGCCGTTCACTTCATAGAGGTGGGCGAGTTGGAAAAGAATTCGGCTCTGACTTGCGCCAGAACTTTCGTGAAGTGCCATTTCGTAAAATTTGATAGCTGCGCGACGGTCCGAGTTCGAAACTCCGCACTGGGTAGCATCTTTGGCAAGTTTTGCATCCTGAAAGCAGCCTTTTTCGATTTCAGTCATCGAGAGAAGACGCGCTTCCTCAGAATAAAGATCGGCGAGACGAAGGAGAGCCGGAACACGTGTCGATTCGCCTTTTGGCGTTTGATTCAAAACCGCTTCAAGCTTTTCAATTAAAAAGCGATGAGTGCCGACATCCATTTTTTCTGGTTCAGCAAAGGCCTGCGAGGCCGAAGCGACCAGCGCGAGTGCTAGAATTTGTTTCGTCAAAGCGCTCGACTTAAACATTACTTCCTCGATCCAATGGCGCTCTGTGCGTCCACTTGTTCGACGGCGAATTCAAGTTTCGAAACACCGGCTTCAGCTGTCATAGCTAAAAGTGGAGTCATCAGGTCGAAATCAGATTTGTTATCGGCCTGAATCACGAGGCGAACCGATTTACCCGAATCGACTTTCATTTTCTTAAGCTCGGCTTTGAGCTGAGAAATCGAAACTGGTTCGTCGTTCAAGATATAGCCACGCTCGGTGACAACGAGATTCGCAACGGTAGTCGTGAGATCGGCCTGTGCGGCATCTACTGATGAAGCTGTTGGCAGTTTAATCGCGTCGCTAGCTTCGAAAGTGTTTGGAGCTCCCGAAATTTGAACGAGCAAAAAGATCACGAGGATCGAGAAGGCGTCCACCAGAGCTGTCAACAGCAATGGCGAATTCATATCTTTACGGCTACGACCTGGTGTCTTCTGACCTGACATCACAGAACCGAGCGGAGACGGAAGTCCGATCGCTGGTCCCAATGAAGGCATGAACGACGCCTGTCGTGGCTTCGAATGATCTGTTTTATTTTGTTTCGCGAGTCCCATGCGAATTCTCCTGCTACGTTCTACAAAAACTTTTTAACTTCATCTCTGGCCAGAGTCTTGGCCCTTGCGAGCCGCCTCTGTCCTATGTCTCTGCCTATGTTTCTGGGGCAATACCAACGTCTTTAACTTTGGCTGCCTTGAGACTGTCGATCACCGTGATCACTTCGCCGTACGCAACTTTCGTTTGTGGGCGAACAATAACTGTTACGATCGATGGCATTTTCTTTTGAATCAGTTCGATCGCTTGATCGAGCTTTGTGCGATCGACTTTTCCAAGTGTCGGTGCGAGCACCGATCCCTGAAGTCCGCGTTCTCCTTG
>JAYSYF010000164.1:0-5017 GCA_043716655.1 Bdellovibrionales bacterium | reverse complement strand
AAGCCGTCGTGATGGAACAGGTGTACCGCGCGATCTCCATTCAAAAAAACCTTCCCTACCACAACGAATAAAACGGCACTGTTCACGCACTGCGCTTCTGGCGGGGGTGCGAGTGGGTTTTCTTTCTTCGTTCGCTGGTTTTTTGTTGGATCGATGTCCGTCGTGCGGTCTTGCGGCGACGACGCTCTGTGCGCGTTGTTGGTATGTCTTGAACGAAGTTGGAGAAAGCAGCTCGCCCGCGGCGCGGGGGCTCCTGTTGATCGAGACTGAGCCATTCGTACAGCGTGCACTCTACCGGTGGGACGATCGAATTCCGAAACCATCAAATATTTTGCGGGAAGTTATTCTCGCTTCGAAAGAACATCCGTCATCCGCAACGGTGAATTTGTGGGCGCGGGAATTTTGCAGACGAGCGATGATCGACGGATTGCTTGCCTCGAGAAGAAACTGGGTCTTAATTCCGCCGCCCGGTCGTTCGGGAATTGGCGAAGATGATCATGCGGGCGCACTCGCTTCGGCACTGACTGCGGTCAGTGGTGGAAACTTCTGGTGCGAGACGCAGGCGTTCGAGCGTGTCGGTAAAGCGCGCATTTCGCAAAAAACAAAATCGCGGGCCCAGCGCTCCGAGATCGAGTTTCGCGTTTCTGTTCCAGCTAAGAAACGAATTGAACGCGCCGCCGGATTTATATTCATCGACGACGTTTTGGTGACCGGCGCAACGGCCAGGGCGGCCTGGGTTGCACTCGGAAGACCACGTGCGTTTGAGTGCTGGGCCATAGCCGCCAAAGTCCGTGAGCAGATCAAAGAATCGGCCGAAGAACTGTCCAAAGAACTGGGCCGAGAACTCAAGACTCCCGACGAAACTGGTGCTAGTCTGTCGTTATGAAAATCTCGTTCAATTCGATTCTTCAAGCTTCGCTGGTCACTGCTGTTCTGACTTCAAGTTTCGGTAATTCTGCGTTCGCCGGCGAGTGGACGAAGGCGGATCCGAGCAAAAAGGCAACGGCTGGCGAGAAGTCGGAGTCTTCGGAAAAGGTTTCTGAGGCTGCGAAAACGGCAAAATCGGCTCCCGAGCCACTCCCGTCGATTGGTCTGCCGACGAAAGAACAGATAAAGACCCTCGAGAAATTTCAAAAACGCCTTCAGGGTGCCGGCCAAGTTCGAGCCAAAGTGAACCGCCGCACGAAGATCGGCCTCTTGGGGACAGAGAAGGTCGCAGCGGGTGATTTGCTGCTTTCCCAAGGGAAAGTGCGTATGGATTTGAAAACGAAGGACACGAATGAGCGCCAGCTGCTCGTCGTTGGAGATAAGGCCTTTTGGGCGGTCAGCTACCCTCCCAAGGAACTCAAGGACGCGCTCATTCAGGTCGTCACCGGGCCGGTAAAATCGAAAAAATCAGGGCCTACTGGCTTCCTTGCCCTGTTAGGAAAATCGGGTTTTCTGAAGTCTTTTACCGTCTCTGGCGTAGCGCTCGATAAAGACGGAGGAATCCGCTATTATCTGCAACCGAACGCCGACTGGGTAGAAGCCAAGAGAGCATTGCTCGCGCTAGGGCCCGAAGTGCCTGGTGGAAAAGGCGAACGGGATTTTCGCGAGATTTTGATTTGGGATTTTCAGGATAACGAAACGCAGTACACGCTTGAAGGCGTTGCTCTTGAAAAGGCAAAAGCGGCGAACGATAAGTTCGCGTTTTCGCCACCGAAAAATTCCGACGTGATGTCGGTTGCAAACTAAGTCGCTTAATTGCGCAGGAACTTTTGAATGCCGTCTTTTGATATCGTATCGGAAATAAATCTTCAGGAAGTCGACAACGCCGTGAACACGGCCGTTAAAGAAGTCGCGCATCGTTACGACCTGAAAGACGGTAAGTGCGAAATCATCTGGGACAAGAAATCGATCGTTCTCAAAGCCAACGCAGAAATCAAACTCAACGCGGTTCGCGACATTTTGCAAACGAAGCTGCACAAACGCGGTGTTGAAATTTCGAGTTTGAAATTCGACAAAGTCGAGCCGATCGGTGGCTTGATGTTGAAACAAGCGGGCACGTTGATTCAGGGAATCGAAAAAGAAAAAGCCAAAGAGATCGTGAAATCGATCAAGGATTCGAAGTTGAAAGTCCAAGCTTCGATCAACGATGAACTCGTTCGAGTCTCGTCAAAAAGTTTAGATGAGCTGCAGTCGGCGATCGCTCACGTCAAGGGTGCCAAGATCGGCATTCCGCTTCAGTTCATTAATATGCGCGCGTAAGTGCGAACGTAAGCAACAGTCAGGGTACCAATGTCTACAGTCATGACCGAGCCTCTAAAAAAAGTGCACATCGTTTCTCTTGGTTGCCCAAAGAATTTGGTCGATAGCGAAATCATGCTCGGTCAGATGATGAAGGACGGATACACCGTCACTGACGATGCATCACAGGCTGAAACTATTGTCGTGAACACGTGTGGCTTCATTGAAACTGCGAAACAGGAATCGATCGATAAAATTCTCGAGATGTCCGGCTACAAAACTTCGGGACTCGCGAAAACTGTTGTGGTCGCGGGCTGCCTCACGCAGCGGTACAAAGACGACCTCGTCGAAGGTTTGCCAGAAGCTGATCTTTTTATCGGTTCGGGTGAATTCCAAAATATTTCGAAGATCTTAAAAGCTCGTGACGAAGGTTCGAAAGAAAAGAAGTTCTTCGCTTTGCCAACGTATTTGCAGCAGGAAGAAACTCCGCGCGTTAATTCGGGTCCTTCTTACCGCGCTTATTTGAAAATTTCTGAGGGTTGCCTCAAGCGTTGTGCCTTCTGCGCTATTCCGAAGATTCGTGGAAACCTTCAGTCGCGTACTTTAAAATCTGTGGTGAACGAAGCGAAGCTTCTCGTTGCGGGTGGCGTTCGCGAGATCAACGTGATCTCGCACGATTTCACCGACTACGGTTTTGATCTTCGTCGCAAAGACGAAGCCGCGACCGAGCGACCAGAAGAATTTTTGAAACAGATCGCAGACGTTAAAGGTCTCGATTGGATCCGCCTGCTCTATCTGTACCCAGATGGAATCACCGACGAAATGATCGAGATCATCAAGACTCGTCCGAACATCGTGAAATACTTCGACATGCCTTTGCAGCACGTTTCAAACCGCGTTTTGAAGACGATGAATCGCAAAATGACTCGCGAAGAAATCACCGAGCGTTTGGCCAAGATTCGCAGTGAAATTCCCGATGCAGTTATTCGCACACAGTTCATCGTCGGTTTCCCAGGTGAAACTGAAGAAGACTTCCAGGAGTTGCTCGAGTTCGTAGAAGAGCAGCGGTTTGATCGCGTCGGTTGTTTCAAGTATTCGCCAGAAGACAACACGGCGGGCGGCAAGATGGCCGATCAGATCGATGAAGAAACCAAACAGCGTCGTCATGACGAGCTGATGGAACTTCAGATCGAGATCTCGAAAGACAAACACGAAGCTTTCATCGGTCGCACGATTCAGGTTTTGGTCGAAGGCATCAGCGAAGAGACCGAACTTCTGCTTCAGGGCCGCATGTCACAGCAGGCTCCCGAAATTGACGGCGTAGTTCTGATCAACGATGGAACTGCGAAGCCAGGGGAGATGGTAAACGTCATGATCACCGAAGCGCACGACTACGACCTCGTCGGTCACATCGTTCAGTGATCAAACGTTTCACCGCGAGCTTTACCTACCTCTTTTTGTCGGTAGGCATTGCGCTCGCCGCAGCGGGGTCGCCCGATCGAGCGCCTGCCGGTGAGGCCGTCCGCACACGTGACGCCAAGCCCACGGGCGGCTCAAGCGGTCTTGTTTCTTCAAATCTCCAGATCGACACGAAGTTCATTGAAAGCTCCGTGGGGAAACGTTTCGAATACGTGCGTCCCGATAAAGCCGATGGCGAACCGAACTGTGTTGCAGCCGCAATGCGCGCTGGAGGCTACCTTCCGGCCTTTGCGTTGAGCGGGACAGACGATGTCGCCGAGACGGTTTTACCACGTTGTTTTTCGAAGCGAACGGCGGGGCAGGGAACACCCGCAAGCGGCAGTGAGCCCGGCGATTTGGGCGTCCTTCGTTATACTCTTGGCTCCTTTACGACTCTCGCGCACATGTTTTTGATTTTGGGTAACGGCGCGATTTTCGAAAAACCGACTCCGCAGAATCGAGATCTTTTTCGGAAGGCGCGTTTTCCATCGGCAGACGATATGAAACGCACTCCCGAGTTTTCGCTCGAAGTCTGGCAGTATCAGCCGGGTCCAAAGTGCCCGCTGACTGGAATCAACGCGGATTTCGCAAAACTGCCTGACACGCACTTGGTTAAAAGAATTAGTGCTGAAATCGACAGACGGATCGCTTCAGGTGATTGGACGACGCCTTCGGGCGCCTTCACGAAAGCAGAACTCGCTGCGTACGTGCGTGAACATGACAAACGCAAAGCGACCTGGCTTCGAAGTATTCCTGGCGGCTTCAAGTCGCTTAGGGACCTTGGTGAATATATGCGGCGTGAGTTCCCTATGAACGCCGTGAAAACGGCTCAGCGAATTCCGACATCTCAATAGCGACGACTGAAACGATCGCCCCGTTTCACTGAACTTTCGACCACAGCCCAGTCAAATTTTTAAAGCCTTCGCCAATGGTGGAGGCTTTTTCGTATTCCGGGTAGATGAAGCATTCAATCATCTTCCGGGAGCTCCTGATGAAAATGCGGTCACACCTCAACGCGCGCTTTTTGATAGCTTTGATTTGCGCCATTGTGTTCGGAGTCGTGGGATTTTCAACGTTCGCGGATGCGGCAACATCTTCGAGTCAGCCTTACTGCTTGGCGGTTCGTGGGAATGGCGAACTTGCACCGGCACACTGGGGTGCACTCGCCCAGGTCGTAGAAAAGAACGGTTTACCTAAGGCTATGTCGGGCGGAAGTTCGGCGAGCATCAGCTTGTTCTTGCTCGAGAGCATCGCGCAGAACCCGCTTGTCTTGAAAGCGACACCTGAACAGAAACGCGTGACTGCAAGCCTGCTTTTAAAATCTCTTCAAGCG
>JAYSYF010000163.1:0-15212 GCA_043716655.1 Bdellovibrionales bacterium | reverse complement strand
TTGGCGCGCTCGAACTTTTCGTTCTTGATGGGAGCATCTCATCCGGACGAAATGGTTTTGCGCGCCAAGCAACTCGGCTACCTCGGACTTACACTCTGTGATGTGAACGGATTGTACGGAGTCGTTCGCGGCTATCAGGCGGCCGAAAAACCGAGCCTCTTTGATGCGACCGAGATGGCGCTGCACAATGCTCACGGCATTGGCGAAGCTTCGGAGAAATTTCGCTATCATCTTGGTGCTGAACTGACGCCGTTTGACGCGGCTCCGATTTCTTTGATCCCGACTTCGAAAGACGGCTATTCCCGTCTCTCACGCCTTATCACGCGTGTTAAACGGCCCGCAGCGAAAGCCCGTCTCAAACTTTCGTTTCAAGATATTCTCGAAGAAGCCGGACACGCAACGGGCGATTTGCTCGCGATGCCGCTTCCGCCTTGGAATACGAAAGACATCGAAAAGCTGGTCGATGCGTTCGGTGATCGCCTTTATTTACCAGTGCACAAAGATTCGACGTGGGAATCGATCGAACTCGCACGTCAGGCGGTCGAACTTGAAAATCGCCTAGGTCCCAGCGGACTAAAACTTTTCGCAACCCAGCGTCCCCTCTTCCACGTCCCGGAACGAAAACCGCTTCACGACGTGGTCACTTGCATTCTTCACGGCACAACTCTAAACGAGGCCAAGACGCGACTCACGCAAAACTCTGAACGCTATCTGCGACCGGTTGACGAACTTAAACTTTTCTATCGAGACCGTCCCGATCTGTTGACTCGCACACGAGAAATCTCGGATCGCATCTTATTTTCGCTCGACCAACTGAAATACAAATATCCGCAAGAATCTTTGCCACCAGGCTTTTCATCGTCGCAGTATTTGCGCGACCTGGTGGAAAAAGGAATGCGTTGGCGCTATCCACAAGGAACATCGGCTTCGCATCTTGAAAAAGCGCGCAAGCAACTTGAACACGAGTTGAAACTGATCGAAGAACTCGAGTACGAAGATTATTTCCTGACTCTCCACGATATTTGCCATTTTGCTAGGGAAAAGAAGATCCTTCATCAGGGTCGCGGGTCGGCTGCGAACTCGATCGTTTGTTTTACGCTGGGCCTAACAGCCATCGATCCGATTAAACTTGGACTTTTGTTCGAGCGTTTTCTTTCGCGCGAGCGTGCCGAACCACCTGACATCGATATCGACTTCGAACACGAACGACGCGAAGAAGTGATTCAATACATTTACAAAAAGTACGGAGCCCGCCACGCTGCGATGGTTTGCACCACCGTTTGTTTCCGTTCACGGATGGCTGTGCGCGAAGTTTCAAAAGTCATGGGTGCTTCACTCGAACAAACAGACAATCTCGTAAAGGCAATGGGCCGCGAGGGATTAACGCAGCTCTTGGCGACTCCTTTTGACATAGCGAAATACGGAATCACCGAAGAGAAGTTCCGAATGATTCTCAAACTCGCCGTCGAGATTAACGGTTTCCCTCGGCATCTGGGAATCCACTCGGGCGGGTTCGTGATTTCGCACGAGCCCGTTGTCGACATTGTTCCTGTCGAAGCAGCCACGATGACAGACCGTTATGTGATCCAGTGGAACAAGGACGACGTGAACCTCTTGGGTTTGATGAAACTCGACATCTTGAGCCTCGGAATGCTGACGGCGATTCGCAAAGCACTCGATCTCTTGAAGCAGAAAAAGAATATCCACATGGATCTCGCATCGATCCCCCAAGACGATCAGCCTACGTACAAGATGATTCAGAAAGCCGATACCATCGGCGTTTTCCAAATCGAATCGCGTGCGCAAATGTCGCTGCTGCCACGACTAAGACCAAAAGAATGGTACGACTTGGTCGTGCAAGTCGCGATCGTGCGTCCGGGCCCAATCTTAGGTGGACTCGTTCATCCCTACTTAAAACGGCGAGCTGGTCTCGAGAAAATTACTTACGCACACAAAGACTTGATTCCGATCTTAGGAAAAACCTTGGGCGTTCCGATTTTCCAAGAGCAAGTGATGCAGATCGTGGTGGCGGTCGCTGGTTTTACGGGCGGAGAAGCCGACGAACTTCGTCGCGTTGTTTCGAGCGCGTGGAGAAAAAAGACCGTCATGCACGGCCTCAGACAACGATTGATCAACGGCATGCTCAATCACGGATTGACCACCGAATATGCCGAGCAGATTTATAAAGTCATCGAAGGTTTTTCTGAATATGGATTTCCAGAATCGCACGCCGCAAGTTTCGCGCTGATTACCTATGTCAGCTGTTGGCTGAAGCACCATCACCCCGATGTTTTTTCGACAGCACTTATGAATTCACAACCGATGGGTTTTTATCCCCCACGCCAGTTGATTGCCGATGCCGAACGCCATGGCGTGAAGTTTCACGCCCTCGACGTTCAATACTCGGAATGGGATTACTGTTTGTGTCGCTCCGGCTCCGCCTCCGCTGGCACTTGCACGTCTGCAAGTGCATCTGGTTTGCTGGGTGTACGCGTGGGCTTCCGTTCGATCAGCGGGTTCAAAGAAACCGATGCGCAAATTATCGAAGCCGCGCGCAAGCGAGGTGGAGTTTTCCGCGACATCGAAGATCTCGTTCGCCGCACCGGTTTGTCGAAAAAAGTTTTAACGAAGCTAGCGACGGCAGGCGCGCTTTTCAAACTGTCACCCGACCCACGCCAAGCGCTGTTCGCACTTCAAGGCGTGGACTTCGACCAGCAAAGTTTCTTCTACGGCACCGAACCACTATCTATGGTTGCCGGCGGTACCACCGCCGGACCTGGCGCGACAACCACCAGCACTATGATAACAGGCGCGACCGCCAGCGATGGCCGCGACGCGATTCGCGAGGAGAACGCGTGGGAACACGTCGTTCGCGAGTTCGACACCAAAGGATTCTCGCTGACGAGTCATCCAATCAAAGTCATTCGCGATGCCATGAAACTGAAACGAGATTACCAAACAGCCGAAAATCTGCAGACCCTAAGAAATGGTCTGAACGTCAAACTTGTGGGGCTGCGTTCTCTGTTACAGAAACCGCCGACGGCAAAAGGCGTTTGTTTTGTTTCGCTCGAAGACGAGACCGGAATCTTCAACGTGATCGTGATGCCGGACGTGTACGAACGGATTCGTCTCGTCCTTTATTCGTCGAACATTCTCGAGGTCGAAGGAAGCTTACAAAATCACAGCGGCGTCATTCACGTGAAAGCAAAAGACATGAGACCGTTTGAGCTGCCCGCAAATCTCTTCGGCGACACACACCAGATTCCAGGTCACGTCGCCAGCCACGCCGCCCTCGGCGGCGGGGAATAAGGTACCTGCTTCCTTTTTGCATTTAAATGCAAAAAGGAAGCAGGTACCCAAAAAAAAGCGGATATCACCGCAGTGACATCCGCTATACCCACCCCTGAGTTATCCTGCCGCTTTTAAAACTAGTTCTGATATCCGACCGAATTTACTTTCGGCGGCGCAGTTTTAGGACGTTTATTCTCAGTCTTCTCTAATGCAGGCGTCTCGTACGCCGAGTACATTAGACCGTTTTTATCCATAAACTCTTCAACCGAAAGGGCCGAAATGACTTCGCCGATCGATGCTCTGAAGTAAAACGGCTGTTCCTTAGAATGGTAAGTTACATAGGGCGCAACCTTGCTAGCTCCAGGCATGTTGATGTACGCCTGCTTACCACTGAAAAGGATCTTCGTCGGCGTGTAGTTCATCTTAACAAGCACAGCCTGCGCATCAGCCCGAGTCTGAACCTGTGACTTCGGTCGCGTCGCCGCCGCAAGAACCTCAAGAACCCATTGATTCGAGTTGCTCTCGTTTACGTTCTTATAGTTCGCAGCCGCATTATAGAAACGCGAATTCAAAGTATAGATGAGCTCTTCATCGAAGACCGCTTCTAAAAGTCGCGCCTGAAGTTCTGGCACCGGCACGATGTATCGAATCTTCAGCTCGTAAGGATTATCAGCGAAGAAATTGAACTGACCTTCGTCCCAAAGATACGGAACGTTTAAATCCCTCTGCTGAATTTTTTCGAACTCAGTGATTGGATTCTTGTTCAAGCAAGGACGCAACATGTGACGAGCCCGCCACATTTTGATTTGACCCGGCTTCAACTCGGGTGCGTTCGGATGATTTCGGATCATGAATCCAACATGCGAAAACTGCAAAGCCCTCTCTGGGTCTTTAAATTTCGAACCGATGACATTTTTAACGAGATTGTAGTCGGGAGCGCCGTTTCCGCTCTCACCGACAGCTCGCGCATCCGGGTCGTTGTATGCAGCTTTATAGATGTTTTCGAGAGTAAGTGGACTTTTTCCCATCACATCGCGCAAGACGATCTGATTACCAAGGTCTTGACCGGCGCGAGCAACGATAACGATCTCAAGGCTTTTGCCGTTTGCCTTTTCGTATTCGAAGGCGATTTCACCGAGCGCACGCTCGTTCATTATTGTCATATTAGAGGCGTCGGCGAGAACGTCGTCGCTTGGGCGACTGACTTTGCATTCTCCGGCGAACGCACTGGGAACCGTCGCTAAAAAAGAAAGTGGAATTGCGACTGCAGCTAGAACTTTTGAAATTGTAGTCAGCTTCATCTTCGGCTCTCCATGAAAAGGATTGCCCCCGAATAAAAACAGAACCCAGGAAACAGATCGGAAAAGAGAAATCCCCCCCCGGGGATAAAACCGAGACGCCTCAATAAGGCGTCTCGAAAATCAGAAGATCAAATTACTTGCGGTAGCCTTTAACAACAGTCGAACCGAAAGCTTGTGCAGAGTGGCTAGCCGAACCGAGCAAGATAGCAGCCGAAGTCAACGACTGGCTGTTAGCGCCGGCTTTAGTAGCGTCGCTGATGTCTTCGATCAGAACTGTGCCTGAAGCCGAGAGACCAAGGAGAACAGTCGATCCAGCTTTGATTGTCTCGCGTGCAACAACCTTAGTTCCGTCAACGATTGCTCCGCCCACGATTCTCACGCCTTTAACAGTCTGCTTTACAGCATACTCAGTCGTGTCGATCGCAGCTTGTGCTGAAGAATCAACGCCTTTTGCTCCTGCCATTGCAACTGGCTTCGTTACACGAAGAACCAGACGCGAACCTTTTACTGCACCTGTGAAAACGAAGTCAGTAACCTGAGTCGAAGCGTTTGAAGTCGAAGCAACCGAAGTTACAACGAACGCGCCTACTGCAGACATCGAACCAGCAGCGGTATTGATGACGCCACCTTTACGAAGATCCATAGTCGCTTCTTTGTTCAGCGTGTTCGCGAGGTCCTGAACGCTGTTTCCCGTTGAAGTCGAAGCCTTCACCGATGCATTCGAAGTCGAAGCAGCGTGAGTGATGATCGACTCAAGCGAGTTAGAGAGAGCAGCCGAAGTCGACTGAGTTGAGTTAGCTGCGAAAGCCACGTTAGCTGCGAGAGCCATTGCCGCGATCGTGATTACTTGTGCCTTCATGTGTTTCCTCCTTAAGGAATTATTGAAGTGTGTTTCTTTAAGGGCGGTGAACAGCCCATTAATTGGTTTTTGTTTGAATTCGGGAACTAGCTCTACAAGGGTTAGGCCATTGTCTTGTGCCTAGAAAAAAGGCGTCCGTTTTTCGGACCTAACGTCTTGATTTTGTGCGCAATTATTGCTTAACACCGTGTCCAAAACGAATGAGTTCAAGCAGTTTGAAACGGTTCGATTTTGGGTAAAAAAGTGGAACCTCTTGAAAAGAACGGAAAAAATCCAAAAGTGTTTCAAATCTCTAGGCCGAAGAACGCGAGTTGGAGGTTGTCCGGGAGCGTATAAACGGGTCAAATATGTGCCATGGAGGATTTTCAAAAAATGGCGACTTTACTCAATCGAATCATCGGGGTTTCTCTCTCAGCAGTGTCTGCCTTCGTGGCTGCGATTGCGGTAATAGCTTCGGCTCCAACAGCAGAGGCTGCGGGACCCGGTTTCACAAACCTCACGCAAGCCGATTTTGATAACGCCATTCGCGAACTGTCGGCAAACTCAAGCTACCACTCGGTCACGGGTGCGGGAACGCTCGGTACTATCTTTGGATTTGAGATCGCCCTCGTTGGCGGTCTGACAAATACTCCAGAGATAAACGCCCTCTCGAAACGGGTCGACGCTTCAGCTGACGTCGGTCGCTTGCCGCATGCGGCACTTTTACTTGGCGCTTCGGTTCCGCTCGGCTTTACCGGCGAGTTGTTGTTCTTCCCAGAGATGACTTTCAGCACAGTGAAGTACTCGCAATTCGGCGCTTCTTTGAAGTGGACAGCGACGGAAGCCCTCGTTCTCCCGTTCAATCTCGCGGTTCGCGGATTCATCACAAGCAACAAGATGTCGTTCGATCAGCAGTTGAGCGGGTCAAACCACACGGTGACTCAAGAAAACAGCCAGACAGGAATCCAGCTGCTTGCAAGCCCGTCACTTCCAATGGTTGAACCCTACATTGGCGTCGGCCTCATCAAGGCGAACGGCAAAATGAATGTTACTGGCGCGAGCACGATTTTCGCCTTCACGACTTCGCAGAGTGCTGAAAGCTCGCCAACGGCGACTCAGCTTCTCTTGGGCGTGAACGTGAATCTGTTGCTCGTAAATTTGGGCCTCGAGTATTCGAGCGCATTCGGCACTAGCTCGTACAACGCAAAGCTCGGCTTCCGGTTCTAGTGCTTGGCTTCCACATTTAGTCCCCGTAGAAAGCTCATCGATGATGAGCTTTTCTTTTAAACCCATTGGGACAGTCGAATCTCCTTTCAAGGAGAAATTCGGAACGCCTCGGCAACCCGGCCTGGTTAAAGAATCGCGTGGTTCGATCTTGCTTCGCGATGATCTCAATCCAGATGCGCTCGAAGGCCTCGCCGAGTACTCGCACGTGTGGGTCGTTTTCGTGTTTCACGAAAATCAATCGGTTCGCGAAGGCCGCGAAACTGTGAAAACCAAAGTTCATCCGCCCCGCCTCGAGGGAAAATCTGTTGGCGTCTTCGCGACTCGCAGTCCGCACCGACCGAATCCGATTGGGCTCTCGCTTGTTCAGATCGAAAAAATCGAGGGTCGACGAATATTCATCAGCGGACTCGATCTGATCGACGGAACTCCGGTGCTCGATTTGAAACCTTATCTTCCAAGTGTTGAATCTCTCCCGGAGGCAACCGAAGGCTGGAGCGGCCCCCTCGCCTCAAAATCTGTGAGCATCGAATGGAGCGAGCAAGCCCGCGCCGACGCCCTCACTCTTTTCGGGGGTACCGCCCGCGCTGGTGAGGGTGCCGCACCAGAAACCGAAGCCGACCTCGAACTGAAAATGAGTGCGATCGAAAAAATTTTGGAGCTCGATCCGCGGCCGATTGCGTACCGAGGAACGACTGAAAATCCGGACCCTTACACCAGCCAGTACGGATTTCGTTTTGAAGACTGGAACATCGTTTTTCAGATGCTGCCGGCCGCGTTGACCACCGCTGGGGTACCGCCCGCGACTGCGGCCAAACGTGCTCGAATCGAACGTATTGAATCCTGGGAAAAACGTTCGACGCCGAAGACTCGCTAACTCCATCAAAGCTGCCACGCTAGCGGCGTCTTGCGTTCTTAGCCGCGTCGAAGTCTGGCTAACGCATTTACTCTTCAAATCACTTTCGGTAGTCTTGCGAATTCCGGAACAACGGGGGTCCAAGTGGATATGAACCTGACGAAATCGAATGCAAAGCCTACGAACGCAACCGGTGCAGACGCACGCAAGGTTCCCGAGCTGAGCCTGAATTCGTACATCCAAGGTTCAAACACAGATCGTCAGCGATTCATCGACAACTTTTATTCTGGAATGAAAGATTATGGTTTCATCGTTTTAAAAGATCATCCGATTCCGGATGCACTTTTGAACAACGCGTACGGCATGCTTGAAGAACTCTTCGCACTCGATAACGAAACCAAGATGAAGTACGCACTGAAGGAAAATGGTTTCCAACGCGGCTACACTCCGTTCGGACAAGAGCACGCGAAAAATTCGCAAGTGATGGATCTCAAAGAATTTTGGCACGTGGGTCGCGATCTCGAATCGCGCCACCGTTATGCATCGATTTATCCGGCAAACATTTGGCCGAATGAACTTCCAGATTTCCATCCCGTGATGTCGAAGATTTTCCGTTCGCTGGATGAAGCCGGCAAAGTCATGCTCGAAGCATTGACGTTCCCGCTCGATCTGCCGCGCGATTTCTTCACTCGCATGATGGGCGATGGAAATTCGATCTTGCGCCTGCTGCACTACCCGCCGATTCCAGATGGAGTTGATCCACGCTGCGTTCGCGCGGCTCCGCACGAAGATATTAACTTGATCACGATTTTGGTTGCTGCGACGGCTTCTGGACTTGAACTGAAAGATCGCGATGGCAAATGGCTTGCGATCGAGTCCGATCCAAATTCATTGATCGTCGATGCAGGTGATATGCTTGCTCGAATCACAAACGACATCATTCCATCGACCACACATCAGGTTGTGAACCCGACAGGTGGACCGAGCGGCGGCAAAGGAACGCATCGTTATTCGATGCCGTACTTTATCCATCCGAATCCGGATGCGGTGCTAACTTGTCTGCCATCGTGCAAAGGTGCTGACGGCACTGGATACAACGGCAAAGGCGAGAAGTACGAGCCGATCACGTCGCAGGAATTCTTGTTTCAACGCCTGCGCGAAATCGGTTTGATGAAGTAGTTCCGCGCGAAATTTTTGCGAAGAGCTATATTTTGCTGCAGTACTTCGCTTCTGGTTTTTTCGCGGCGACTGCGTCGACTTTCATTCGCTCAGTCAATTCCGCTTCAGTTAAAATTTCTCCGTTTGCCATTCGCGCGACTTCGACGTTCGCCGTCTTCATTTGCTCGGGCGTACAGTCGAGAATCGAGAGCGGAAATTTCACGCGACTGAAATCAAATCCCGAACTCGGAACCATACTGTAAGAGCCGACCCAGCTTTTGCCATTCTTCTCTAAAACGATGTCGAAACTCTGTCGGTACTCTTCCTTCAAGTCGAGCGTTGAAGAAATGCGGTGTTGAGAATCAAACTTGAGTTTTATCGAAAGTTTCGTCACGAGACTTGCTCTGAGGCTAATTTCCGGTCCACCGCGGCTGAAGGTGCCTTTCTTCGGGACGAAAGAATCGTAACTCGCGCCAACAGTTGTTTTAGGAACAACACACATCGGCACTGCTTGGGTCGCTGACGTCGCCGCCTCGGTCGTCATTTTATAGAGGAAAATCGGCGGCAGCGAATCCGACCAGGCTTTTGAAATTCGTGCGGCATTGTCCTTATTCTCTCGCGTGTCCGCGTCCAAACAATCTGTGAAGTTGAGTTTCTTGGCTGCACCACACTCGAGCGTCGCAAATTGTTTTGTAACCGGATCTGGAACACAGCTCAGGTTTGTGAAAACAAAGTGTGGTGTAAAATGCGTTGGAATACCGTTCGCATATTGCTGAAACGCCTGTTTAAGTTTGGTGCCGTCGATCAGTTTCGATTGCAAGATTCCAACGACTTCGTTTTGTAGATTGAGAACCGGCGATCCAGAGTTACCACCAATCGCTTCGCAATCGACTGCGACCGATGTTTGCGACCAAGGGCTGACGCTGTTCAAATTTAGAAGCGTATTCATCGCCGTCTTACATTGTGCGGTCGCAAGTGTTCCACCGTGCTGCATCGAATATTCGTTCCGCGGGATCGGGCTCACCTTGGGAACGAGCAGAGTCTGTCGATCTTGAATTCCATTTCGCACAACCTTGAATGGCTGGCGGCTTGTGGGTGCGATTTCGAAGAATGCGTAGTCGAGTTCGAGCCCCTTGACCGGACTAAAATCGATCAAACGTTTACAATCGAATACCGTTTCGGTAGCGCCGAATGGCATCAGACGAATCATGATATTTCCACTGCATGTTTTTGTTCCCAGCTTCACGAGTTCAGGTACGCAGTGACTATTTGTCGCGACGATGTTGTCGGCGACCAGAAAACCCGTGCACTGGCCGACAGTCGGTCTGTAATAGTCCGTACCCATGTCAGTATAGATGAGGCCGACGTTCGTTGGACAGTCGACGGGCGAATTGCACGTGAACGAAGCTTTTTTCAACTCCGCTTTCAGCGTGCTGTCCGATTCTGGCGTGTAGTAGGGAGTCGGCTGATAAGACTCGGGAGCCGAATCCATCGAGCAGGCGCTGATGAGTAACGTCGTGAGAGTCAAAACAATAACTGTAATCGAGCGGCCGTAAATTGTCGTTCTCACGCACGTCACCTGTCTATTAAGCGCATTTCGCTGATTTGGTTAGATCTCAGCGGAATGCTCGCAATATCGGGACCGTGGTTACCGATCTATTTTGCGGGACAGGCGATGGTGACAGATTCAGACCCACCGTCACACTTCACCTCAAAGGCGTTGTAAGGCGAAAACGAAGAGCACATGCCGGCTGCTGCTTCACACGCGATACCAGCTGATGTTGTGAAAGACTGATTGAAACTAAACGAGCACGACGGATCAAACTTAAAATTTTCGCCATCGACATAGACACTCACGTCCATCGAAATCCATCCGTCGACGCAATCATTTGCATCATGATCGATCTCGATTCGTGGATACGCGCTCGCAGTCGAGCCGACTGCAAACACCAACAGCATCGATGCAACAACTATTTTCATCATAGGTAATCCACCATCGCTGCTGCGCACGTCATTGGAACCGTTGCGAGATCTTTTCCTTGGTCATCGACAACAGTGATCTGTCCGTCGAACAAAACTTCGTACGCTTTTTTCCACAACGCGCGAGGTTTTAATGTCGTCGAACCAAATGGCTCGGCCATGAGTTCGAACATTTCAAGCGTCACGTCGTTCTTGCGAGTCACTCCGCCCGCTTCTTTTCGGAATACGAAACCTTCTTTAACGATCGGTTTTTTTGTTGGATCCGGGTTGTAAATGACGAAGGTGCCGAGCGTGTCTCCGAAACCGCGAATCGTCATGATCTGTTCATCTAACGAACTGCAAATTTCAGCAGACTCGGATGTGGCCGCGACTGACATTGGTGCCGCAGCTTCAGCCGCTGGCGCTAACGTAAGTGCGAAAATGAACGCAGAAATAGAACCGAAAAAGAATGAACCTTGTGTCATGACCCCTCCTGACATTGGAATTCCCCAGGCCAAGTTTTTCGCACTGTCCGAGCCCAAATACCAAGCTCGAGCGCGAGCCGTGCCGCACTGCTCTTGGCCCAAGTGCTTTAAGGCGCTTTAAGCGCCCGCTGATCAAGAGTTCTGCAGTCCGAATCGATCTTTGCCACGGCCTCTGTCGGTTGGTGTGACGACGTCGTTCCGCTGCTTGAAGAAACCGAGGCGACTCAGGCTCGAGTCGACGTCATTCAGCGAGCACACAAAGAAATTCTGGTGGAGTATTTTTATGTCGGCGGAGACGACTATACGCTCGGCGGAATGGCTTTACTCGTGGACGCGGCGAAACGCGGCGTAAAGGTTCGAGTTATTCTCGATTCGATTTTCGGAAAAATCCCACTGACACTATACTCGAAATTGATGGACCAAGCGGTCGGTCCCGATGGCGCACACAACTTGGACATCAAAGTCTATAACCCGATTGGATTGAACCCATTTAAGTGGAGTAAGCGCAACCACGCCAAACTTCTGATTGCCGATCAAGGCGATGACCGCGTTCTTATCAGCGGTGGACGAAATGTCGGCGGCGAATATTTTGGCGTCGAAGGCAAAATGAACTTCGATGATTTTGATGTCCTCACACGCGGCTCATCCGCTGAAAGTGCGAAAGAAGACTTCGAAGCAAATTGGGAAAGCGGAGTCGCGACACCTGTGCGTATGCTCGGCATTGAAGACGGCAAAGCGGATCCCTCGATGTGTTATCACCGTGAGGATCTCGACCGATGTCTGGCTGTGCAAGAACACCTGCAAAAAAAATTAGATGCGGACGCGGCTCGACTGGCCGACATGCTTGCGAAAGTGCTGGATACAAAACCCGACGGAATGTTCATTACGAATTCTAAGATCGATTGGTTTAAGAAGAGTTTCAACATTAAGAAAACTCGCTACATGTCGCATGATCCAACAAAGTTGGTCACAAAGAAGTCAGCGAACTTAAGTCGCGATCTGCTTGCGATTTTGAAGGCGGCTAAGCACGACGTGAACATCATTTCTCCGTATCTGATTCCAACCGATAACGTTTACGAAGCGTTTGCAGAACTTAAAGCGAAGGGCGTTCGAATTCGCATTATCACCAACTCGATGAAATCGACCGATAACCTTCTTGCACAGGCTGGATATCGAAGTTCGCAGAAGAAACTCACTGAGATGGGCATCGAGATTTGGGAATACAAAGGGCCGAACACAGTGCATGCGAAGACTGCTCAAATCGACAACAACCACGTTTTGGTTGGAACCTACAATATGGATCCGCGATCCGCGTTTTTAAATCGAGAAGTCGGACTGTCGTTTATCGATGACGAGAATTCGGGATTCGCAGTTTACCATGCGAACATGATCGAGAAGTTCCGCGAACGTTCCGTCCTCGTTGCAAAAGATGGAGTCGTGCACAATCAGGAATGGCAAAACGCAGACATCTCAGTTCTGACAAAAACGAAGGTCAACTTCCTACGCTTCGTCATGCCATTCATAAAACACCAGCTCTAGGTGTCAGTCGACTTTTCTCCACGCTATCTAAGGCGGGTTAAAGAATCCTGCAAGCGGCTTAGCCGTGCCTTATGCTCTTCGAGCAACGTGCGATCCGCCGCGACCAAGTCTTCTGGTGCGTTCTTCATGAAGGCCTCGTTCGAAAGTTTTCCATTCAGGACACCGATGTCTTTTTGGATTTTTTCGATCGTCTTCTCGATGCGCTTCACTTCTTCGCCGAGATCGACAACTCCTTCGAGCGGAATGATGACGTCAACTGCGGCGCCCTGAAAGCGAACCGGAGTTACGGCACACTTAGCTAAATTCCCAGCTTCACCGATGTCACACTTGTCGACGCGAGCAATTCGGCAAATCGCAGCCTTGTTGGCTCCGAGAATTTTTTGAACGCGGTCGTCGGCGGGAGCCAGACGAATGTTCAACTGAACTCCCGGCTTGATTTGATTCTCGCCGCGAATGTTTCGAATCGCCGTGATCACTTCTTTCACGACACCCATCTCGAATGCTGCTTCCGCAGATCCGATCGAGAGCCACTCTTTGTCGTTCTTCACAGTTGGATAAACGTCGATGATGCAAGCATCCGACTTGATCGGAAGTTTCGAATAAATCTCTTCTGTGATGAATGGCGTGAATGGGTGCAGCAGTCGCATAATGCGATTGAGCGTCTGCGCCAGTACGAGCTGCGTTGCTTTTCGTTCGCCTGGCGTCGACTTCGCAGCTTCGCCCGTGCGTGCGTCCGTATAGATCACGGGTTTTACGAACTCGAGATACCAATCGCAGAATTCGTTCCACACAAAGTGATAAAGCGTGTTCGCAGCATCACTGAAGCGATGTTGCGACAAGTGTTCGTCAACGAGCTTCATTGCGTTTTGAGTTTCCCAAACGATCCACTGATCGGCGACCGAAAGCTCCGACTTTGGCGGAACTGCTTTCGTGCCCTCACGCGGAACTTCGAAATCTTCGAGTGCCGCGAGTGCAAAGCGAGTCGCGTTCCAGATTTTATTCATGAAGTTGCGATAGCCTTCGAGGCGCGTTTCGCTGAACTTTAGATCTCGGCCTGAAGCAATTTGCGCGAGAATTGTAAACCGCAAAGCATCGGCGCCGTGCTTCTCAATAAGCTCAACCGGATCGAGCGCATTGCCTGTCGACTTCGACATTTTTCTGCCCGAAGCATCGCGTATCAGCCCATGCAGATAGACTTTGCGGAACGGCACATCTTTTTTGAACTCCATGCCCATGATAATCATGCGCGCGACCCAGAAGAAGATGATGTCGTGACCCGTGACGAGAACGTCGGTCGGATAAAAAGTTTTTTGCAGTTCTGTGGGCTGTCCGTTTTCGCCCGGCCATCCCATCGTGCTGAACGGCCACAAAGCTGACGAGAACCAAGTGTCGAGAACGTCTTCGTCTTGTTTGATGTTCTTCGACTGGCAAGTCGTGCATTCAGTCGGATCTATTTCAGCAACGGTCGTGTGACCGTTTTCGCAGGTCCAAACCGGAATACGGTGTCCCCACCAAATTTGGCGCGAGATGCACCAGTCTTCGATGATCGACATCCAGTGCAGGTAAGTTTTGGTCCACGATTCCGGTTCGAATTGAATCGAGCCGTTTTCAACAACGTGACGAGCCGCCGTCGCCATTTGCGACATGCGAACAAACCACTGATCGCTGAGCATCGGTTCAACAACCGCACCCGAGCGTTCGCAATAACCAATAGAATGTTGATGCGGTTCTTCTTTAACGAGGAACTCGCCTTCTTTCAAAGCGACTAATACTTGCTTACGAGCCTCTTGAACTTTGAGACCTTTGAACTGTAAGCCGTTTTCGTTCAGCGTGCCGTTCTTGTTCAAGATGTTGATTATCGGAAGCTTATGACGAACACCGACTTGGTAATCGTTGAAGTCGTGAGCTGGAGTAATCTTAACGACGCCAGTACCGAACGCTTTGTCGACGTAAGTGTCTGCGATGATCGGAATCGTTCGATCCGTCAGCGGAAGCTTCGCGCGTTTACCAATAAGTTTTTTATAGCGCTCATCTTCTGGATGAACGGCAACGGCGGTATCGCCAAGCAACGTCTCGGGACGCGTTGTCGCAAGAACGAGTTTCAGCGGAGTGCCGTCCGCGTTTTTTACACCTTCAACTTCGTAAGCGAGGTGAAACAGAGTGCCCTTGGTATCGCGATGTTCAACTTCGAGATCCGAGATCGCTGTCTCGAGTGGTCCCGACCAATTGACGAGTCTTTTTCCGCGATAAATTAATCCGCGCTTGTGAAGATCGACGAAAACTTTGCGAACGGATTTAGAAACACCGTCATCGAGTGTGAAAGTCGCACGTTCCCAATCGCACGAATCGCCAAGGCGGCGCATCTGTTCGTAGATGCGATCTCCATACTGATGTTTCCACTCCCAAATTTTTTCGACAAATTGCTCGCGACCGATCTCGTGTCGGGTTTGCCCTTTTTTTCCGTCGGTATCTTTTTTGAGTTCGCGCTCGACAACCATTTGTGTCGCGATGCCCGCGTGATCTGTGCCAGGTAACCACAAAGCGTTGAATCCGCTCATGCG
>JAYSYF010000162.1:0-5034 GCA_043716655.1 Bdellovibrionales bacterium | reverse complement strand
TTGTAGCTGGTAGAGCTATTATGTTTTTCTAAGCTAAAGACTTTTAGACCTTTCAGGCGCCCTGCTTCTTCGACATATTTTGTGAAGAGCTCGATTGTTTCTCGGTCACCTTTTTGATCGATGAAAAGGAGCCCTTTTCCTTTCGAAATTCGGTCTTTTACGATGTGCGATAGCAATACGGTCTTTCCAAACCCACTCGCCCCAACAATGTGAACATGGTGGTTGATCTGTTCATCGGTTAAAAATTCCTTCCGAAGAAAGAGGGACCCACTTTTTCCTAAGTGGATCCCCTTCTTCGCCAACCGCTTATTTCGATTCTCTAAAATAACGCCAGCGATAGACATCATACTGAACCCATGTCTTGGGGAGCTTCGCGAAGTTCGACTGAAAAGTAGTCACCGTAAGCCGAAACTTCGTCTTTCAGCATTTTGAAACACGCTTCTCGAAGACAAATGTAATTCACCTTCTTGATGCCAATCGAAGTTTCCTTCGCTTCGCGAATAAGCATTAAGTAGAATTGAATTTTTTACGAATACCGTTGCCGCGACTTGTAGGCGATTTCTAGTTCGAGCGCTTCGTAGGTTCCATCTTTTCGTTTTACAACCGCGTCTGGAATAAATTCGGTAGGGAAATTAAAGTCAGAGGCTTTACCCATTTCTTAAGCGTCGGTCCGATAGCCAGGATACAATCTCGCCTTTACTTTCTAACTCTTCGCGGATTAATCCGACCTCGCGGTCATGAACGAACGTTCCCAAATCAAAACCCTGAATAGGCTTTGTGAGCTCCCGAAAAGGCATCACTTTCTGCGCTGTCTGATAACCTTTTTGAGTCGCGGAATAGTACCGACTGCGAGTTAGAATCGATTCATTAGAAACAAGCATCCCTAAATTCACCAAAAACGAAATGCGCTCTTTTGCATACCAATCAGACTTACTTGGTTTTCCAGCCAAGGTTTTGCCGAAAAACCGATCGTACAATGTTGGCAAACTTGAAAACTTCATCTGCGCGCAAAATTCGATTAGTTCCGCATCTCTTGCCGTCATCTTCCATTCTTTTGCTTCCTTCTTTTCCGGCTTTGCAATTTCACTTCGGACCACCGGAACTATAATTCCCCGTTTGAAGTTTAGTTGCTTTTCTGATTTCAGTTCTCTAGTTCCCGTTCCCTGTTCCATACCAATTCTCCTTATTTAAAATGGCCCACCCTCCTTTTTTTGATTTCCAAATTCATGACTGACTGTAGAGCAGCTTCCCAACCACCTGCTCTCGTAGGGAGTGGGTGGTTGGGAAGCGGAACGTAGGTCAGGCATGAATTTGGCCAACGTTTTCAAGCAAGGAGGGTGGGCCATGCACTTGCTGTTAACGATGACTCAGGGGTGATTGAGAGGGTGAAGTCGCCACACGAAAATCCGATTTTGCGAATCTTCCCTATGAAATCGGTAAGCCAACTGCCGACTCTCTGCGACTCCTTTAGGCACTTTCGTTAGGACGAAATCGACGTAACACATTGAAATCACTGAGTCGTGATTTCTGGAACTTACGCATTATTTGACTATGAGAGGTGCAGAAAAAATGGGGTGACCGACTTTTTGGACGTCGAATCAGCCATTTGAACCCTACTGAAGGCGAAAGAAGGCAAAAACAGCGATTTAAATCCGATACAAGTTTCCATAGTCGACGTGTCTCACGAAATTGACCCCGGAAATTCGGGAATCGTTGTTATTCGGTGCTTCTACTGTCCGTCCGTTTGGTCGGAATTGGTCGGATTTCCTCGAGACGCCATTGCGTCTCGAATGTTCACGATCTTCCCCATCTTGTGCTCTTTGTTCGTAAAGCTTGGGAAGTTAAGGGTCGCCGTTGCACCCGCAACATCCAGACCTGCGAGCCTGATGTAGCGGTTCATGACCTTCTCTTCCGTCCAGCCGCAGATCTTTTTTACGATCGGTGACGACACTCCTGCGTTCAGCAGGTGGGTCGCAAAGCACGCTCTTAAAGCGTGAAAGTTCACCGACGAAATTCCAATCTTAAGGCAGTGATCGCGAAGAAACTTTGCCGCTTCGCCGTTACCCCACCGAGAGACCCTCGGAAGGACTTCTTTCTGGGACATTGGAATCTTACCTCGAAGATCGACGAGCATAGCTTCAAGTTCCGTGTTCATCGGAACCTTGCGCCAGTAGCCGGCCTTCGTGGATTTGACCCGCTTCATGCGCGCGTTCCAGGACTTGGAAACCGTGACGAGTTTCTTCTCCCAATCGAGATCCGTCCACTCAAGCGCATAAAGTTCGCCTGACCTCATTCCAGTATTGAGCGCCATAAACCAAATCGGATACCAAGGGTGTTCTTCTTCTTGCGCCGTTTTAAGCAGCCGATAAATCTCGGCCATGCTCAAAATTTGCGGAGGCTTATCCTCGACATACTTCGCGAGCTGAACACTCTGGGCCGGAGACGCGTGAATACCGTTCAGGTGTCCTTCGTCGATTCCGAATCTAAAGACCCCGTTGACTGCGGTCTTCAGGGATCGCATTCGACCTCTCGAATAATCCTGCTCTTCCATCAGGTTTATGATCCGACGCACGTCACCCGGAGTGATCTCCCGGCAATCACGCTTGTACCAATCGCTGGTCCAGGCTCTTAAGAACGCAATCGTTTCCCGAAGAATGTTCTCTTGCATCTTGACCATCGTCGCCCGCCCGCTTCGGAGAGTAATTTCGTAGAGATCTAGAAGTTCTCCCCAAAGCATCGACATGTCTTCAAGTCGTGCTAGCTCCATCGAAGCTTCCGAGATCATCTGTTTCTCGATTGTCTGAGCTTCTCTGAGGTTCCGAATCTGCTTTCGCTTCTTTTGGACACGCGCGCCCGGCTTCACCTTGCTCTTAACGTCCACGTAAACTTCGAAATACTTTTTACCGTCTTCTGTGACTTCTCTTATCGCCATCTTTTATTCCTTTGTGGTGCCTGTGAGGCACTACGACCGGAATTCTCAATAAGCCCATCAATTGCCAATCGATCGAAGTAAAGGCGCCCATAAAGTTTTTTGGGCTCCAATTGCTTCCGAACAACGAGCATTTTGATGGCACCTCGGGTCGTGCCGAGATAGAGCGCCACCTCATCTGTTCTCAACCATCTTTTGACTGTCAAAGAGCGAAGCTTTGTCTCAGCCTTTTCAAGCGCGAGTTGCGATTGAAATTCTGAAACCTCGGCCAATACTGCTGAATCGATATCCATATAGTTCTCCTTTGGGTTCAATAACTTTCTTAACGCGCGCGGCGTGTTGCGAGAGGTATCTCGAACGTTCAAGAAAGATCGAGAGAGAGTTTCAATGGGAGTGGCGATTGGTGCGCCCACGCACCAATGTGATGCATGGATCGGACAACTGTCCGAAACTCGCCTAAGCAAAAATTACGGACTAATGAAAACAGCAGAGGTAGCGAGGGTGAAAAATTACGCCCGGCGTACCGAACAGCGTGAGCCTCCACCAAGATAGACAGCGCTGCAACGTGTCCCCTAAATGTTCGGTCACGTCACCGTAGAATAAATTAGTTGAGCAGATTCGGTGGTCACGCTTCGGCCATTACAAGGTTTTCGACGGACGCATCCATACCTGAAATCGCCGGTCTTTCATCCGCAATGGGCTGAAGAACGACAAAGCCCTGCGACGGGCTCGGGACGAGTCCCATTTGCCTGTCGTAGAAACGCTCTAAAAAATCGACGCGCTGATGGTAACAAAAAACCGACGAACTTTCGTTTACGATTGAAGCGGTGTCGGCAAAGAGTGGAATTTCTGCGAGAAAATACTTTACCGCGAGGCGGAGGGCTTCATCAGTTAACAGCTCGTCGTCAGAAACTTTCTGCGTCATGACCCAGCGGGACGCTTGCAGACAAGCGCTTTGAAAGTCGGGATCGCTTTCAAACAAATTCTTTGCTTGCTCATGCAGCGCAAGATATCTCGGAGTCGCGGACAGTCGCTCCCAGTCGAGAATCATTTCCGAAGCTTCGGTATTACTGAAGTCGGTGCTCAAAAGTGCCTTCCTAATTTTATTTTTTAAATATTGAGATTGTCGGCGAGCCTTCCACTCCGCTTTGTCGCGAGGATAACCTTGCGCTTCAAGTGTGTAGATCGCCGGGATATCAGGCACAAAGAAGTGCATCGATTTAAAATTCGCTCGGCCCCAATGCGCAAGTTCGCGTATGCGGTTTTCAGAGAAGTAGCTGTTAAATGGGCTGATCCCGAAACACGCGTGGCTGCCGAAGTCGAAGTTTCGCCCGCAGTTTGCGGTCATGGCCTGGAAATTCACGATGCTGCCCCCCAATGACAAGATTCAACGCAGCTTTGTTCACGAGTACAAGACGTTACGCATAATCAAATTACCTGAGGCGCGACGGGAGCAGAGAGCGCTGCGATCGCGCAGAAACTTAAACGTCGTAGACACGGTGGCACGAGCCTCGCACTTTCAGGGTTTCCGCTTCGAGTGCCAGGAGGCCCAGTTGTGATTCAAAGACGGACGGTCGTAAATTTTATTGTGATCAGCACAATCGCTTTTATTCTTCATTTTATATGGGAGTGGTTTCAGTGCGGTCCCTTTTTTATTCATCGTGGAACACAGGCTTCACCCATTTCGATGGTGCTCGCCACGTTCGGAGACTTGATCCTTACTTTCTTTATATTCGGGTTCGCACTTTTTCTAGGTCGACTCGATCGTTCGCTAATGGCACTCAAGTCACCGAGAGGACTGGTTTGCATTGAGATTATTGCATTCGCCACTGCTACAGCGGTGGAAAAAGTCGCGTTAGCAACAAATCGGTGGAGCTACACTGAGATCAATCCTTTGCTCCCTCTGCTCGACGTTTCGGTCCTGCCAGTTCTTCAACTCATGTTACTGACTCCAGCCGTCGTCTTTGCGTCGCTTCCGATTGTTAATGGGCTGATGGAAAAGAAGTACTTCCAGTGAAGCGAGTGGGCGTCGGAAAAATCGACGAGGCAGGGCCGGAAAATATAAATGCGCTTAAGACTGTTAAGTTCATAAGCGCATAAAAAAA
>JAYSYF010000161.1:0-5045 GCA_043716655.1 Bdellovibrionales bacterium | reverse complement strand
GATGCCTGCTCTTCGGCATTCTTCACCAGTAAGAGCCGAAACTTCTTCTACGACCGCCCGCAGATCCACCTTCCGGAGTAAAATTACTTCGGGCTCGCGGCTAACTCTAAGCAGTGATTGAATGAGTCCCGAGATGCGATCGATTTGCCCAAGGATGATCGAAATATTTTTTGTAGCGGGCTCATTGTCTTTGATCTGAGACAAAACGAGTTCAGCTCGTCCTCGAATAACAGCTAAGGGGTTGCCGATCTCGTGCGCAAGGCCTCCCGCCAACATACCTATTGATGCCAGACGATCTTGCTGAAGAATTTGCTGCGCCATCGTTTTTTGTTCCGACAGATCCACCGCGATTCCCATATATCCTGTGATCTCGCCAGATGCCTCCCGGTACGGAGTAATCGTCAACAAAACTGGAACGACGTGTCCATCCTTCGCTTGGTTCGACACTTCGCCTTTCCAAAAACCGATCTTAGGATCTAAAATCGTCGCCCACATCGTTTTATAGAAATCAGGTGCTTGATATTTCGAGCGAAGCAAACGCGGCGTCTCGCCGATCGCCTCGTCCTTCGAATATCCATAGGTGAGTTCCCAAGCAGGGTTCACGTAAGTTAAACGGCCCAAACGATCGGTCAGCATAATAGGCTCGAAACAATCTTCGACACATCGAAAAAAAACTTCGCTAACAAGGCCAACCTTAACCGTTTCCATTCAGAGGTTCTAGCGCCAGGATACAGACTGGTCAATTGGGCCATGTCGTCCCACCTGCGCAGTTAGCCTGTCTCATTTTTTTTTCTACTCAAACACGGCGTCACCTAGACGGCATATCGACTGCAACGAAAAACCATAACAGTACGGCACGACGGTGGTAACAAACGTGACTCATTCGCTTCGCAGGGATCCTAAAGACTCGCTTATCGAAACCGGTCTCGAACTTCTTCGAGCTTACCAATCACGCCTCGAAAAAGGGGATCGCCTCACGCCGCCCAGCTTACGTATGGCGATTTATGCGATCGACGTTTTGTTTCAAGATGAAGTCGATTGCGATCCTAGCATATTGGCCAATACCAATGATTCCTTCAGTGCGCTTCGCCACAGCGCTGATGAATACGAACGCGACCTAGACATGACTCAGTTGCGGTCAAACCTCGCCGTCGTTTGCGAATGGCTCTCAATTTATTTAGGCGCTCGCGCTCGACAACGGAAAACTTCCGAAGTCAGTAAAATCGATTCGACGCAAAGTCTGCAACCGGACCCGCTTCGAATTCCACGACTGATAATAAACCAGCTTCGCATTGAAATCGGATTAAACGCCGCCTGACGATTAAATAGGAGATATCTATGAAAGCCATCCCAAACGTTTCGAAATACATGACAACTCTTCCCCACACAATCGGCGTGGATCAAACTTTAGCGAAGGCCGACAAAATGATGAGCGAATTTCAGGTGCGACATCTGCCCGTTCTTTCGGGTGGTAAGCTCGTTGGAATTCTAACGGATCGAGACGTAAAACTCGTCGAAAGTTTTCGCGATGTCGATCCTGAAAAAGTGACCGTCGACGAAGCGTTCACACCCGATCCTTTTATTATTTCGCCCGAGTCTTCGCTGTCTAGTGTGTGCGCCGAGATGGCGAGTAAAAAGTACGGTTGCGCACTTGTGTGCGACAATCAAAAACTAGTCGGCATTTTCACGTGGATCGATGCATTGAAGGCATTCGAGCAGCTGCTCGAGACTCGCATCAAGAACTGATCGCAAGCAAAGACCGAATCTCATTCACGTGTGCTTCTCGTGAATGAGCGTCAAAGCTTTAGCCATCTGGGGACTTTCAGGGCATCGTCTAGTCGCGGTCGAGACTATATGGCCCAGCTTAAATGCGGCTGTCCCGTTGTTATCGACTCATTCGAACGTAGACCGGCATCACGCTTGCTCTATCTATCATCAACACTGTAGCGGGGAAAACAAAATGAATGCGACAAATGGAAATCTAGTTCTGGCGATCGACTGTCTCAAAGGTGGAAATCCAGTCAAGAATGCGATGACTACTGCTGACCGCATAGCCAAGAAAAACGGATGGATGACCCAGGCCGTTTCCGTTATGAGCCCGGATCAAATTGATTGGCCCGGGGACTTTACCCGAAATTGGCACACAGAATTTGCAGCAGCCGGAGAAAAGGCGCTCGGCAAATTTTTGAAAAAAAACCGGGTTCATCCTTCGGTTCATTCTAAGATACTCTTTCAGCCTTACCACTCTCGCAAAGGATCGGTTCAGGCAGTACTCACTGAACTTGAGAGTTCTAAGGCATCTGCAGTCGCTGTATTCACAAATACCCAAAAAGTCGGAAAGTCGCTTCCAGCTGGTTTCGTAAGTTCGCTTATTTCCCATTCGGGTGTGCCCGTCCTCGTTATCAATGCGAAGGCTCCGCCCATGAAGAATTTAAAAACCATTCTCTTCGCGACTGATTTTTCGGACGTTGATGAGAAGGCGTTCACAAGTGCCGTCAAGATTGCGAAATCATCCGGTGCCGAAATTTTGATATCACATATTCTTCCGAATCTCGCGAACGAGACAATGGCGGCCTATGCTGGAATCACCGGCGGCTGGAACAACTTCCAAACTTATCTTGATTCAAATTATGCGAGACTCGAGAACGACGCGAAACGTTGGCAAGAATTGGCACGCACGAGCGGCGTTGGCGCTAACTACGAACTTACATATAATTCCAAAACCATCGCGAGCGGAATCTTGAAGTCTGCCAAAAAGCACGCGGCTGATCTCATCGTTATGACAGAAAAAACCGGGCCTTGGGCTGCTGTTCTTTTAGGGAGCGTCACACGAAAAGTATTAGAGACTTCGCCACAACCGGTGATGGTGATTCCGACCGAAATGCAAACTGCGCGATAGGTTTCTAAGTGAAGATCGACTTCCTTGGTGCGACCCAAACGGTCACCGGTACACCCGGTGACCGCCTAACAATTGCTGTTTAATTCAGGGCCGCAGCTGAAAATGAAATGTTTCCGTTTTCTTCCCCTGCTTCAGCAAGAGCTTCAATTCTGATTTTCCACCGATGGGAACTTCCGCCGGGGCCACCACCGAGAATCCATCGCCCGTCCTTTTCGGGGTCAGCACCCAACTCTTACGTCCGACCTTCAATGTAGCGATGAGGTCTGTGCCGCTCAGATCAAGTTTCGCCGTCTCGTTCCCTGCGATGAACACATCGATCAACTTATCGTTTGGCACGATCTTAACGGTAAACAGCTGACCGGCTTTCATATTTGAGTCCAACGGACGATCGACCGCAGGCTGCGCCGATGCTGCACTCGACATAGATAACCCGAGCAAAAAGAAAGAAAGAATTAATTTACGCATGTTCCCGACCCCTTTTTTATGGACCATCAAATGCACGTGACTCCATTTTTTCTAGATAGAGATAGTATTGGCCCGCTTTATCACCGCGACCAAGGATTGCTTCGACAGAACTTAAGGCTTTGAACATAACGCCAAGGCGATCTTGATCCAACGAAACAATTTTTGTTTTAAAGCCATTTACCAAGTTTTGATCGTAGTTACCCTTAGCGAGCTCCTTGAATAACGCAGACTTAGTTTTAGTAATCTCATCGCGAAAGCGATAAGCTTCGCGCCCGGTCGCGGAATGCAACTTCCAAAGCTTCGATTTCTGATCAAGATCGATTTCCGTGCTGCTTGCCCAGGCCTCGAAGCCCCGCGCGGCCAACTCACCATGATCGCGGGCTGGTTTTTCTTGCTGAACGCGTTCTTCAACCTTAGATGCATCCGTCGCACACGCACTCAACACACCAGTAACGGACAAAAGCACAGATACGATTACGACTAATTTCATCAGACCTCCAGTTTCGGAGTTCTGATGCAGAGATGAGACCTGGCCGACAGAAACACGGTCGATATAGGCAGATCCGCGAGACAATTGAGCGCATGTCTGGGACAAACCGGCCCACTAATTCATCGTTTCTTTTTCCTCATTACTTCCAGCACCCCGTTCTCACAGTGTGCTTCAATCTGGTCTGGATCGACCGTTGATGGCAGAGCCAGCGACTGCTGAAAACTTTGATACGTTCGACGAGAGCGTCCCTCACCTTCCTTGCTGTTGCCATGTTCGGCTCGAAACGAAAGAATGTTTCCACTCACTTCGATCTCTACGTTTTCGCTCGGAGTGCCTGGTACATCCGCCGACAAGACATAGGCTTCGTTCGTCTCACGTATTTCGCTTCGCGAACGAGGCGCGATCAATCCCTGCGGAAACATTGATTATGTCCGGCGCACCGCTCGGAGTTCGGCTGGACTTTCGAATTTCGATATCTTTACTCATGAAATTCTCCTTTGAAAATTCCGGCTGACTGCCGGAGCTATTAAAGATAGCAACGTGCGCGCCACGAAACATTATGTTCAGTTACCAACGCCGAAACATCATTTCTGCTAGAACGGATCACGTCGACGAACTTCGGCATTTCGTTTAAACTTAAGACAGTTCATTAAAAATTGTGACACACGTGTTTCAAAAATTCTGCGCCACCTGTCTAGCTACAGAACGATGGCCTAGAATTTTTCCGGCTTGAAACCTTCTCGAGCGATCTCGACCGTTTTTGAAATTGTCATATTAAAAAAATCTGAGATGTGCGATTTTACTACCTGTGATTTTATTTTCCAATTCGCTTCAACAAACATCCGAAAGATCGGTAGCATTAAAACTCGAGATCGAACGAGTCGCTTTGCTCTACCGACAAAATGTTCCCGGCGGGATCGCACTCATGCTGTACGCATTGTCGTATGCGTGGATTTGCGGTGACCTCATGGGCACCAAAATGTTGATGATATGGCTCGGTGTCGTCGGCATATCGGGCATCCTGCGAATGGTCGCCTCGTGGCAGTGGCTGAAGTTTCAAAGTCGCGTTCAATCGGTTGCAGACTTAAAACCTTGGCATTATTTTATCCAGGCGATGTTGTTCACGTCCGGCGCTGTGTGGGGCGTCGCCGGTTGGATGATGCAGTATTCAAATTCTGCCGAACAACAAGT
>JAYSYF010000017.1:0-7615 GCA_043716655.1 Bdellovibrionales bacterium | reverse complement strand
CTCCGACCGAGTTCATCGATAACGACCGATTGATTTCTGTCGTCGAATCTTTGTTGTTCGCAACTGACAAGCCAGTTTCGATCGCGACGATGAAGGTTCTTTTCAAAGGATCGAACATTCGCACACGCGACATCCAGCGTGCACTTGACCAGTTAGCCTCGAGCTATGCGTCCGCAGACCGCGGCGTTTCAGTCGAAGAAATTCACGGCGGTTATCAACTGCGTACAAAAGTCGATAACACCGAGTACTTGAAGCGTCTGGCTAAAGTTCGTCCGTTCCGACTTTCGGGACCGGCGCTCGAAGTGTTGGCGATCGCCGCTTACAAGCAGCCGATTACTAAATCGGAAGTCGATCAGATCCGCGGCGTGGAAAGCGGACATCTGATGCGCGCTCTCATGGAGCGTGGCATGGTCGGGTTCGGTGAAAAATCGGATCTTCCAGGTCGTCCGATGACTTACGTGACGACTCGCAAGTTTTTGGAAACGTTTGGACTTCGCAACCTCAAAGAACTTCCGACACTCGCAGAAATCGATCAGCTCTTGCCAGAAGGCATCGGTGACGAAGAAGAAAAAGAAACTCTCTCTTCGGTCACTGACTCGATGGCAAACCATATCGGTACGAGCTATTCGGAAGGTGAAGAAGAACTCGGCGACATTTCGGAAAGCTTAAAAGCAATCGACACGACGTCTGAATTTTTCGAGCAAGAAAAAATCCGTCAGCGCGTCGAGCGAGATCGCGAAAAGGCACAAGACCTTCGCGACAAAATTACGTTCGGTGACGAAGTTGAAGAAAAAGATCGTCGTTGGCTCTCGCGCTATGAAACCAAGCAAGAACAGATTGCTCAGGCAGCGGAGGCTGGCGAAACGGCTGGTCCGTTGATCGTCGAAGAAGAAGGCGTCGCTGAATCTCTTGCGGCTTTGACTGCTGAGGGTTCTGGTCACGTTGATCCCGTTGAAGACGAAGAGGAAATGCGCGACGAACTCGCGGTGAAACCGGATTTCGAAGATGACGACGCCGATCCAGACAAAGCGGTCGACGGCGACGTTTGATGAGAGCGGAAATTTTCGCGGCGCGATGGCTTAATCCGTTGCGAGTGTTAAAAACCGTTTTGTCGGTCTTTCTCGTGTACCACTTCCTCACCATTTTGATTTTACCTATGGGAAAAGGGCTCTTGATTCGAGAGCTCGGTCGTCATTTTTATACCTACGCAAACGTTTTTGGTCTGAACACCACGTGGCAGTTTTTTTCGCCCGGACCGAGCCCGATTTTTTATCTGGAGTATTCGTACACGTATCCGGAAGTCGAAGGCGATGACAACTCGTTCGAAATGAGCGAGCCCCAGCTTTTACCAGAAAAAAGAAGTGGTTTCGGTGTCAGCGACTTTTACAGCCGACGACTTTACTCCATGAGATTTTTGTCGCTCGATGAGGGCCGCATGGAAAATTACATGGCGCCATGGCTATGTAAACAAGACCTGCGGGCTGAATCGGTCACGCTTCGGCAAAAGTTTGGCGAGATTCAATCGGTTGAACGCCATCGCGGCGACATGGGCGCAGACAGCTTCTCGGAAATGTCGGATCCACTTGATCTTCCTCCGAAAACATTTCGTTGCGTGAGGACGCCATGATTTCGCGACTTGCACGAGATTTAAGTTCGAACATGCGTTTCCAGTTTCAAGGCGCTGCGCGCGCGCTCGATCGGTTTTTCTTCGAATTCTCGGCGCCAATGGCGCTTGCTGCGTTTCGATGGATGTTCGGACTGACACTGCTTTTGAATGTCGTCCTTAGAATGATGCACACCGAGTTCTATTTCACAGACCTCGGGGGAGTACCAACCGAAGGTGCGCTCGATATGTTGCCTGGCTATTTCCAGCCGCCTGCAGAAATTTATCCGACGACACTCGGTGCTGCCTACGGATTTCAGATCGTCGAGATCATCGCGATTTTGCTGGGCACGGTTGGCGCTTTCGGCCGAATAGGTTCACGACTGACTTGGTTCGTTGTTTATTTCTGCCACTTGGCGCTGATGCAACGAAACTATTCGATCGTGTACGGCGCCGATATGATCAGTTCATTTTGGCTTTTTGGACTTTGTTTTATGGACTCAAGCGAGCGCTTGTCGCTTCGAGCTTGGTTAGCAAACCGTGCGTTCCGGGCAATGACCAAAGGTCAGCCGCGCAAAATCTCACTCGGTTTCGAACCGGTGTGGTCGCGCGTCTTAACTAGCGTTGGACTTCGTTTATTGCAGATCCAGCTCTGCGTGATTTACATGTACACGGGTTTCGAGAAGCTCAAAGGTAACGACTGGTGGGACCAAACGGCCGTTTGGAAGGTCCTAGGCAACGAGCAGTTGATGATGGCGGATTTGAGTTTTCTGAGAAACGCTCCGCTCGTGATCGGAATCGCGACTTGGGGGACGGTTTTGTTTGAAGTTTATGCGCCAGTTCTGTTCTGGCCACGCGCAACTCGTAAATGGATGTTGATCGCCGGTTGGTTACTGCACATCGGAATCGGACTTACGATGGGTCTTTATATTTTTAGCCTCACAATGATGTCGGCGTACTTGCTGTTTTTAGATTCGCGCTGGCTCGAACAAAAGTTCGCGAAACGCTAGCTAAGAGTAGAGCGCGGCGATTTGGTCAGCGATTTTCACGCCATCACAAGCAGCTGAGGTGATTCCTCCGGCGTAACCGGCTCCTTCACCGGCGGGGTAGAGACCCGCGTGGGAAATGGACTCGAGATCGTCTGAGGCGCGAGTCATGCGCACCGGACAAGAGGTTCGAGATTCAATTCCATGAAATTGCGCTTGTTCCGAAATGAAACCTTTCATCTTGGAATTGAACTGCAGAAGCGAGTGGCGCATTCGTTCGACTAGATCTTTCGGCATTATTTGATCGAGGCGAACTGCAGCAACGCCGCTTGGGCTGCTCGTCGGAAGCGTAGGACCGATTTTTCCATCGAGAAAGTCCACAACACGTTGTGCTGGAATCGCGTGGGCAGACGCACGGCCGGCTTTTGCTTCGGCTTGAACGGCTTTGAACGCATCGGTTTCAAGTTTGCGACGGAACGCGAGACCTTTGAAAAGTGCATCAGGACCTTTGCCAAACATTTTCTCGTGATCGATCGAAATGACGATCGCGGAATTTGCGAAGGGTGAATTGCGATTGTAGTTCGACATTCCATTCGCGACGATGCCATCGGGTTCGGTGCCGCTCGACAAAACATATCCACCCGGGCACATGCAGAATGAATAGACGCCGATGCCCGTGCGGTCGTCGTGATCGGCGAGTCGATAGTTCGCACTGCCTAACGACGGATGATCCCACGCCGCCCGGAACTGAATTTTGTTGATCGCTTCCTGCGGATGTTCGATGCGAAGGCCAAGAGCAAAACTTTTGCCCTCCATGTAAACGCCTTGTTCGTGCAGGCGGTGCAGGATGTCTTCGGCGGAATGACCGGTCGCAAGAATCACGTGGTCCGAGAAGAATTCGCGACCGTCGGTTGTGCGAACTCCGATCACACGTTGTTTTCGAACAACGTCCGTGGGGTGAGACTTAGAACCATTGGTGTCGCTCGCAGAGTGGGTCACCGCGGCGATATTTTCGGTGATCAGTTCTTTCATCGGGGTATCGAAGTGAATTTCGCAGCCCTTTTGCAAAAGGAAGGCGCGAATCTTCGGAATGACTCGACGAATTTTATCGGACCCTACGTGTGGATTTGCGAGCCAGCGAATTTCTTCTGGTGCACCGAACCGCACAAGTCGATCCATCACATAGGGAATGAACGGAGATTTAATTCGCGTGATCAGTTTTCCGTCGGAATAAAGACCGGCTCCGCCTTCGCCCATGCAAACATTGTTGTTGGGATCGAGCTGACCATAGCGCCAAAATTTGTTGATCGCGACGATGCGCTTATCGCCAATCGAACCGCGCTCGAGAATGACACACGGGATTCCGCGTTCGACGAGGCGAACAGCCGCGAAAAGTCCTGCGGGGCCGGTGCCGATCACGATTGGTTTTTTGCGCGACGCTGGCCACTTTACCGGTTGGGGGTCGTAGTCTGGAGTGGTCGGGACTTCTCCTTCACCGAAGACTTCGACCGAGTAGATCCAGTGCGGAAGCTGGTTCGAGCGACGAGCATCAACGCTTTGGCGCAAAATTCGGTGGCTCGCGTACGTCGGCACGCGACGCGCGAGGACCTCTTTCAGGTCCTCGTCGAGTCCCACTTCGATATCGTTGATCACCGTACTCATGTTCGCGCGCTCCGTTGGAGCCCAAGTTCTACCATAGGATGTCACCGCGCGTCGAGTATGGAATCGGGTGCGGGCCCAAGGCAGACTCCGGCCCATGACCAAGTTTTCAGACAAAGTGATGAGCCATCTCATGCCGCTGCTACCGAAAGATGACATGAGTTACTGGATGGGGCGCCTGCTGCATCAGCGGCTTCCGGGACCGATGCGGCTTGAAGCCATGAAAGCTTTTGCGAAAGCTTATTCAATCGATTTATCGGAGGCCGAGAAGCCGCTCACCGAATACAAATCTATCGGCGACTTGTTCACTCGAAAACTAAAAGACGACGTGAGGCCACTGGGCCCCGGCCTCGTGCATCCGTGCGACGCAAAAATTGCTGAGGCTGGTTCGATTCGGAATTCGAAGCTCGTGCAAGTGAAGGGCATCGACTATCCGGTTCCAGCACTTCTTCAAAGTGACGAAATGGCGGTGCGTTTCAACGGTGGCTCGTTCATCACTTACTATCTTTGCCCAACGGATTATCATCGTGTGCATACGCCGCTCGATCTTTCAGTCGAGTGGGTCGCGCATATTCCAGGAGCTTTCTGGCCTGTGAATTCGTGGAGCGTCCGCAACGTTCCTCAGCTTTATACAATCAACGAACGTGTTGCGATGGTCTTCAGAACAAACGAAGGCGAGTCACTCGCACTCGTGATGGTAGCGGCGACAAACGTCGGAGCGATCTCGGTATCGTTTGATTCGCGAATTAAAACGGACGTGCGACCAAAGGGTCGGAAAAAAACTGAGTATGTTTACGGTGGCGACACGTTTGATTCAACCAAGGGTCCGAAAATCTCTTCGCACGAACCTCTGCATTTGAAAAAGGGCGACGAGGTCGGAGTTTTCTCGATGGGAAGTTCGGTCGTGATGCTGCTCGATAAAAACTTGGCTGCAAGATTTAACTTGAACGAAGCCGGTCTCTATAAAACTCGCGAACAAGCGGTCAAACTTGGCCGCACGATAAAGGTGGAAAATGTCTAACTCATTCGAAAGATTTGAGGATCAGATCTGCGCACAAGAAAAAACTGTTCGCGAAGAGATGGAAAAACTCTTTGCACTTCACAAAATCCGACCGGCTGCTACGGTTCAGGATTACACATTCGCAACTGTAAAAGGGCCTGTGAAGTTGTCGGAAATGTTCGGCGACAAAAAAGAACTTATCTTGATTCACAACATGGGTAAGCAGTGTTCGTACTGCACTTTGTGGGCAGATGGGTTCAACGGCTTCACTGCACACCTCGAAAATCGCGCTGGGTTTGTTTTGATCAACAACGATTCGGTTGAAGAACAAACGGCATTCGCGGCTTCACGTGGCTGGAAATTCAAAACGGCGTCAGCGAAAGGCACTAGCTTCTCAAAAGACATGGGATTTTTCGACATTGAAAAGAAGATGGCTCAGCCGGGAACTTCGGTTTACACGAAGTCGGCAGACGGAACGATTCAGCACCGAACTCGCGCTGGTTTCGGACCTGGCGATGTCTTCAGCAGCATTTGGAGTTTGTTCGATCTGCTTCCATCCGACAAAACCGCAGAGTCGGATTGGTCTCCGAAGTTTACTTACGAGCAAAAACAAACGGAGCCATTCCGCTTCAGCCCCAACATTGCATTGAACGTTCGCAACATCGATCAAGCGGTTTCGTTTTATCGCGACACGCTTGGTTTTACTGTGGGCACGATGCCGAAGGATCTCGCCGAGGGAGTTCCGATGGTAAAAGGCGGGACGACGATCTGGCTCGACGCGGTTTCCAAAGACGAGGAAGCGAAGGTTGGAAAAACAGCTTTCGAATTTGTCGTCGCCGATCTCGAGGCTTCGAAATCGATGTTGCTCGCAAAAGGTTGCAAACCTGTGATGACAACGACGGGCGCAGATCACGAAGGTGAGATGATGGAAGATCCGTTCGAAATGAAGTTCCATCTCTACAAAGCAAAACCAAAAGCGGCGTCGCCTGAAGCGAAGGTGCCGACTGCGTCGCAGACCGAAAGGTCGGTCTGACGTGTACAAATTCACGAGATGGGTTCCGCAAGATCGCAGCGGAAAAGTTTGCTGGCTTTTGAACGAACTCGAAGTTCCCTATGAAGTGAGCGATCTGCAACATAAAGTTCATCACGACGATCCCGAATACCGCGAGCGCCATCCGCTTGGACAAGTTCCTGCTATCGAGGAACTCTCGAGCGGTAAGACGATGTTTGAATCCGGCGCAATCTGCCTTTACTTGGCTGATCGACATCCCGACAAGGGATTGATCCCGACTGAAAATAGAGCCGCAGTTTATCAGTGGACATTTTATAACTACGCGACACTCGAACCTGTGTTCGAATCTTATTGGGAGATCGATGCCGCAGATCCAGAAATCGTGAGCAAAAAATCCGAAGTTGATAAAAAGATTCTGAAGTTATTGCTTCCGGTTGAAGCGGCGCTCGCGAAAACAGAATTTATCGCGGGTGATGAATTCACCGTGGCCGATATCCCACTAGGACAATCGTTGTTCTGGCTGCGTAATCGCCCGGTGTTCGCAACGTTGCCGAGAATAGCAGCGTACGCAGAGAAACTAAAAGCTCGCGCAGCCGCACAAAAAGCCGGCCTCTTCGCCGACTAATAAAGGTACCTGCTTCCTTTTTGCAGTTTTTGACCGAAAACTGCAAAAAGGAAGCAGGTACCTAACGAGCTATTTGCGGTTTTTCGCGCCAGACAACAGGTCTGCGAACGTTCCCATGCCCGTGGTTTTTGCGCCCTTGGCAGTCGCGGATCCCGCTGCTGCGTGCGAGCGCCATGCACCGTCGTCCATGTCGGCTGGCGGGGAGAGTGTGAGTTTGTGTTCTTCGAAATTAATCTCTGAAACCATGACGGGCATTTTTTCTCCGCGCATGCTTCTTTCAAATTTCGACGACTCTGCGTGATCGCGCCACTTAGACCTAGGCATCAGGCCCGTAATGCCAGGTGCGATGTTCACAAAGAGTCCGTAATTTTCGCGACGCTCGACGGTGCCTTCGAGAATTGTTCCGACAGGATACTTCTGCGGCACTGTTAGCCATGGATCGCCTTCGTCGCCGGCTTGTTTCAGCGAAAGCGATACGCGCAGGCGATCATTCTCTTCAGAAATACGCATGAGTATGACTTGTACGTTTTGTCCGACGCGAACTACTTCAGCCGGATTTGAAACACGACCCCATGCAAGTTCCGATATTGGAATCAGACCTTCGACGCCTTCTTCGAGTCGGCAGAAGGCTCCGAAGGTTTCAATCTTGGTGATCATGCCGCTCATGCGGTCGCCCGGTTTTTTCGAAAGCATGAAAGCGCCTTCGCCTTCAGCGCGTTGAAGATCCAAA
>JAYSYF010000160.1:0-1569 GCA_043716655.1 Bdellovibrionales bacterium | reverse complement strand
TCGATAAGCGTTGGCTCGCGATCGATGTCTTGGCTCGCGTGCTGGACTCTTATCTTGCGCGGGTTGAAGGCAAACCGCAGATCAAGGACCTCGGAAATTTCATCGATGCGATGGAACTCCGCGATTCAGACCAAGAAGAACAAGCAGACGCCGATAAAAAAATTCAACTGCTGACGCTTCACGCCTGTAAGGGGCTCGAGTTTGACGCCGTCTGCTTGATTGGTTGTGAAGAAGACCTTTTGCCTCATCGAACATTGGGCGAAGACGTTTCTGAAGAACGACGTTTGTTCTATGTCGGTGTCACACGTGCGAGGCAGAAATTGATTCTCTCTCGAGCGAAGGTTCGACGCCGTTTCGGAAAACTAGCGCCAGTTGCAATTTCACGTTTTGTTCAAGAGGTTCCCGAGAAGCTCATTCGCCGCTATGAAGAAGGTGCGCGTCCTTTAGCAAAAGCCGAACGGGCAAATCGCCTTGGAGATATGTTTGCGAAGCTCGATGCGAGGGTTGCGAAGCTTGCGACCGAGCAGAGCGACGAACAAGCGAGCGAAGCGGCGATGTTGGCTGAGCAGTTAAAATCAAAGCCGCAACGTGCGGCGGATCTCGAAAAAAAATCTTCGGCGGCAGGCCCTTCCGGTGGGGGCTCACCCGGAGCGGGTCACAACGTCCCACCGCCGAAGATAGGGTCAGTATTTAACAAGTCTCGTAAGCAACCGTAGGCTCTTTCGAAGCCGGGGTTGTCTCGACGATCACTCGGAAACAACGTCGAGCCGCACTTGCGCCGATCTTCGTTTGTTCCCGAGCAGCGATTTGAGCCACACACTGCAAAAACTCTTCTGCGTACATTGCGTTGCCAACTCGTGACGGCCCATTCGGATCCATAAGTTTTGCCTCATCGCGGTTTTCTTCATCAGAATCGTCCTGATTTTCATCTGTAGCGTCGTCTTCTTTGCCGGTTTTCGGCGGACTGATGCGAAGGTCGCCGGATACGGAGTTGAACTTTATCCGAGCGGTACCTTTACCTAGGGTAAACGCCGTGTTTTTCCTCGGTCGCATTTTACGGTCGGTTCCGTTTGGATAGAGTGATGGAGCGACTCGCAAATCACCAGAAGTCGTGTGGAATTCGATCGAAGCGTCGACTGGTTCTGTGGCGCTAATCTTTGCATCTCCAGAAACCGTAGCACCGTCGATATCCAGGACACGGTCGAGGCTTGTAAGCTTCATATCGCCAGACACGCTGTTAAATCTTAAACGGTCGAAGCGTCCAGGTCCCTTCAGATCACCGCTGACAGTTTCGACAGTCAGCATTTCAACTCGTGCCAAAGGATTCTCGGTCGTAAGAATATTTACGTCGCCAGATTTTGACTGAACGTGAAGCGATGCGAGGGCAGTTGCGAGCTGGGTGTCTCCGGAAACGGTTTGTACTTTTGCATTCGAGATCGATTTCGGAACACGAATTTGCAGCACGTTGTTTTTCAACGACTTGTTATCGTCGTCGTCGAAATTGAAGACCATCCATCCACGTTTTCCTACACGACCGCCGCTCTTATCTTCTTGAGTCATGATTCGCAA
>JAYSYF010000159.1:0-15263 GCA_043716655.1 Bdellovibrionales bacterium | reverse complement strand
CGAATGCTGACTTCATCGTCTGTCGAGAAATAGCTGGGCTCATCGCCGGTGCGCCGATTGGCGCGATAGTTGATCATCTGTTTGGTTATGGCGAGGTTCACGTTGCTCCGTTTTATGATTGTTTTCACGGCCCTCTTTTTCACTGCCGCCGATGCCAGCTCTGCGGCGCTCGCGACAGTGGTAAGGTGCGAAGCACTATTCGTCTCCGCTGGTACTCCGGTTCTTGAAAGTAAATTTTTAGATGCTCAGTATGCAAATGCGTTGATGGAAACATCGCATTTGGCGATTCAACAAAGTGGCATCGTACCTCTCGATGGAATCGGCGCGCCGGGAATTTGGAAAGTCGATGGTATTCCTGGAAAATTCGATAGCTACGAGTCATCATTTGCAGACATTTTAAAAATGCTTGGAAACCGAAAAACCGAAGGGTTTTTCGAGAAGCAATTGCAACTTCGTAAAAGACGCGGACAGCGCAACCACGTACTTGATTTGTTCGGTTCGGGTACTTTTATAAGAAAGGTCCAAGACGCGGACTCGATCACGGGCTTTAGGTTCGAGTCACTCGATTGGGCGCGGGCAGGAGTTCAAAAGCGCATGGTACCGACTGAGGTTTTGGGAGATATAATTAATCCTAACACTTGGAAGCAGCTCGACGCATCGATGTCCAACAGAAGCATTCCGAAATTCGATCTCGTTACGATGCGCCCCGATGGTGGTTGGTTTCGTACTCCGTGGTTTGATAGTCAGCAGCAGTCTTTGGAAGTCTTAAAGTACATCATCGGAAACGTACTGCTTCGATTGAGTACTTCTGGTCACTATTATTTCGATGTCGATTGGCCAAACGAACGTCCGAAACGAGAAATCAGAATAGCGCAACTACAACTCGTTCGAGAAATCGAACAGAATACTAATCACAAACTCATTTTGTTTGAAAAAATCGAAGTTGGTCAAATCGTTGGCCTCTCCGGAGCCTTAGTACCAAAGTAGTTCGCCTCTTTTGACGTAGGCACCTGCTATCTGGGAGCCCGAGTGACGCTTTAGGGCACCTCCGATTGTCGGGTGCCAAAAACCAGCACCGTAAAAAGTCACAGGACTGTCAGGATGGACGCCTCGTTGTCATGAGCCGTGCAAACTTTGAGGTTTTAACGGGTCGATCACCGATCCGTAAACAATCCAGGAGGCCTTGTGGGTCGATCTAATAGTTCGGTGCGTGCGTACACTATTGGTGGCGCTATCGCCATCGCAGGAATGTTGTCGATGGCAACACTTGCCGGCGCTCAAAATGCCGTAACTTCTAACCCACAAAGTACGATCGGTGATGTTACTCAACCTGTTGAGAGCAAAAGTTATTTCGAAAAAATTGGTAGCCGAATTGCCTCGATCGACGTCAGCATTAAAGCAAAGTTGCTCGACCTCGAACTTATTGATGGTCTCAAGACCGCGCTCGACTATCGCTACGAACTCGAGCCTTCGTATACCGGCGAATACCATCTGCGCATGGATCGCATGACATTAAAAAACGACATCAACGTCGGGGAATTGTTAAACCACGCAAGCCAGCATGTTGGTATCGAGCTTAAGCACGGAACAGAAATTCTTTATGTACGTCCGTTTAAGAGCAAAAAGGAAGCGGCGTTAGCAATTCCGTTTGGCTACACGAAAGTTCCAAGCTCAGTAAAAGAAGCGCTGTCGCGCCTTCCACTTTCGGCACAAAACGTGGTCGAGAATTTGGCTCCGGGCGACTTTTTCTCGTTCTCGGCACATCTCGATCTCATTCTTGGGTTATCGTCGATGCCGATCACGATGGGTCACCCTGTTAGTCTGAGCACCCATTACCTCGTCAGCGGTCAGTTTCAGATCTATTTGATCAAAGGTCAGAACCAAAAATTGCTGATGAAGCTGGTTGCGATTCGTAAACGCGAGAAGGGCATTGCCGTAACCGCGGGCATTCCGAGCGATCACAAAGTCTTCGGTGTTCGAATTGTCGATCGTCGGATTCTCGCGATCACGAATCTCACCGAAATCTTCCAAGCTAGCTTCTCTAAGATCAAGTCGAACCTGGCAATGGCAGACTATGTCCTTGATATGAAAGATCCGCGTGTTCGCGACGCTTACGATGGCATCGTGGCAAAAGTTTTGACCTTCAAATCAATTTCAATCGGCAATCCATTTTCCAGCAACGACGAGCTGACTGCGAAACTGATCTCGGACATCACGCCACTCGAGACTATCTACGCGACAGAGAAGATTAAGGCGCTTGGAAATCGAGCCATCGAGCGCAACTTCAAAGGTAAAAACGACGTCGACGTAGCGGACCACTCGAAATTTAAGTTCGCACCGATCATATTCAACTTCACAAGAGAATCAGAGTACTTCGAGAACATGCTGGTCTCTTCGCGTCCTGACGAGAGCCTCGACTACTATCGCCTTCATACGTTCCAACGTACGAATTCGATGAGCTGGTGGTTCTCGTACTTTAAAGGTGTGAGCGTCTCTCGTGCTTCGCTGCTCTTCGATTCAGACGAGACAAAACAGATCGGCAACTTACGCGACATCGCGTTTGAGTGGAACTATCGCGATAAATCTCTGACAGCGAAAGAACTTCGCATGATCAAGAACGCAGTTCGCCAGGCCGTTCCAACGAAAATTCACAATACAATCGACTGGGGCGCGTTCAAAAAAGAGCAAGAGTACGAAAACGCACGTTTCAGCTATAAAATGCTTCTTCACCCAAATGCGCTTAAGCAAGTACAGGGCTTGGGTTCGGGCGAGATGTTTGAACTTCTGAATCTTTATCTGAAGACAATCCCAGAACCTACTTCGGACGTCGTACGAGGCGTCTTCAACGAGTCCGACGGAGTTCAGCCGACCCGTATGTCGGTAAGCGACAAGTACAAAGACACTTTGCTCAGCATCGCGCACTACATGGCGAAGGTTGTCGATCCGAAACTGACAAACCAACAACGCTCGGATGCCTTTGCGGAACTTCGTTTCTTTGATCTCTTCATCGAAATCGGTCCGGGTTTCTTGGTGTCGTTGCTTCCGCAGGAAAATCTTTATGAGCTCGTTAGTTTCGAGATCACGATGGTTGCGGATGAGACTCCAGAAATGAAACCGTTCCGTTACGGAAAAGTTATCGATCGAACTGTTTACCAGGCAGCTGCGCAGATGCAGGCGATTCTGACTGCGAACGAGTTCGAGACCATCACACAGATGATGAAAAATGCTGAGGCTCTGAAGTAGTAGTTTTCTCGGATGCGATCCTTCGCATCCAGTCCTGAAAGAAAGTCCCGGCTTCATTCGGCTGAAAAGCAGAGGCGAAGTCGGGATTTTCATTTTGGGGCACGAGCAACGTCGGCTCCCAGCTTCCCGAGAAATTCCACGCAATAAACGAAAGTTCGCGAGCGTCTGCAAAACTTCGCAGCTCGAGTTCCCAATCGCGGAACCCGCGGTGATGTCCGCGACCGAAGAATCCTTCGCTCGCGAAACCGACTTCCGTCAGCAATACCGGATGTCGTTCGCTAAGGGCGCCGAAGGCACTGTCCCAGCTCTTCGCTTGGCTGTGGTGCGGATAGGGGTGACTCGAGTAGGCGATAGCTTGATCTCGCACAGGTCTTGTCAGTGCGCCTTCCAGATCGTAACCGAAATGCAGACCACCAATGATCGCGACGACGTTTGGTGCTTGCGGACGAATGATTTCGCTCAACAGCCGTTCCGTCCACGCGGCGTGTTCGTCCCAATCTTTTGCGTTTCCAAATGCAGAGTCTCGCGTGGCTTCGTTAAAAAGTTCGAACGCCGCTACGGCCGGATGGTCGTGATAGCGACGCGCGACCATTCGCCAAAAAGCTTCAATCTCGTACTGGTCGGTGTCGTACAATGCTTCGTACGGCAATTCTTCGAAATCGAATGTCGAACCGTCGGCGGGAAATCCAATCGAGTGAAAATCAATGATCACCCAAAGCCCCAGCGCTTTCGCGGCCAGAAGAATCCAGTCCAACTCTTTTGCGACTTCTTCAAGCCCGCGCGGCCAGTCTCCGCCACCCGCGTGTCGAATCGTTGCGGGATGAAATGGAACACGAACTGTATTGGCTCCCCAGGTTTTCGCTTGCTCGAGATTGATAGTGCCGTGGGGAAGCATACGTGGGCCGGGGGACAACCGTTGCCACAACGGATCTTGAAGGCTTACGCCGCAAAGTCTTGCGGTTTCACCTTGCGATTCATCAGAAAAACCAGCGACGAGTTTGTTGCCGCGAATTCGTAAAGCCATTACGGCCTATATCAGTCGATTTCAGGAGTAGGATCTACACCTTTTTTAAGCCAGCTTTCGCAATTTTCTTTCACTTCGAATGCGAAGAGCTTGGTGCCGTCCTTCAGCTTGCACAAGACGTGTCCTTCTTCAGGATCACAGTGTGTCAGGCGGCCCAATTTTTTTGTGTCTTGAAAAACCAGCTTTGTGCATTCAGCGTCTTTGGTTCCCAAAATAAAATAAAAGGATCCTCGAAGATCCTTTAATTGTACGTCGAGCCCCGAGGCATGGACATTTTGGCTGAAAAGAATTGCGATCGCCGCAAGGAACTTCATGCGGCTAGATTATCAGACAAAATCGTCGCAGGAATCCAAATCCAAAGCGTGACCTCGACGAACGGTCAGGCCTTCGTTCTAACGTGCGCCGAGAGCCGTCAGGAGACTTTTCACGGCTTCGATCTGGACTCCGGATTTCGTCGTATAGCTGGCTCCCGAGTATCCAAACCAATCCCAGCAGCCGAATGGATTTCCCGTGCCCTTTGCCGACTGAGGATAAATCACGATCAATTTGTTGCTCTCGGCCCATTCGTTGTAGCCCGCGTTTTCGATAAACTTTTTATCGATGAAGTCGGGATTCATTTGGCAACCATGTAAAGCGACGTGAACTCCGCAACTTGTTCCTGCGTCTCGACATACTTTTGGAATGTAAGCCGCGCCCCAAGAGAACATGCGGGATCCGGTTGCGACATACTTCGTCTGATCAAAGTAGAGAAGCGAAGCCGGAACTGCTGTGCCACGTGAAGCCAATGCGCGCGCGCCCGGTTCAACAGCCGCCAAAACTTTTCCGGCAACGTCGTCGTTGCAGTTCAGTAACCATGGTGAGCCCATCATCGAGCACGTGTTTCCATAGCTAAGCGTTGGGAAGCCATGTGCGGCACCGGGATTTGAGAGGCGCGTGATGGAAGTTTGCGGAACGAAGGCCCCGTAAAACTCTGCGAGCTTATCTGATCCTAGTGGTTTGATGATGATATCTTTCGGGCTTGCGAAAATAGCGACTCGCGAAGATGCGAGGTTCGCAACGTCATCAATTTCTCCGCGTGTTGCGCGCTCGCGTGCGAGATTTACGTAATCGTTCGTCACGATTTGCTGTGGGCCGTTCATGCATACGTTTTGACTGCGACCGACGTCGCCTTTTGCACATTCCCAAATTCCGCCAGCGATGCTCGCGGCACCTTTAAAAAACGCCGAATGCGCAACGTGGAGTTGCACGGCCATGAATCCACCAGAAGAAACTCCCGAGACTGTGACCCGGCTGCTATCGATCGACAGCGCAGGAATATCTTCGAGGGTCGGAGTCGTGGCGAAACTGAAGCCCCATCCAAAGGACGAAGCCGAAAACATTAAAGTGCAGAGTGCGATGATTAAACTAGATGTGAGCCGAATAGTTTTGTTCATGCCAAAACGGTAACACAGGCAATCGAATGGCCAAGCATTCTCAAATAAAAATACTTATTGAAAAGCAATTGCTCTTTTAAAGTACCGAGAAAACACCCGCGACGTTGATCGTCGTCGTGTCGAGTGCAAGCTGTGTAACAAAACTTTGTACGTACGGGGCAAAATAGACGTCACGTGAAAACGCATAGCCGACACCGAGGCGAAGGCTGACGGTCTTGTTCCAGAGTACCGATTCGTCGAATGCAGACCGAGGATTCTGCAGCGAGAATCCGGCTGATGTGTTGATGTTCAGCTTGTCCGAAAAGTTGTACTTCAAACCTGGATACCAAGAAATTGAATAGAGCGAAGCGTTTCCGTCTCCGCCTTTCCTCGTTGGGCCCGGTCGATAACCGCGATTGAAGATCCAGAGATTGAAACTTGTATCGAATGAAACAGCGAATCCTCCCCCGATTCCATAAACGAGAGAGTTATCCCAGCCGACTCCGCCGAGTTGTCCAATGGCGGTGTAATTAGGAACGGTTGAAATGGTAAGGCCCGGAGAGTTCCGCATCTGGAGTTTTCCAAAGCGGCTCGAATAATCATAGCTGATGAACGGATTGCTGACGTCAGTGCGATCCCAACCGTGAAATGGTTTGATGAATGAAATTCCGGTGCCGGCACTGACCGTTGAATCCGGCGAAAGACGATAACGTGCTGACAGAGATCCCTTCAGCGCTTGCGAATAACTTCCAACAGATCCATCTGGATTCGGTTGCTCGGGGTCGGAAAGATTCCCGAACGTAGGTCCGAAGTATGACAGTGATGCCTTCATACTCAGACGCGAGAGCGAACCCGCCTCCGCTTTTAATTTCGCGTCGGTGAGCGTCTGACTGTCTTCGAATTTTTTGTTTGTCAAAAACGTACTGCTGCTTGTTGTCGATGTCGCTTCAGGCGCCGAAGTCGAGAGACTCTGTGCTGAAGCCATAGCGCTCATTGTTAGAACAGAGGCGACCAGAATCATTGAAAGCGGAAGTTTTCTCATGCGATGGATTTAGCCATGACGGCTCAGCTTCGCAAGCTGCGCAGTCGCGGCGCGACTTGGAAATCATTGAGGAATTATCGTAGGTGAGATTTGAAAAGTGGGTAAAAGAGGTCGTCTTCGAGAGGAACTCTCAATTCCGAGGGATCGAGGCTGTCACAGAATTCAACCTCGGCGCCGGAAATCAGTGCCAGGGGCCTCGATTCATCACCTTCACCCATGACGAGTGTGGCAGCGCTTGCCAGCCCATCGGCGAAATTAATTTTCGTCATCTGCATCGGTCTTCCGAAAAGATCGTTGCTTCCAACTTTATCCAGCAATCCTTTGAAGCCCCAGTACGCGAGTGAAACGCCCGTGACTCCGAGGCGCAGCGGCGAAGTTCTTGAATCTGTTAAGATGATGCCAAGATTATCGAGCTTCCATTTTGTGCGAAGCTCTTGATGCAATCGTCTTGCACTTTCAAATGGTTTTTCGGGATACAAAATATAATGACCAGCTTCAGAGTTCGATTCGTCAATCCCGGCGCTCGCGATCAACAAGCTTTCTTTGACAGTTAAAATGCTGCCGTATCCGATTGGGCCTAGATTGTAATCTGCTTCGCGATCTATCAATTTCGCCTTTTCGATTTCTGACTTTGGAACGAGTCGATTTTCCGCGAGGCTAACTATTTTCGATGTCACGGCAATTATGACGCCTTCGTGCAAAGCCGCTGTTGGAACACTTTCCATAACGAACGCGGCGAGCGACTGGTTCGCGTGAAAAATCGATGTGTGAATAGGAGTGATCGACAAAGGTTTCATTTCAACGGCTTTTCCCCTAGACTCAACCCATTGTAAAGGGCTGTCGCTGTGAGAATGCTATGCGAATGATTTTATGTCTTATTACGTTATTCCTGATGGCTGGGTCTGCCCACGCGCAGGAACTGCCCGTCATTATCGTCGATAAAGCGAAATTTCAGATTCATGTCGCCGATTACAAAAACGGACTCGAAATTATCAAGACCTACCCCGTAACCCTCGGGAAAAACCTTGGCGATAAATTACTTGAGGGCGATCAGAAGACTCCGGAAGGCATTTATCGGTTCACAACTCGTTATGTGGCTCCTGCAATCAAAAAAAAGCTCGGTGCGATGGCGTTCTACGTCGACTATCCGAACGGCCTCGACAAGCGGGACAAGAAAACCGGCTTCGACATCATGTTGCACTCAACAGATGACCCATCTCGCCTAGAGCGAAACCAGGATTCAGACGGTTGTATGGTGGTCGATGATGTTCGAATCAAAGAGTTAGCAAATTACATTCACACGCCATACACGACATTGCTGATCTACGATCAGCTCAAGCCCGAATACTTAAAGTCGGAAACGTCGGGCGATCTCAAAGTCGTGTTTGATCAATGGATTGCCGCGTGGACTGCAAAAGACATCGACGGGTATATCGGCTCGTACTCGAAAGATTTTAAATATGAGCAAATGGACCGCGATCAGTATCGCGCCTACAAAGCGTCGCTTAACCGAAAATACGATACGATCGATGTGAAAGCGACCGGCGCTCGCTTTTTCCGCCACCCAAAATACGAGTTGGTTACCTTTACTCAGGAATATTCTTCGACCTTCAAAGGGGGCCGCAAGGCTTTCGTCGCTCGAGGGCAGAAACGCATCTACTTCACCCGCGAAAATGGCCTGCTTAAAATCTTCTCAGAAGAATTCTCCCGTTAGATAAATTGCACCGCGGGCTCTCGGATGGCCTAGTGTTTGTAGAGACGTAAACTCGGATAGAAAAATCTCGCAAATCCGTTTTAAGCTCGATTTCGTTGAAGGAGCCCGTCGACATGACCTTTTCCAGCTTTATGAAGTCCTTTTTCGCCCGATTCATGAAGGACCAAACCACCACTTTCGCTGCGTCAGTCGCGTTTTACACAGCTCTTTCGCTCGCACCGTTGTTAATTCTTTTTGTCACATTCACATCTAGAATGTCCGATGGCTTTCAGGAATCGTTCGAAATCCAAGTGCAGTCGTTAGTTGGATCAGATGCCGCGCAAGCGGTGAGCCTGATCATCACAAATGCGAAGGATCGACCTGATCTGGCATCGTGGTCTGGTCTCTTTGGAATGGCGACGCTGCTTTTGTCGGCGAGCCTCATCTTCGGCGAGTTTCGAGAGGCGATGAATAGAATCTTCGACACCGTGACTCCGTCGAATCCCAATGAAACCGTGTTCGATCTTGTGAAAAGCTTTGTTCGAGACCGATTGTTTCAGGTCGGGCTCGCGCTGAGTTTTGTTTTTATCATGATTGTTTCTCTCGTCTTTTCGTCGGCACTTTCGGCCACTTTTAAGTCCGAACAGTTGTTGTGGCAGATCATCAATTTCGCGGCTTCGTTCCTCATCTACGCCATCGTGTTCGGGCTGGTGTTTCGTTATTTGCCCAACCGTCGGACACACTTAAAGGAGTCGATGCTCGGCGGACTGCTAACGGCGTTTCTCTTCGTTGTTGGTAAAGAATTGATCGGGATTTACCTAGGTAAGAGTGCGCTTGGCTCGGCTTATGGCGCCGCCGGTTCGGTTGTTGTGTTACTCGTGTGGGTTTATTATTCAGCAATGATCACCTTTATCGGTGCGCACGTCAGCGCGTTGCTCCTTATCAAAAAAAATAATGAGGAATTGGAAGGGACTACGTGAAGAGTATATTGCGCTCGAAAATACTATGGGGAGTGATCATTGCGCTTGTTCTGATTCGGATTGCGGCTCCTTATGTCATCTTGCCCGGCCTGAACAATTACCTGGCGACGTTTTCACCAGTCTATTCTGGCCACGTCGAACGCTTGGGACTTAGTTTCTTGCGCGGAGCCTACAGCTTTCATGGGTTTGAACTTCGCCTTAAAGACAAATCGAACGAACGATTTTTTCTCGCGAACAAAGTTGATATCTCGCTGGCGTTTCGAGAATTGTTCAAGGGTCGGATCACGACGGACATAGAAATTGATCGGGCCGACATCGTTCTGACGATTCGAGTGATCGATGCGATCAAGAAAGCACCGAAAGAAACCGTGGCTGAAACGCAAGCCGCTGCCAAAAAACTTTTCCCGGTGCGAATTGAGCGGTTAGACCTGCGCAACTCAAGTTTCGAATTTGCCGAGCTCATCGCGATCCCCGAACCGAAACGATGGCGGGTGACCCAAATGGATGGACGTATCAGCAACGTAACTCCGAACGAGAGTACACCGTTAATGTTTTTGACCTTAAACGGAATGCTCTTTGAGTCAGCTAACATTAAAATGGTGGCGCAGGTGAATCAGCAAGCCGAGCCCCTCGCGTGGGATGCCGATCTCGAAGTGCGAGCCTTCGAACTAAAAAACGCGAACGAATGGTTCAAGCGAAAGGCATCCCTGACGTTCACTTCAGGAACTCTCGATATCTATGGCGAAGCTCGCTCTTTGCCCGACGGCATGGAAGGCTACGTTAAGCCATTTTTAAAGAACGCCGATGTCGTCGCCGAAAAAGAAGCGTTCTCGAGTTTCAAGCACTTTGGGATTGAGGTAACACTTGCAGCGGCAAATTTAATTCTAAGAACCTCAAAAGAAAAAACCATGGCGACGAAGGTTCTGTTCGACTATCGAAATGGAAATTTCAATGTGAATTCGGCAAAGGCGATCAACGAGGCGATCAAGAACGGATTCTCGAAAATGCTTGCGCCAGGAATCGACGATGAAATTGGATTAAAAACTGACACAAAACTTGGGGTGCGCAAATGAAGTCGGAATTGAAGTCGATGGTCGTGGCCGGAATTCTAGTCTTAACGTCTGCGATTCTCGGTTGCTCCTCATCACCAGAACGGGTCGGCAACGAGGCGAGAGGCGAACCGAAATCGACGACCGTCGCAAGCATCGAGGCAAAACAAGTTGCAGCGGAACAAGAAGCACCGTTCGTCGTTGAAGTGGAATTTGATAAACGTTCGGTTAAGCTGAGTCAGTCGGCACGTGCAAAAATGCAGACCTTACTCAAGTCGATGGCGGCACCCGGGCGGCTTAAGGGCGTAAAGATTGTTGCATGGGGTGACGAAGAATATCCTTCGGAAAGCAAAAAAAAGTTAAGTAAAGAGCAATCTGACTTAGCTAAACGCCGTGGCGATTCCATCGAGAGTTTTCTGAAAGAGAAAAATGGAAATATTGAATTCCAGCATTTCAACATGGCTAAACGCCCGGGCAAGGTTTCAGATTTCTTCGGAACCGAGGATGCACGGATAAAAGAGTCGCTCGAGCGCGCTGGAGTCTCGACGACGGACGAGAAACAGGCTAATAAAGCGGCCAGTGAGCCAAAGAGTAAACCGAGTTCAAAAGCTCGGAAGGCTATTTTGATGTTGGTTCTAGAAGAGGGCAAAACTTGATTCCAGCTAAAGGTTACGCAGCTACGGATTCAACGGCGTCGTTAGCTCCATATATTTTCAATCGTCGCGACCCAAGACCACATGATGTCGTGATCGACATTTTGTTTTGCGGCATTTGCCATTCCGATATTCACCAGGTCCGCGATGAGTGGGGCGGGTCCACCTTTCCACTTGTTCCGGGCCACGAGATCACCGGCGTCGTCACTCGCACTGGCAGCGAAGTATCGAAGTTCAAAGTCGGAGATAAAGTCGGCGTCGGCTGCTTCGTGGATTCGTGTCGGACCTGCGCTTCGTGTGGACAAGGGCTCGAGCAGTATTGCGAGAAGGGCATGACGGGCACTTACAATTCGGTCGATCGGGAAACGGGTGAACCGACCTATGGTGGATACTCCAACCATATTGTTGTCGACGAAAAGTATGTGCTTACGATTCCAAAGAATCTGCCGCTCGATCAAGCGGCGCCGTTACTCTGTGCCGGCATCACATTGTATTCGCCACTGATGCACTGGAAAGCTGGTCCGGGAAAACGGGTGGCGATTGTTGGACTTGGCGGACTCGGACACATGGGTGTGAAGATCGCAGCCGCACTTGGCGCCGACGTAACGGTGCTTAGTCACTCGCTAAAGAAAAGAGAAGACGGATTGCGAATGGGCGCGAGCGCGTTTTTCGCGACGTCGGATCCTGAAACTTTCAAACAGTTGCGCGGGACTTTTGATCTGATCATCAATACGGTTTCGGCCGAGTTGGATTGGAATCAGTACCTCGGATTGCTCCGTCTGGACGGTGCGCTTGTGTTGGTCGGAATTCCTGAAAAGGAAACACCTCCCATCGGTGCCTACGCACTTATCGGAAAACGGCGTTCATTATCTGGTTCACTGATTGGCGGAATTCGTGAAACACAGGAGATGCTCGACTTCTGTGGCAAACATCAAATCGTCTGCGATATCGAAAAGATAGCTATGAAAGATGTGAATCGTGCCTACGAACGGGTTGTGAAAAGCGACGTACGTTATCGATTTGTAATCGACATGGCCACGCTTTAGATTCTTCGCTCCAATGGAAGAGCAGACGTGGTGCCGATAGCTGAAGTTTCATGTGTGTTTTTGTGTGTAGGTCAAAGTTCGCGCATGACGGGCGCGCCGCTCATTACGGCCGCGACAGAAGTGAAAAAAGCTCGGTTCTCGGAAATCGTTGCTGTGACCGGATTCGAAGCACCGGCCATCGCTGAAGAGCTTGGCAAAGTCTTTTCGAGTGACGATACGCGGGTAAAAACTGTTCACAATCCCGATTTCAAGTTCGGAATTCATGCATCGATTCGAACTGCTTTAAAACAACTCACAAACGACTCGGGATTCATTGCGATCTGCCTAGCGGATCAACCGCCGCTTTTGGCTGCAGATTATGACTTCTTGATTGCAGCCGCGCAGGAGAACCCGCGCGCAAAGTTGATTTCTACGACATTGAAACAAGAAATTCTCGGGCGCGCTGATGCTGACAATGGTTGCGCCTATCTCTTCGAGATCTACCGAAACGCAACCATTCACGTTTCGATGCCGACCCCAGTGATCGAGATCGAAAAAGCGCTATAAGATCTCGAGAACTCAGATGAATCCTCGGGTGCCGCGTTTCCGTCACTGTCTAATAGTGAGACAGTCATGTAAGTAATTTTAAGGCTGATTGTTCGTTTAATGCGCTATGGCGCGCGTTTTACACGGGTCGGGACTTGCTCTAAGGACCCAGTATGAAGAAGCCAGTTAAAATTCTCATGCTCTGCTTGGGCTTGGTTGCCGCTGCGCCGGTGATGCCTGGGCATGCGTTGGCCGGGTCGGAGATGAAAGCACCACGGTCGGCACCTGCCGCGACAATTCCCAGGATTCCGGTTCCTACGAATGAAGACGACCCAATCGGTGCGTGGCTCGAAGCACATGCTGAAGAGTTTGGTCTCTTAGAGCCGGTCTTGTTTACGGCTCCGGCAACAAACTTTCACAGTATGGTCTTCCGACCTAATGGTACTCAGCACTCGAAGCATTCTGTCGTTTTTCAAACGTTCGATGACGGAACGAGCGATGCGAAAAATTCGACGCCGGCACTTCCACACGTCGTCCAGGCGAAGATTTTTACTCCTCCACTTGAGGCGTTGAAGTCAGAGGATGCTGCCGTTCAGATTTCGGCAGTTATGAAAGATCTGAATTATGCTCCGACATGTTCGATGTTTGCTTCCAGCAAGGGACTCGGAACTTGGGGTAAATACATCGTCGATGAACTTGTTCGCGGCAGTGGGAACTCCTTGATCGAAGGCAGCGATGACCTGCGAAAAGCGTGTCCCAATTACGATTATCTCGGTGTGCGGGAAAAATCGTACGTTTGGGTCAAGATCTTCGCGGCGATGGCTCATAGAGAAAGTTCTTGTGATCCCAAGGCGTCCGCCCCGGGACCGAATGGTCGGGCCGTTGGTTTGTTTCAGCTGCATCAGGGCGCCGAGCAGAAGTATTCGAAGGGTTGCAGGAGAAACGATTCTGGGTCGGTTGGTGGGAGCCTTCGCTGTGGAATTGCGATGATCGACGGTCAAATGCAGCAGAAGAACCAATTGTTCGATCCCGACACGCATTTCGGAGTCCTGCGGCCACAAGGTGACCTCGTAAGGATGAAGAATGGTCGAAAGCAACGAGTCTTTCTAGCCCGCCTGGTTATCGGCGGCCTTAAAGAACTTCCGTTCTGCCAGCGGAACTAGATTCGCTTGCTTCCCTCATCAAGTTATTTATAGTGCGCCCATGAAGCAAAAACCGGTTTTTATGAACTTCGCGGTCGATCACATGACGCTGTGTCTGCAGCCGCAACTTTACACAGTCATGTACTCTGTTTTCCAAATTCTCTTCGGGCTTACACCGGAAGAACTGCTCTACGAAAAACGCCGAACGCATAAAGACGGTAAAGAAGTTTCGATGACTTTTGCTAACCGCATCGGCCGTTGGGAATCGAAGTCAGGCAACGAACTGGATACGATCATCGCCGTCGTTCAACCTTCCGAGCCAGATGACGAGCCTTCGCACGTTCGTGAAATGCTCGATGGTCACGAACTCGCATCGCACTGGCAGCACATTGCGCTGCGAACGCCTGATCTGATGGGCTTCCACAAGTACGCGCTCGAGCGCGGTATTCAGTTCGTGACACCAATCTTGCGCGACGAGCACGACAATCTCATCCAAATTTTCTCGGGCGAACTTTTCTACCCCGGCAGCCGCGCTTCAGGTTTGTTCTTTGAATTTCTTCAGCGTCAACCGAGCGACGGTGAACTCGCGGAACTTCAAAAGGCCAACAAACAAACATGGTTTCGAGACGAAACCTTCCTTGGTTTGTACGGCGAAAAAGAACGCGAGTATCAATCCGGCAAGGTTCGTCCGCTACTTTCGGAAGAACTCTTCATGGAGATTTCAGAAAAAATCGGCAAACGCCAGGTTTGGGAATTAGGTCCGAAGGACCTGAACGAAATCGAAACCATCATGCTGAAACACGGGAAGAACGCTTAATCCCGGAGGATCATCTCCCGGTTGCCGTCATTCCTTCTACACAGACCCACGGCACGAGGCTGACGCCGTCGTTGGCGCGTTCGCGTGAGACAGAAGTAATCGCGCTTAGGATTTGAAATAGGTTGCCCGAGACGATGACCTCAGAGACGGGCTTGCCGATGAAGCCGGAATCGATGAGGAAAGAATTCTTTGCGACAATTGCAAAGTCGCCGTTGGCCGCTGGCATTCCGCCAGAGAGGCGACCGAGCAGCAATCCGTTATCGATGTCTCCGAACAGATCGAGCAACGTTTTCTGGCCGCCGTTAACAACCCAATTGAGACCCGAGTTGACCGAACGTGCCTTGCCAGTTTTTCGGGCGCCGTAATCTGAGAGCATGTACGATTTTAAAATTCCGTTTTGTACGATGGTCGAAGGTTCCGAACCGAATCCGTCTTCAGTGGTAAACTCTTGTCGTGCGAACTGTGGACTTCGCGGCTCGATCGATAGCGACAAGAGCGGCGAAGCGACCGGTTTGTCGAGCGAGTCTCGAAACTTGCTGGTGCCTGAAATCATGCGATCGTCTTTGAGATGCGCGACCCAAAACTCGAGAAGTCTCGTCAATACCTCGGGAGTCAGGATGATCGGACCTTCGATTTT
>JAYSYF010000158.1:0-5055 GCA_043716655.1 Bdellovibrionales bacterium | reverse complement strand
GCGTTCATAGGGGACTCGGCGATCGCCTGACGATAGAGCGCAGCAAATTCGGGGAGTTTCCGTTGCTTCAATCTATAGTCACCGAGGGCTTCAAGCGCCGCGATTCTCAGTGACTTCGAACCCTTCTGGGTTGTTGCAAGCTTAAGCCATGACTCGGCCTTCGCGTCTTGATTGTTCTTTATATAGATCTGTCCGGCGAGCAACGAATCCCGCGCCTGCGACGGTTCAAGCGCCATAGCGTTTTGAAGTGCGACAATCGCTTCGCTTGGACGACCCGTTGCGAGCAACATCGTTGCGTGGACTCGATGTAGCTTCGCTGTCTTTTCACCTTGAACGCCGGCGGCGCCAAAAAGTTTGGCAGCTTCGGTGACGTGATCAGTAAGATAAGTATCGCCTTCCGGTTTTTGAATACGACCGGTTTGCAAAAGTGCATTGGCGTATTCAAGCATGACCGGTGCAGACCGCATGTTTCGACGAAGCATTTCGCGCGCTGCAAGCCACGTTTTTGTTCCGATGAGCAGATTGATTTGCGGCGAACTGACTTCGTCCAACACTCGAATGTCCTGAATGTTCACGAGTGCCGTCGGTTTTTTCAATACTGCAACTTCGGCAGGGCTTAATCCGAGCTGCGATTTTTCGAACGCTGGACGTGGACCTACAATCGCCCGTGTTCGCAGTAAGCAATTCGAATACGCCGTGATCTCGGCTTGAAATTTCGCCGTTTTCATGGCGGCGACGGGAATGTGATCGGTCTTGAACTGAACGTGGTCACTGATTGTGAAAGCGTTTGGTGCCGTGCGAGTTTCGCGCAACAGCGAAGCAAAAGACGTGAGCGCCAAACAAGATGTGTTTGTTTCGTCGGCGATTTCTCCACCCAGCACCTTTGTTTCGACTTCGAGAGTTAGGTTTCTCGACAGAATGACGTCAGTGGCGCGATCTTGTGACGACAAGAGCGGCACACCGGCGAGGCCCGGAGAAACGAGATCGAATTCTCGATGTGGTCCTCGGATCGTCATGGCTCCTGGCGAGAGATACGAGAAGCTGAGCTCAAAGTTTTTACCTCTGCGGTCTTGAGTGTTCACTCGAATCATCGGACTGACGGATTCTGTTTTTAGCGCCAAACCAAAGAGCGAACGCAAATAAGGTTCGACCTGAACAGCGCCTTGAGCGAAATAAACTTGCTTGAGTTCTGCGGCGAGAGGTCCTTCAACTTTTACGGTGCCCGCGCCAACGATGCTGGCATCGGGGCGTAGATCAAGACTCTGCACGATCTTGATCGTTGAAGCGACCGGAGCTTCGTTCGGCAATCTCTCGATCACGGCAGCGACGCCTTTTTTATCTTTCAGCGCTAGAGCCCACGATCCACCGACGTCACTCAAGAAACCTTCGCCGAACGGAACGATGTTCGTCGGATCGAAGTACCTCGCTCGGCCCTGATCGACGACGCGAACAATCGCGTGATTGAAAAGTTCGAGCGACGGAGTGATTGGAGTTTCTTGAATCCAAAGTTTTTCGGTCGGTGATTGACGCCAAACGAGTGCCACGTCGGCATCATGACCAAGGGTCCGAAGAATGGCTGTCGCTGCGAATGCGAAGTCTTTTGAATCCGCACGCTTCGATTGACTCTTGAGCGCGACGAAGTTCATCAGCTTGCGAGGCGTGTAGCCGCCGTCTTCGGTCGACCACTCGCGAGTGTACGAAACGGTTTGGTGAAGCAGTTCGATAATTCGATTCAGGCGTTCGTTGAGGTTTGCAATCGGCTTTACCTCGTCGACGATCTTCTGAAGCTCTTTAGGGAAAATATCTTGCGACGCCTGAGTGAACTGCGGAGCCAGCGCTTCAACAACAGGTAACCACGAATTTTTGTTCGAGACTTGCAAACGGGGAACGACAGCGGTGGTGATCAATCCGCCTTGTTCGTTCTCGGCTTTCACAAACACAGGTCGCTTCTGTTCGACTTTCCAGACGAGTGTTCCGTCAGCCTGACGCCCCTTGCTGAATGTCAGGATGTTGCGAGCTGCTTGTGATACGTCGAGAAATAAAAGTTCCTTCGATTCAAAAGTGAGCGAGCCTGCGACGATCGGATAACGACGACCCCAATCGAAGGTTCGTGTGAAGACTCCAGGAATGCGCGGTCGTTTGAGTTCAATTTCGTATTCAATTTTTACGACCGTGCCCACGGGCAGATCGCCAAACGGAATCGTGGTCGCATGTGAGGCGCGGAACAACGGAGCGTCCGCAGTCGCAGGATCTGCTTCACGGCGAACGATGAGATTTCCAGGAATCACACGGATGCGACTTTGTTCTTGAATCTCGGCCGATACGATTTTGATCTCTTCGCGCTCGTCGCCAATCGGAAACCTGTAAGCCGAAATCAGCGCGCGACCTTGCTGTGTATTAATTTTTATCTCGAGGATGCCGGTCGACTTCCACGAACCGTCGGGTGAAATTTTAACCGTCTCGTCTCGGCGTTTGATGTGCAGAGGAGCGTTTTCACTCTGAGCCCAGCGCGCGTTTGCGGTCAGTGGCAATATACAAATCGAAAAAAGCAAAAGCGAGGCCGCAACTAACGTTTTCAAAACGCAGTTCGAGAGACTCCAGAATATGTTTTTCCGAGTACCAAAAAGCTCACTCACTCTATGGGCTTATCGGTTTTATAGGCTTTGGCCCCTAGCTACGGGGCCGTGAACTAGACCTGATGAATTGTCGTAAAAATGTTCAGAGATCTCATTCTGAGACGCTCTAGAAATTAACGCCAAGCACGGCGAGCGCGGTGAACGAGTCGCCGGCAGGGGAAACGCCGGTCTGGATCGAATCTGTATCGACCAGAACCTTCGATTCGTCGGTAAACATAACCAGCTGGTACATGCCCTGGACGCCGAAGAAAAGCTTGTTACGCATCATTGGGATTTCGATTCCGACGCCCATGTTGACCGCGAATGCCGAGTCTTTGCCATAGTCAGTTTCGCCCGAAACGGTGGTGGTACGGTAGATTTGCGAGAATCCTCCTAGCAAATAGGGATTCAAATCCGCAAGACCGCGAGTAACGTTCTGAGTATTGAAATAATATTTTATGTTTCCAGAAAGTTCGGTGATGTTCACGTTTCCGCGGATGGTTGTGAATCCAGGGCCCGAAACTGAAAGAATATGATCGCCGGTTAAGAAACCAAATTGCAGCGCAAACCGCAGATCGAAAAAGTAACAAACGAAAAGACCAAACGACGCATTCGCCGAATAAAGTTTGTTAAGATTGCCGGTCCAACCGCGCAATCCTCCTATGAAACCCAACGTCAGCAGGCGACCGTTGCGAAAGAAGTTAAGATCTTCTTCTTCATCGACGGCTTCATCAAATTCAGAATAGTCAGCGAAGGGATCGTACGATTCGTCAGTTTGCGAAACGAGAATTCCGGGCGGTAAATTCATTCTTTGTGAGGCGCTGTCTGCGGTGCCCTGCGATTCTAAAATCGTGTCCGAAGCTTGGGCATGTGAAACCGGCAATGTAGCTGCGGTAAACGTCAGCAGAATAGCCGATAGCAACAGGCGTGAAACCGGTCGAAAAATCGGTCGTAGAATCACTGAGAACCCCCATCTGGCGCGCCGCATCATCGGTCGCTAGACCGGTGACTCCTTTAGGGTAACGCCCAAAAAAGAGAATATCAAATGGCCAAACGTGGATACGGCCCGCTGACCACGATACCGGACCTCAAATCAGGATTTCACTAGGGGAATCGACCAAAAGTTCGACATCGCTGCGCCAGCAGTTCGTTTACATGGTCTCGTTCATAACTTGCCACTCGGGCCCTGAACAGGTCATATGGGCCACGAGGTTTCACGCATGTCGAAGTTCTCTTACCGCGATGCCGGTGTCGACGTTGAGGCGGGCGATCAGCTCGTCGATTGGCTAGTAGAGTCGGATTCTCCCGACCCTTCCAAGAAGTCCGCGCGCGCCGATCAAGTCGTGTCAGGAATTGGCGGATTCGCCGCCGTCTTTCGAACTCAGTTTACTCACATGAAAAAGCCATGTCTGGTCGCTGCGACGGACGGAATTGGTACCAAGATTTTGTTGGCTGTCCGTGCAAAGCGATATCGCGAAGTCGCGCAGGACTTAGTCGCAATGTGCGTGAACGATCTCGTGTGCTCTGGCGCCGAGCCACTTTTCTTTCTCGACTACTATGCGAGTTCAAAACTCGATCCCATCGCAGCCAAAGAATTCTTAACTGGAGTTCGCAATGCTTGTGAGAGCGTGAACTGCGCATTGATCGGCGGCGAAACTGCAGAAATGCCCGGGCTTTATAAGCAAGGCGATTTCGACGCGGCTGGATTCTCTGTCGGTGTCGTTGATGAAGAAAAAATGTTGGGCCCGAAACTCGTGAATGTCGGCGATCAAGTCATCGGTGTTTCGAGTTCTGGTTTTCACTCGAACGGCTTTTCGCTTTTGCGCAAACTCTTCGAAGAAGACATGGACAAGTGGCAAGAGACTTTACTCACGCCGACGGCACTCTACGTAAATTTGGTTCTGGATCTCGCGCGCGCTTCGAAAATCAAAGCGGTAGCGCACATCACTGGCGGCGGGATGGAAAATTTGCCGCGCGTATTGCCAAAAGGAACTGAAGTAAAACTTATCGATTGGGCGTGGCCACAACCGTTCATCGAAGTTCAAGATCGATCTCACCTTTCACGCGAAGAAATGCTGAAGACTCTCAATTGCGGAGTCGGACTAGCGATCGTTTGTGCTCCTTCGGAAATCGCGAGTGTTGAAGCTGCAATTGTGAAACACGGATTCCGCGCCATTCCTCTGGGCCGAGTCGACAAATCTGGGACAGCCGACGCCGATGCCCAGGTGGTGTACTGATGTCACACTTGGCGCGCCCGACACGTTGGTGCGCCTTGATTTCGGGTCGTGGTTCGAATTTAGCAAGCTTGCTTGAAAAGCCTGGCACCGATCTTCGGCTGGTCGCTACTTCTGATCCCGCAGCAGGCGGTGTCGCAAAAGCCCTTCGCGCCGGAGTTCCAGTTTTCAATATTCCTCGCAAAGAATCCGGTGCGCTCGACTGG
>JAYSYF010000157.1:0-5076 GCA_043716655.1 Bdellovibrionales bacterium | reverse complement strand
TGTTCGTTGTGCGCTTCAATTCTTTGGCATGAATGAGAAGTGTGACCCGCGTCTTTAAGGTAATTTCAGGAATCAGCGCGCAAAGACACAGCGTGCGATTCAAGCCGCAGCGCCGACACGGGTCGATGGTTTTTCTTTTCCGCTCAAGAGGATTCATACCCGGGCAAACTATCGATCATTAAAGCGAGGAAGTCGCCCTCCAGTGTTTAATAGAACGTGTGCTCTAAATATCCGACGCTATGTATCGCGCGCATTGATAGACAGACATGAGTCGATCTTGCTCTGATTGATTGATGGGACAGAACATACCAGCGAAAAAAGCGTTCGCGATTTTTGGAGTCGATTCGAGCGAAGCGACAGCTTCGGACGATCGACTGAAACCGAAATCGTATTCGGTTGATAAACTCGCCGAGATTGGCGCCGAGTTTGGATTCTTCACCAAACCGGCAAAACCAATCGCCGCTTCGATTTTTGTCACCAAAGGCGGAGTCCTCAAAACGACGCTTACGTTAAATCTCGCTCGCATGGCTGCACTTAACGGTCTCAAAGTTTGTGTCGTCGGTCTCGACATGCAAGGCGATATCACACAGACCCTCGGCAGCGAGGGGCCCGATGAAAATGAGTCGCTCGAAGAAGCATTGAAAACTTTGAATTCGATGAAGGGTCTTTCCGATCTGTTTGTCGGTCAGGCAACGCTCGAAGAAATTATCGTTCAGACTGAAATACCGACTCTGTCGTTCATTCCCGAGACGCCTGAACTTGTAGCGCTCGATCAGAGTCTTCTTAGCCGAAACCGTCGTGAATATTGGTTACTCGAAACTGTTGTTCAGCCCTTGAAAGCGCGTTTCGATCTGATCTTGATGGACTGTTCGCCGAACTGGAATCGCCTGATCAACAATGCGCTCGTCGCGAGCGACGTTCTGATTTCTCCGATCGAAAGTAAAATTAATAACTTCAGAAACTTAAGAACATTCCGCGCACTCATCTCGGAGTTCCGTCGCGACATGCGTTTGGACTTCAAACACATCTTTGTTCCCACGCGAGTTGTGTCGTCACGTCGACTGTCTCGCGAAATTTTTCACTGGTATCGAGAGAATCTCAACACCGCTGATGCCGGTTGCACGACCCGCTCGATCCGCGAAAGCATTCACGGCGAAGAAGCGATGGCCCTGCGCCTCTCAATTCCTGAACATTCGCCAAACTCCGTTGCCGCAGCTGAAATCCGTCTTTTGCTAGCTGAAATCGGCGAGACTCTCGGAATTTCTTTTGAGGCAAATCCTCTGCGGTTGATTCTTGATCGCGCAAAGATGGGTGGCGTCGTCGAAACATCGGCGTCCGATTTGCAGAGCTCAGAAACCGTCCCATTCGCTGCGGCGGAGGTCTAGCCCATGGCAATCGGTTTATCGAACGTGCATAATCGCAAAGCAAAGCGCATCGAGAAGTCGGCAGTTGAAAAAACCGTCAGCGCTCAAGCTGCGGGACACGCCGTCGAACTTAAATCCGAATCAAAGAGTTCGAACGATGCGTGGAGCTCTCGCGGTCTTGCTCGTGAAGGTCGGTCCGCTCAACGCGAGCGAAGCATTTCATCCGGCGACCTCAATACGCTCTGGCTCGATTGGACAACCTGCGTGACTGGAACTGAGTCGCCGAATCGCGTTCTTCGAACAGTTCGGCGCATTCTCGATCTAGAAACTTTCGTCTTTGAGTTTCTTGTTTACGACTTACAGATTCCAGCGCGCGCAAAAAAACGGATCATGGAGATTCGTTCTCGAAGTGCTCGTCTTTTCGAAATTCGAAAATTGCTAACGCGGCACTAATCCGCGATCCGCCTCTAGAAGTAAATGTAGAATCCACCCTTAGCTACGATACCCGAAGCCGCAGAGGCTCGAACCGAATCGGAAGCTGATTCCATTCGATAAAGTAAATCTCCGCGAATCGCCACTGAGTTTCCGAGAGGAAACCATTTTAATTGGCCACCAACTTCAATCGTCATAATTGTGCCGGAAACTTCTAAGTTTCCAGATGTCGTCGAAGCTTGTCCAAACTTCCCTAACGCCATCGCTCCGTAAACCATTTCGGTTCCCGGTGTGTTTGGTACGAGGTTGTAATCGAAAAATCCGCCCGCCGAAAGAAGGCGACTGCTTGTTCCTGTACTCGAAACGAAGACCATTGTACCGAGTGCGCCGTATTCCATAACGCCCGCGTTCCAACCATATCGCGCATCGGCCCCAATTCGCGTCGATGACGTTGAACTACCCGATGGTGTCAGTGACGAAAATTCTGCCGATCCTCCAGCGATCATCGCGCGAGAGCCTGTGCCACCGCCGCCGCCGCCGCCTGATCCTCCATCCATGCTCGACATTCCGCCGCCGCCGCCGAGATCGATCGTCTGACCGACGCGTGGGCGCGAGTCGTCAGGAAACTGAACGATCGCTTTCTTCCCTGAAACTTTGATGACCTTGGCAGTCTGAGCGAACGCATTCGTCGCTACAAACACTCCAATGACCGTCGCGAACAGCGCGGTGAAGTAGCTCGTTCGGGGTCCGATGTTGAAACGCATGATGAGTCCTCCGATATGTGTGAATAGAGTACGGTTCTCGCTCGAAGCATTCAATCACCCCATCGACTTTGGTCGAGCAATGTGATCCAACAGTATTAATGAAACTTCTTATTGGTCGGAGCAGTGAAATGGTTCGAAAGTTTGTTTTGGCGTGCGTGCTTTGGGTGGGTATTTGCCTCTCGTCTGCGGCATTTTCCGAAATCGCGCCCGCAGAAGCGAATCGACCGGACTTTTCGGCCCGACTCCTGGCCCGAACTTATTCGCCTGGGCTTTCGATCAACCCTCAGATTGGTTATGCGCAAAGCCTTTGGGGCGATACCTCGACACCTTGGTACGGATTCGTTCGACCTTATGTGATCGGAGTCGCCTCGCCGACAGTTTTAGAGGGAAAAGGCGGTATCGAACTATTTCCGGTGTCGATCTTGGGAGTCGATTTGCGACGCACTTTCAGTCGCCGCTTCGTTACTTCGCGCGGTCAAGATTGCGATCAACTGCAGTGCATGGGCGCATTGAATTATACCGAGCTCAGTTTTCAAACTTTCTTGGCGTATGGCGGATATTTTGCATCCGCTCGATGGATACGAACGTTCTTCGACGCCGTCGAGGATCGAACTCGACCGGTTTACGAAGTCGCGGCCTCGGTATTGGTAAGTCCGAACGGTGACAACAGTGACACGGTTAACGCAGCCATCGGTAAAGATCTTGGTGACAAAACATCCGCAGGAATTCTTTTGCAGGTCTCGGACTACCACATTTCGGGCAATCATCAGGATGCTCAGTATCTGTTTTATCGAACTGATTGCGCAAAGTTCGGTTATGACAATCTCGAAGCGACGGTCGGCATCGGCAGATTTTATTCGAGCCGCAATGTTCCCGAGGCGAGTGCAATACTCTTGGTCACGTACACTGGAACACGTGCGATCGGCTTTGGTCGCTAGTTCGGTTATTCCAGAATGTCGACGTAGGTTGTTCCAGCAGCGAGGCCTGAAGAGGGTCTTGCTCGCTGACCTTTGATCGTCACTTTGCCGTTATTAAAAAGTGCTTTGTAATCGACTCGCGAAATCGCCTTGAGCTTCACGTTTTCGTCTTGAGCGCGAATCGCGGCAAGCAAAACCGTGTCGAGCCGACTCTCAGATCTGCCGAGTTCAAGTACGATTCGAGTGGAGTTCGGTGGGCGTGGCGGAACGTTCTCAGACATTTCTTCTCCGGTGAAAATTCTCTTCTAGTTAGTAGACCAAGCGAAACAGCACGATGGTCGAGAGTATAGCATAGGCCTGACACCTCATGTAGAGGATAAGTTCGAGCATACCGGTTCGCTGAATGGCTAGCCCAATAAGCTTTCAAAGTGTTTAATGATTCCATGGGCGCTCCTTCTCGCAAACTGCTGATCGCAATTCCGGCCTACAATTGCGGCGTTCAAATCGAGCGCCTTCTATCGAGCCCAATTCGCGAAGACCGGTTTCTTACAGGGACGGACGCTGAAGTAATTGTCATCGACAATCAAAGTACCGACGACACGCCCGCCGTAGTAACCAATCATTTTTCAGGAAGATCGTGGCCCTGTAAGACTCGTCTTTTTCGAAACAACGGCAATCTCGGACTTGGAGGCTCGCAGAAACGCGCCTTCACAATCGCCAAAGAAGAGAAGTTCGAATTTCTCGCCATTCTGCATGGTGACGATCAAGCCCTCACGTCTGATTTAAAACCGCTGTTCGCGCGGTTGGAACAAAAGCCAGGGTTTGCAGCAGTCTTAGGTTCACGTTTTTCGCGTGGCTCCTCACGCATCGGCTCCTCGCGAATTCGAACGATCGACAACACCGGGCTCAACGCCGTTTATTCGGTGGTAAAGGGCTCGGCGAATTGAGGATCTTGGTTCAGGACTTAACATTTTTAAATGCGACGAATTCGAGATTTCGCAGGTAAATGCGTTTTCGGATCACTTCACATTCAATATGGATCTGCTTCTACATCTGGTACGACGGAGAAATTTGGTCCAGACACGACGGTTCTGGTCAACGGCCCTAAGTAATCGGCGATACTGAAAAGGTGAGAAGCGGCCGGTGAAATCAGACTTTGATTCTCCTGTTCGGCGACCTGCCGCAGAATTCTTTTCTGACGCAACAACTTCGCCCTAACAACGTGTTCGATCTATTTGCGGACGATCAATGGTTTTGCTCAAACCCTAAGAAGTGGTTCCCGCTCGATGAAATCAAAGCCGAAGTCGATTGGGATGGACTCATTCCATGCTCCGTAGAACCTGGAAATTCGTGGTCCTTTTGCGTGGTGGAAGAATCAAAAGAACAAATACGTCCCGTGACGCGAGTTACAGAAAAAAATCGCGTTTCAGAATGGTGCTCGGTCGGAGCTTACTGGTTTCGCGATTCTTCGATTTTGCGCGAATGCACCCGCCTAGAACTTTCCGTTCAAACAATTGACGGTGAATTCTATGTCGCACCCATCTATAATCGTCTGATTGAGCAGCGACTGAGAATCGGAATGTTACCAACGCAAGTGTT
>JAYSYF010000156.1:0-5098 GCA_043716655.1 Bdellovibrionales bacterium | reverse complement strand
TTTTGGGGCTTCCGATCGATATTCACGAAATACCTAGCCTAGGAGCTGTCCAAGGATGGGCGCTTCGTTTTTTCGACTCGGTTCTTCACGAGGAGAGGCTTCAGGATGAAGTCAGGTTCGGGACCCCTAAAATCTTCGCGATCGAAACCGGATCCGCGTTTTCGCGGACGGTTCGACGTCAAGATTGATCCCAAGGGACGACTTTCACTTCCACCAAGCTTACGGATTTCTGAACAGCTCGTCGTAACCAATCAGCGATTGAATGGGCGAAACGCTTTACACATCTACACGCTCGCGACTTGGGAAACTTTGGAAGCGCGAATCAGTCGCATGTCTCCGCTCGACGCTTCGGTGCAAGCATTCGAGCGATTTTATATTTCTGGCGGACAAGTTGCTGAACTCGATGGGCAAGGTCGACTGCTGTTGCCGTCGAGTCTGCGACGTTTTGCACAAATTGATGGCGACGCCGTTTTGGTCGGGCTCGGCGACAAACTTGAGGTCTGGTCGCAGCCATTGTGGGAGACTTTGTTTGGCGAAATGACTGCCGGTTTCGACGAAACTCTCGCGGCCGTCGCGAAGCTTGAAACAAAAAAAAGCGACGAAGGAAACGAATCTTGAGCGCAAACCAGTCGACACATATTCCGGTACTTCTTCAAGAAGTACTCGATCAAGCCTACGAGACTGGCCGCGATCTCGCGCGACCTTTGAAACGTGGATTCGACGGAACGTTTGGACGAGGCGGACACACAATGGCGCTGCTCGGAGCGCACCCGGAATTGTGCGTGATTGCATTCGATCAAGATCAGGACGCGATTCGTTTCGGAGCAGAGAAGTTTTCAAAAGAGATTGCAGCTCGGCGATTGGTTTTAGTTCGCTCGAACTTCGAGAATTTGAGCGAAGCAAAAGCGCTTGTCGGTGAAGAAGGTTTCGACTTCATGCTTTTCGATCTCGGAGTCTCATCGCCTCAGCTCGACGTGGCAGCTCGCGGATTTTCGTTTTATCACGACGGGCCACTCGACATGCGAATGGACGATCGTTTGACTGTAACAGCTGCGCAAATCGTGAACGAGTGGGCCGAACAAGATCTGGCGCGCATTTTCATCGGTCACGGCGAAGTTGAATATCCGTTCAAGGTGATCCGCGCGATTTTGGCCGATCGCGAGAAGACGCCGTTCACGACAACAAAACAGTTAGCTGGGCTCATCGAGCGAGTCGACGGTTGGGCGAAAAAAGGTTTTCATCCAGCTACTCAGTATTTCATGGCGCTCCGCCTAGAAGTAAATCGCGAGCTCGATGTTGTCGCAAAAGCATTGCCTGAAGCTTTGAAGCTTTTGTGCCCTGGTGGTCGGTTGGCGATGATTACATTCCACTCGCTCGAAGATCGCATAGTTAAAAGTTTTTTCCGTGACGTCGAAGATGGAACTGCCTTGGGTCCGGCCTTCGGTGAGAACGTGAAACGAAAAGCGTTCAAGCCGACAGAAAAAGAAGTCGCAGAAAACGTACGATCAAGAAGCGCAAAACTTCGAGTCTTTCGCAGGTTTAAAGCCGGTGAGACGAAGTCTCCTAAAAATAAATATGCTCATCTTGCTAAAACCCGTCATGGGGCTCCTCCCGATGACGATCAGGAGGATTCATGAAGCGTGAAACGATGAACTGGGTGGCGAGCGATGCAACAGGCGGCGCCCGGTCAAAATCGAACGTGCTGACATGGTCTCAGATTGCTCCGTTCGTGAGCGTTGCGATTATTTCTCTTTCGCTTTTCTTCTTGGCGTTTTCAAAAATGGAAGTTCGTCGTCTCGGCTATAGCGTCTTGAAACTTTCGCGTGAAGAGCGTTCTCTGCGCGATCTCGAGCGAGACGTGGTGATTCGCCTAGCTAAAGCGACTCGTCCCGAGCGTTTAGCGCTCGTTGCCGAAAGTCGCTTGACGTTACGTCGCGCTGAGAAGGGCCAAATTATTCAGATGACTGAAAACGGCGTGGCACTCGAGCAGTGAAACCGTTTAAATCGCGTCTTCTTATTCTGTTCATCGCGTTCATCGGTCTTTGGACCGTTCTCGTTTTTCGTGCGGCATGGATACAGTTGATTCCCAATGCTCGACTCGAGTCTCTGAAGCGACGACAATTTGAAACGACGATTACGCTAGGACAAAGACGGGGCGATATCCTCGATCGTAACGCGAACGAACTCGCGGCGTCCGCAACGGCGTGGTCCTTGTTCGCCGATCCGAAATTGATCGATGATCCGAAAAAAGTGGCGCGCCAAATTGCCGAGATTTTTCATCCTTCGCGAAGAACCTACGAACAAAAGCGTTTAACAAAAGTATTTCACGAGCGCATGAAGGCGAAGAAGCGACGGTTCGTTTGGATCGAGCGTCAGATTGAGCTTCGAGAAAAACTGGCAATTGAAGCATTGAAAGTTCGCGGACTCGGTTTCATCGATGAGCCTCGTCGGGTTTATCCGAACGAAAGATTGATGGCCAACGTGCTTGGTTTTGTGGGGCAGGAAGGCCATGGCCTCGAAGGTCTCGAATTGAAGTTGAACGATTCGCTTTCGGGCGAACGCCGAAAGATCGCCTTTCAAAAAGACGCACGTGGGCGGCCGTTGTTGGTGAATGGTCAGCTGTTCACCGAAGCCCCTGATGGAGCCACGATTCAACTTACAATCGACCGCGACCTTCAGTTTTTTGTCGAACGCGAATTGATGCAGGCGTTGAACGAACATGAAGCGCTTGCTGCAACGGCGATCGTTTTGGACGCACAGACATCCGAGATTTTGGCTATGGCGACGCTCCCAACATTCAATGCGAATGAAGGCGGCAAGGCACGACCAGAAATGCGTCGCAATCGAACCGTGACCGATCTTTTTGAGCCGGGCTCGACGATGAAAACTTTCGTCATGGCGGCGGCCATCGAAAAGAAACTCATCGAACCAAATACGAAAATATTTGCCGAGAATGGTTTCTACAAAATAGGAAAACGGGTTATTCGTGAGGCCGATGCAAAGCATCGCTTCGGCACGATCACAGCGACCGAAGTCCTCGCGTATTCGTCAAACATCGGTTCCACGAAAGTCGCTCAGAAGATTGGCGACGTAGATCTTCGTGAAGCTTATGGGCGATTCGGTTTTGGCGAACAGACTGGTGTCGACCTGCCGGGCGAAGCGCGCGGAGTCGTGTTGCCGTTGCCTTGGCGCGAGCACTTGCTTGCGAATATTTCTATCGGGCACGGCGTTTCGGCAACGGCACTCCAAATTGCGAATGCCTACGCGTCGATTGCAAATGGTGGATGGTTGAAACGCCCCTACATCTTGCGTTCGGTTCGTGATCCCGAGACCGGTGAGATCATCGAGGGAAAACCAAAAACGGTCCGTCGAGTGCTTGGTGATGAAGCTGCAGCCAAAATGCGTTTGATGCTTTCGGCAACGACGATCGGTGAAGGAACAGGCATTAACGCTCGTGTTCCCGGATTCCCGGTTGCGGGCAAGACCGGGACGGCGCAACGGGTTTTCGAAAATGGTCGAGGTTATGAACCTGGTGCCTACGTTTCAAGTTTCGCCGGATTTTTACCAGCGAACGATCCGAAGTATGTCATCTTCGTTTCGCTCGATAAGCCGCAGAAGAACTATTACGGTGGCGCAGTGGCAGCTCCGGTTTTCTCTCGCATCGCGCAGTACGCGGTTTCGCGCGCTGGCCTGTCGCCGGTTTTGATTTCCGCTAAAAACGTGATCGCGCGAGATGCTGCTTCGAAAGCGCGAAACCCCAAAGCTGATGCGCTTCAGTGGCGAACCGAGCAGGGTTTGCTGGCTGAAGATATCACCGCGCGTGCTCCTGCGACTTTTGTAACGACCATTCCACTTGTCGGAGCCCTTCCTGAACCCGTCGAAGAGAAAGTCGCTGAAACCGGTGTGGCGGTGCCCGACGTCGTCGGTCTCAGCTTGCGCGAAGCGATGGAGTCGTTTAATTCCGCTGGCATCGCTTGGCAGAACATCTCGTCCCGCGGCCAGGGTTTCGTCTCGAAGCAGCACCCCATGCCGGGCGCGCGATGGACCGAAGCAAAAGGTCGTCGTGTCGATCTTGAACTGACTTTCACACGCTAAAACTGTTCAAGTTCGCGGGTACCAAGCGGCGCTTGCCTATTTGCCGGCCGCGCCCGACAATTTGAGGCGTGAACCTCGGCGAACTTTTCAAAATAGATGGACGATCGGTTGTTCCTGCGGAGCTTAAGGGCACGCCTGTGTCGGCCATTGTCTTTGATACACGGAATCTTCAGCCAGGATCCGTGTTCGTCGCGGTTCGCGGCAGTCGCACCGACGGACACAAGTTTTTGAATGAAGCCGTTGCGACCGGGGCCGTCGCACTTGTCGTTGAAGACCGCACGAGCGTTCCTTTGAGCTTTAAAGGATTCGTTCACGAAGTGAAATGGACGCGACACGAACTCGCGCGCCTAGCATCGATTTGGTCAGGCGAACCATCAAAAAACTTATTTACTGTCGGAGTCACTGGGACAAACGGCAAAACCACAACGACTCACATGATCGAATCGGTTCTAAATTCCGGCGGAATTCCAACGGGGGTCATTGGAACCATCGATCATCATCTCGGTTCAAAAGTTTGGCCGACGTCGATGACGACTCCCGAACCGATCGCATTTCAATCGCGTTTAAAAGAATTTGTAAAGTTCGGTGCAAAGGCTGTCGCGCTTGAGGCCTCGAGCCACTCGCTCGATCAATCGCGCGTGGACTTTGTCGATTTCGATGCAGCGGTATTTACCAATCTCACGCGCGATCATCTCGATTATCACGGAACGATGGATCAGTATTTCGAAGCGAAGCTGCGTTTCTTTACCGAACTTCTTGCGAATTCCTCGAAGCGCGAAACATTTGCGATCCTCAATGGAGACGACGAGTGGTCGGCGAAAGCGGTGGGTCGTATTTTAAAACGGCAGCGTTCCACCGTATGGACGTATGCACAGGCGCCGCTCGGTGCTTACGCTAAGACCTTGGCGAAAGTAGACTTTACCTATGAGATCGTAAAGCAGGGGTTCGACGGCGTTCACTTCAAATTGAAAACACGGGGAACGACTCACTCTGCATTTCTGCC
>JAYSYF010000155.1:0-15392 GCA_043716655.1 Bdellovibrionales bacterium | reverse complement strand
TCGAATTTTCTCCCCCTCGTGATACAAAACGATTTCGGTAATTGATTCCATTTTGGAACCCGTAAACGCAAGCTCGGGGGGCTTTTAATTTGAATAAGGCGTGAAGAAGGGCTTCCAAATGAAGCCCTTTCAGAAGATTGCAAAAAGTCGTATCGGATTTTTATTCGGTGTGGGGCAAGCTCTTCAGTTGATTGTGATCGATTTCACGCCGTTCACTTCGATGAAGCGAGCGATCTCTTTCACATAAATGTCCGAAGCAACGGCGAGGCAACCTTGCGTCCAATCCACAGAGACGTTCAAAAACCCGGCGCAACGGAATGTGCGTGATGGCCCGTGAATTCCCACATCAGAACCCGAGTAACCTTGTGCGGCTTGTTCAGGAGTCGGATAACCGATTGGAACGAAGATCTTAAAAAGATCTGACGGCCGAGGTTTCCCTAGCGGATATTTGCCGACGGGAGTTTTTAAATCTCCGAGACTGCGTTTGTTAACGCCATCGCGTCCCATCGAGAAATCGTAGTCGCCAACCGTAACACCGTTTTTACAAAGAAAAATAACAGCCACGCCAGTGTCGGCGATGACAGCATCGCCATTGCCTTCACAACGATCGGTTGTTGGCATTCGTTTCAGGAGTCGAAGTTTCTGAGGTGGCTTATAAAATTCGCAGGCATCTTCTTTTGCTGGAGCCGTCGCGGCCGATGGGCCGTAAGCGGCTTTTTCCAAAGCGGTGCGGACTTTCAACAACTGCGAAGGTGTGGCGCCTTGTAATTGAATGAGCGACGGATCTGCGTCTGCCAGGCCTGCATACAGAAACAGACATGCGATAAGACTCGTGGCCAGGACAGTCACCTTGGGGAGACGTTTGTTCAAGTTGTTCATAATCACGGAAGCTTCACAAATGGGGCCATCCGTACATTTCTCTAAATTACCGCTGTACTGCCGCCTGCTGACAGCTCGCACATTACGTGTTCATTCAAGAGTGATTGGCCTCACTCTTTGTATGAAAAAACGGAAGTAATTAAAGTAAAGAATACGGGTTTCTTATCGGTCGATCTCGAATTCGACACGTCGATTCGCTTGGCGCCCCTGATAGTTCGCGTTGCTTTCGATCGGTTTGGATTCACCAAAACCGAGCGCTTGAACTTTTCCAGCGTTTTGCGCGAACTTTTCTATGAGGCGACGTCGAATTGCGTTTGCACGTCGAAGAGAAAGTGACTCGTTGTAACTATCGGGACCGACGCTATCGGTGTGTCCTTCGATTTTTAACTTCCTAAATCCACTCGAAAGCGAATCGGCAAGTTCTTGTAAGACTTCATCGTAATTTCCGGTCATACGGTCCGAGTCGAAATCAAACAAAATACTTTGTGTACGAAACCGTTCTTGAACCGAATTCTTTTCCCCAGTTGCGACAACTTCAAGATATCGTGTTTCGTTTGGCTTCTCGGGATTTCTGGAAGGTTGTTTGTCGGAAAATGTAGGACCGAAAGCGTAGTTCAGTCCCGCATACATTCGCCAATCAGGACTCGCGACACCTTGTATGATTTCAGTTCCGCCGCCCGCATGCAGTGCGAGGTTGGTGGTCATGTCGTATTTTACTCCGAGCAACCATTCGAACGACGAAAGACTTCGGTCGCCAAAACTATTAGTCTTCTCTGCGGGCAGCGCGCCGAAAATTTCAGTAATCAATTTCGCGCTGTACTCGGGGAAGTGATAACTAGCGGCAACGGATGCGATGTACTGATTTCCCAATGGATCCGCGATTGAACCTACGATCTTTGTGCCTTTGGATCGCATGCGGTAACCGAGGTTTCCTCCGAGAGCAAATCTGCTGACGGTTGTATCGTAGGCCAATTCGAAATTCATCGTTGGGCCCGAGTTCACACCAGCATACGGATTGTTTGCAATCATGTTGAAGTTTGTGGACACGATCGCCGCAAGACCGCCATCGGCGTCGCCAGTGAAACGATACTTTGTGTTGATTCGAGCTTCGGTCATTCCTGTCGATGCGAATTCACCGCGCGCGCCCGATCCGTCATCGACACTCTGTCGCAGCACTTGCGGCAGGCTGAATCCGATGTCCCAATCTTTTGTCAGTCCCATGCCTGCGTTGAAGTCGAATGAAGTCAAACTATCGGCAAAAATGAGGCGACTGCCGCCGGTTTGGTCAAAATAGGGGAGCGAGTTGACCGCGTGATTTAAAAACAACCCGACGTTGATGATTCCGGGTTTTAAAGTCTCAGAAGATTGAACGGTAACGAAGTCGAGACCATTGCTTGTCGGGTTGAAGTTTTGTGCATCCGCACCAACGACGTTCGCATCGGCGTTACGAATCTGGAACAGGACTACCGTTAGAAAAATTCCCTGCAACACGATGCGGAATAGGTATTTCATCATGGGTAAATCAGAGCATGATGGTTACGGATAAAGCAAACTTTTGAAACAACGCTATCAAAACCAAGGATAAGAAATGAACACTCTAAAATTATCGATGTCGGCACTCGCAGCCGTTTTGTTTGTGAGCCTCTTCTCGACACCTGCTCATGCAGCGGCAGAGGGTGAGCAAGCACTTTGGGTTGGTGGCGCTGCTGGCGCTATCGTCCCAACTAAAAGTTCGACGACGGCACGAACAGCTTTCGGTGTGACAGCCGGAGCTAAAATCGGCACGGAAATGGGTCTCGGCGGCTATTATTTTACATCGCGGAAAGACGAAGGCGGCACGGTTGGGAATTTCAACATCGATTTTTATGGTGTTGAAGGTACCTACCACTTCGAGGGCGAGGCGAAGGGTGCTTACTTCGGAGTTCGTCTAGGTATCACTAAAATCGACGTCGGAACTGGTGCAGCAGCCGTTTCCGTATCGCCATTTCATGTTGGAGCCGTCGGTGGTTACAACCACTTCATCACCGATTCTCTTTCGGTTGGCGGAGACGTTTCGGCCTATTCGGTTTCTAAAGGTGATGCGACTATCAGCGGAGTTACGGTTTCAATCGATAGCTTCTCGGCACTGAGCTTCTTAGCGACTTTGAAATTCTGGCTGTGATTTGTAGCAACCTCCATCGGGTGGTTGCCAAAAACTAGTGCTGTGTAGATTCCAGTAATCACCGTAAGTAGCGTGAAGCTGGGAAGAAAGCTCGACAAGGTCTTAAGCATACCTCTCTATGTTGACGGTGATCTTCATTCACCGTCAACTGCTAGGCAAGCTCGACTCGACCCGGACGGCTTTAGAAATCTGTGACCGCCTCGACTCCATCACTGATTGCGCGACCGTAAGTTTCAGAGATCGCCACACCTTGAATCGTATAGGTCTTTCGTGCAGTCAGACCGCTGATCCGTACTTCATGACTTGTTCGAAGAACGTTGTCGGAAACGCTCATCGTTTGAACTCCAGCAGCGTCGGTCGCGATGACCTGGCTTGTTGCTGGAATATCGGTATTCCAAGTCACGACGAAGCCATCGTTGAAACGTTCGTACACTTTTAAATTCGTAATGACAGGTGCGACTCCGTCTTTGCACGGATTGAATACGGCTTCGTTTGGAAGAGCGTAGTTGTCGACGTCGAGCGGTTTCCATCCGCGTGCGAGCAAGTCTTTGTAGGGCGGCTTCGCCGTCGAGCCATTGTTTGGGTCAAACCAAGTGTCATTGCCGGTAAGTCCGCAAGCGGGGTCCTTGCCGTTAACGAGACCCGCGCGGTCCGCTTTGTACGGACGCATCAGTACGATCATCGAGATGTGGTACCGGGGACCCTGATAATACTCGATCGCCATCGGTATTTCAGATTCTCGACCAAGCGATACGGGGTCAATTCCGCATCCGAGGCGGGTTGGATGATTACCGTCATTCGAAACGTTCGGGCGGTAAACGCCATCGCTGCCGCGAAGCTTGAGCACAGCTCCGTCATCTGACAGAATTGCGAACTCGTACATTCCTTCCGCTTGTTCGGGCGCGAGCCGCAGTATCGAGCGAAATCGCAAAGCGAAATATTCGATTAACGTCGCGCCGTCGTCAGCTTTGACGGTGCTGCCTGTTTCGTTCGCGAAGCCCATGTTGAACATGCGAGTTCGAACGTTTAACTGCGAAAAGAAAAGGGTTCGGTCTGATTTTTTACCATTAGCGATCATAGCAGAAACAGTGCTTTGGCGAGGTTGCGAGGCCTCGAGCCACCATAGTTCGGCTTTTAGCCCCTGGTTTGAACGCGGATCTGAATTGTCACCAAACGGATCGCACACTGTTTTCGTCACTGGATATTTGTTCACATCCATCGATGATTTTTTGATCGTCACACCGGTCTCTGTGGGGATGCCCGTATCGATTGCACCTGATAACAGTGGTGCGATTTCACTGCCGCCATTCATGGCAGAGCAAGAAACCAAAAACATCGTGATGACTGACACTTGAAAGATTCCAGCAACGTACCGCATGTGACCTCCGTGGTCTTCATCCATACTAAGGTCCGGGGCGTGCAAACGGGATCGTAATAAGTTAGTCAGTTTGAGTGAAATATGACGGGATCATCATAATTTTGAGGAAACCAAAGTGAACGTCGAAAAGTCCGACAGTTTCTCGAACATTGATTCGCAACCCTTAAGAATACTTTCTGATTATGAGATTTGGACGTCGAAGCTGCTGTCGCTTCTCGCAAATGAGACGAGCTTTAGATCCGAACCGAAGCTAGAGCAGATACTAAGCGAAAACGAGCGCATGATCGTCGTCTTCAGTCATGCATCTCCGTTGTCATGGCTTCCAGCACCATGCTTGCTTTCGAAAGAAATCATAGCCGCAGGTGGGGCTAAGCGAACTCCGATCGCCGTCATGGATCGCTTTTTTTATTCGGTACCTGGCTTGAAACACGTAGCCGAATTCATTAGCCAAAGCAGTCGGCCGCTTTCGTTTCGGCAGCTCGTCGATCATTTTGTGAAACTCGGTACGGCAGATCTTGTGGTCTTTCCCGAAGGCTCGAATTGTTTTTTTGGCGAAGCGAAGGATCTGCAGCCATTTCGGTCGACTCGATTTGTCGAGCTCGCGATTCAAACCAAAACGCCAATGCTCTTGTGTGTGCACAGAGGGTCCGAAAACTGGGCAAGTTCGATATCATTGAGCCGAGGCTTGCTCGATCGCTTTCCGGTACAAAAGTGGATTGGCCGAAGACTGCGGGCATCCGAGCGGCTCACAATTCCACTGTTGCCTCGCCCGATGAAACTTTATTCCATGCGATGTGAATTATTCCGATGCGAGTCTGATGATATCGCAGCTGAATCCGAACGGGTGTTCGCGAAAATGAATCTGATGCTTCAAGAATTAGACGCTGAGATTGCGGACGACGCGCTTTGATTACTCGAGGCGCATCGTTTCAATATGCTTGATAGCTTCGAGGTCCAGGCGAAATTCTTTTGAGCGATCGATCCCCCGCGGATCCTTCCAAATTCCTTCGGCAGATTCGAAACGGTCACCGCGCGAAAGGTGAAAAGTCTCGGCTTCTGCTTTAAGTCTTGATGGGAACCAGCTGATGAATTCGCGGTTTTCTCCGCGGCAAATCATTTGACGTACTTTCGTTTTTTCATCTAGTCGATCGCCGATGACACGAACTTCAGTGACGTGTGCGGCGCGCGGCGTTTTTCGCGCGAGTAAGTAGGAAACCGTGATCGTTCGATTTTTCATCGGCAGTCCCGCTTCAAGCTGCGGCCACCATTCAGGCAAATGGGGAATCACGCGGTCGTGGCACCAATCGCGATCCGAATCTTTTAAAAGCGGGCATTCGGCTTCGTGAGTGCATGGGGCCCAAAGATTGAAGCCGTGACGAAGAAGTGTCGGACGAAGCCGCTGCAAGCGTCTTGCGTCTTTCGATGTGGACGGTTCGAGAATCGCAACCGCTTCGAGACCGGGGTGTCGTTCGAGAAGGCTTTCGAGAATTGTTTCGGAACGCGATTCTGTCAAAACGTACGAAAGGAGTAGCAAGGTTCCTTTCGAAACTGGGGGCGATTGATAGAACTCGATCGATTGCTGGGATGTCGTCAACCGGTGTGGCGCGAGTTTCGAATCTTCGATGATTTTTTTAGCTATCTTGGCGATCGCATCGGAATGGTCGCTGAGTTCGAGTGACTTGATTTGGTTATGGGTCGCAAGCAAGAAGCCGAGTGCTGCGGCTCCAGAACCGCATCCGAGATCGATGATGTGTTCGATGCCTTCAAAGAAACCCACGCCTAAGCCCTTTGCGGCGACCCGCTCTGCACGGGCCTGATTCAGCGGATGGTAATAGCTAAGCAGGGCCTCTCTGGCCCAAGTTTCTCGCCACGGCGAGATTGATTCTGGCTCTGCAACATAATGGTTCGAGAGCTTTTGAACCGCCTGGACCCATGATTTTGAAAATCCGCTCGCGGCTAATTGGGTGAGGAGGGCCGTTTCGATGCCTTTATGGAGGGGATTGGCGGTCATGAGTTCACTTCTAGCATAATTCAAAGCTAATGTGAGGCCGAGATTAACGGGCGACTCGGAGAAGATAATGGCAACGCTAAATAAAGTGGCCGGAGCGAAAAAGAAGACGTCTGTAAGGACGAAAGCTAAGGCCAAGCCTGCGAAAAAGGCGAGATCTGCGGCGAAGCCAGGGACAAAGGCGAAAGTGATGAAGCTCGCAGCAAGTAAGTTGGCTAAAAAAGTTGTACAAAAACTCGAAGAAATCGTGACTGGCCCGGGCGAGAGCGCTGCGAAATCCTTAGTAGGAACTGTGGTTCCGAAATTGAAAGTTGCTGTCACGGGCGGAGGCGAGACCTCGCTCGCCGATTTTTCGGGAAAACGTATAGTACTTTACTTCTATCCGAAGGACAGCACTCCAGGCTGCACGCTCGAGGGATACGATTTCAAAAGATTGAAAAGCGAATTCGATAACGAGAAAGCCGTCATTTTTGGCGTGTCGAAGGATTCCTTGAAGAGTCATGAAAGCTTTAAGACAAAATGCGGATTCCCTTTCGAACTATTGTCCGATCATGACGAAAAACTCTGTCGTGCTTTCGACGTGATTCAGATGAAAAGCCTCTATGGACGCCGGTACCTTGGTGTCGAGCGCTCGACTTTTGTGATCGACGAGAAGGGCAAGATTGCTCGCGAGTGGCGCAAAGTGAAGGTGAATGGTCACGCCGAGGAAGTACTCGATTTTTTACGAACACTGAGTTGATTTGTGAAGGTATACGACCTGAGTCCAACATTGAATCCATTGACGGGAGTTTTTCCGGGTGACGTCACTTTTAAGCGCGATGTTTCGTTAAGCTTCGAAGCAGGACACCACTTGGGGCTTAGTGCGATAACCACCTCGCTGCACGCTGGCGCGCACGCCGATTCTCCTTCGCACTATACGGCATCGGGCGAGGGAATTGATCGCCGCGATTTAAGCTATTACATTGGTCCAGCACTTGTTGTGCGCGCCAAAGTTCCACGAGGGGAACGGGTCCGTCTCAATCACTTGTCGGAGTACGGTCGATGTTTGATCGAAGGGGGCCAGCGATTGCCCGGACGCTTCTTACTTTGGACCGGGACATTTCCGAATCCGAACTCGTGGAATTCTGATTTTGCAAGCTACGATCCTGAACTCATCGAAACTTTGGCGCGCCTGGGAGTTCGACTGATCGGGATCGATACTCCATCGATCGATCCGGAAACTTCGAAAGCACTTGAATCTCACCACACGGTCGCACGTCTCAATCTGGCGGTACTCGAGGGAATATGCCTCGACGGAGTTCCTGAGGGCGAATTTATGCTGCTAGCACCGCCGCTCAAAATCGGTGGCGGTGACGCTGGACCGGTTCGTGCACTTTTGATCGACGGAAAATTAGTCGACGCGACCCTTGAAACCCCATTGAGTTTCACGATCGTGGAGTGCGAAGGAACAAAATGGCCAGAAGTTCGGACCGAATAGAAATTTCGATCGAAGCCGTTATGCAAAACGGCTGGCTCCTCGTATTTCCGATTCCAGGAAAAAAAGAACCGCTTTCGGTGTGGCACGTGCTGCATCCGCGCTCGATCATGCGTTGGGAGTGGACTGAGTCCGCTGACGACAAAGTCGTGCAGCTTTGGCACTTGCGCCGACTATTAGCGGAAAGCCATCGCGTGATTTATTCCAAATGGTACCGTGGTCGCGCGACCGTTTTCTCACCCGAGCTATTTAAAAAGCTTTGGGTTTATTTCGGCCCAGAGCGCGAGAAGATTATCGGAGAAGGTCGCGAGATCATGGATCTGCTAGAGGTGGAATCACCTTTATCGACGAAGCAAATTCGTCGGGGGGCTGACCTCACGGGCCGAGAAAACGAGAAACGCTATGTGAGCTCGATGAAAGAGTTGTGGCGAACGTTCGCGATCGTTGGCGTGGGCGAAATCGACGACGGTGCGTTCCCGAGCCTCGCGCACGCGGCGACTCGGGTGATTTTCGAAGAACTTTGCTTAGCAGCCGAGCGCGAACTCAGTTTTGACCAAGCGAAAACCTGGCTCGAGCGGAACATCTTTGACAAATCTTTCCGGAAGCAGCTGAGACTAGAGAAGTTCGGGGAAGTTGATGCTGTCGTACCGACACCGCATTGAGCCTGACTGAAAGTCGCCGATCCGTCTTAGGCGACGTGCTTGCGTATTTTTTTTAGAAACACTGAAGCTCCAAGCTTACATTTGATTCGGTAGACGTGTAAATGACCGCAGGTTTTCCATGCTTGCCCACCTTAAACCTTGCTGCTGCTGACTGCGGGCTGCCGTTATCCGGCGAAAGATAATTCGCTGCGACCACCGAAGGCCAACCATTGGGTCCTCCAGCGGTTATCACTACATTAGTCGTCCTAATTCTATTGCCGGGGAATATCGAATCGCTCGAGCCCGTGAGTATAGTCATTGACACAGAGTCGAGTTCTATCATCACACCAAATTCCTGATTCTCAAACGCGTAGGGTCCAGTCACCGGAATGCTACACAGAAAGTAACTTTGTGATCCGGCTGCCGAATTAAACGAAAGAGTGATTCCTGCGAGAAGTAATAGTTTTAACATTTTTTTCCCTGAATGATTTTTCGGTCGAGCCGATAACTGCCAAACTAAATAAACGTGATTCGAAACTATTGGTAGGGAACACGTCTTAATGAAAACTAGTTTATACGACTTGAAAATTATTTACACGACTGCATAGCAACCGGCTTTGATATAATTGTCGAATACGATTTGATTCTAAGAAACTCGTTTGTACTGTGTCTCAAGATGAGTCGAATCATTGTTGTCTAAGGTGGAGACGGTCAAAATGAGATACGCTAACCGGGGGGACTTTTATTTGAAACACAATTACGCGGTCGTTCTTGTTGCTTTTGCGGTTTTAGCGTCGCTTTTTCAGAATTGCGGGGGGGCAGCGGTTATAGACCCCAGGACGGGATCACAGACATCGTTCACGACGGTTTCTGAAACCGACGCTAGCGAAACAACAATGATGTTGAACATTTTTGCTGCTCCAGCGGCGCCCTCTTCAGCCGATCAAAATGCTGTTTGCAATCTAATCGGTGATGCAACTCTACCGCTAGTGACGCATTATCCGATGCTCGGACTCAAAGTTCAGCCGCCAATCGCCAACATAAATCAAGCCAGCGAGTATGCTTCAGGAATCCAGTATGTCTCGCTCTACGACGTCTCGAAATTTGCGCTCCCTGTTGTCGGTAATTATTTGGCAAATCGCTACGACCTAGCCAATTATCCTCCGACGGTTGACGTTAATCAGTCGCGGTTCACGGGACTATTGAACCAATTGTGTGTAAATGATTTGAAGTCCGTTCGATTTTTACAAGGGGCAAACGAAGTTAGATCGGCCGGCGACTTATCGGCGCTGGTCGTGCAGAACGCTCCGTACTTTCAAATTATTCACAGCATCGTGTTTAAGAACAATTTGTTTACGATTGTCGTTCCGCCGCGCTGGTCAAAGGCATCGAGCGGTGCACTTCCAACGCTCTTCAACGGCTTTTATGACCTCAATACCAATTTAGTCGCTCTCGAAGGGCAATCAATGCTCGAGACCCTAGCGCAGGCTTACGTCGCAAAGGGCCGGTCAGGCTTCGCGTTGATGTGGAATGGAAACGGGGGAGTCGGTTCACGTACAGTCGATAACGTGGCTTATGGTGAACTCAACGATTTTCTTAAAATTTATCTTACTGATCTCGGGGCGAGTCCGACGAAGTTAGTTTCCTTCGGTGCCTCTCGTGGAGGCATCTCAGCATTGAATGTTGCTTCCCATCCCGCGCTCACAGCCGCGAAAGTCGCTTTCGCTTACGCGAGCGTTCCGCCGAATGAGTTGAATATTATTTCGGATCTTATTACGCCAACCGTGCCTGCACTTCTGTATGCGTCAGACTGGAGCGTCGGTTTCATCGGCTCTTGGCAAAAATCTTTTCGTCATCCCGCGGGTTTCACGCGCATTGGCTTCGAAGGTCTGGGCGGATCAGCGGCCCATCTTAAAGTTCTAACTGGCAGTAGCAGTATTTCCGATGCCCCGGGTCAGTACAATGCCCTGACAAAGTCAAAAGTCGCCAAGCTGATAAAAAATGAGACCCAGGTTTTTCTCGAAACTAGTTCCCACGATTTTATCGTTCCTAGCACTGATCAAATGCGACTTATCCAAGACGCCATCGCGTCAGGCGTCCGTCTTGAAGGACGAGTGAACTACCTTTTAGGTCACGGTCACGACAACAATGCTCGCCGCGCTAAGCTGGCCGCAGTGTTTAACTCGCTCATCGACAACTCTATCACAGCACAGTTTATCGTTTCAGGGCGCATCAGCAGATACGTCGCGAGCCCGAATGGTTTGTTCCAAGCCTTGTCTACGCCGACGCCTCCGCTGACCGTTGAGCTTCCTCGATATATTGTGGATGAATCGGATCCAATGTTTCTCGCAACGGGCCCCGCGAATGCGCGTTATCTTGTGGTCTTAGCAAAGGAAGACAAATTGATCAAAATTGATCTCAATCTCGATGCGAAGGGCTTCGCAAATTTGCGACTCAATCACAGTCTTTTCACAGCAGGAGATTATAGTTTGTTCGGAGTCTATACTAGATACACAGATGGCACACTGAAAGACAAAGTGGCGATGACAGCGACCGTAAAGCGTGGTCTCGTGATATCGCGTGTTCCGGGAGATATCCGCGCGTACGTGGCAAATGCTTCGGGGAGTGTGATCGATGGCATAAACTCGCAAGGTCGCTACTTCGACGACGGTGTTGGGTATGGCTCAAATTATGGTTTTCTGCAAACCGGGACAGTAGCAATTCCTTCAGACGAGCTGGCGCAGCTCGTGTATGAAGCGCCGGCGTCGATGCCGAAGTTTTCGTGCACGGTATCCAGTGCAAATCTAGCCATGTTTACGATGGACGGAGCAATTTTGCCAGCGAGCGAGGATCTCGGCAAAATCGGGTATTACTACGTCGCTGGGTACGACGTAGTTCGCAATGAATGGTGGAGTTTTGACGGAAAAAATTGGGCGCGGCATAATAATTCGAATGCGACTTACTTGCCGATTTCGGGCGTTACAGCGCAGCCGCTTCAAGCGGTGGGAATTCGCGGCTCGATTTTCAGCAGCATGGATTTGACTCAATTTGCGGGCGGCAAAATTTATCTCGGCTATGGTCTGGGCGTGACCCAGATGGACGCGTGGAACCAACTGATTAACAGCAAACGCTACGGATTGTGCGCAACGCTACCGTCGAATTAATGCCCCGTAACCACGAGTCGAACCCGACTTGATAGGTTCAGTATGCGGTTTGAACAGTCGAACAAAGTCCAGATCGCTATCAAGCGTCTTGTCTCCCTCAACAACAACATTGATGATACTTGCAGTTTCATGGTGACAATTTTTCCATTTCGGCTTTAAGCGCAGAGGAAAACTCGATGAACCTTCCTGACGTGAAACATACGGGTGGACTTCAGCGCGCTGATGAAGCTGGAGCGAGTCTCATCGAAGTAATGATCGTTGTTGCCATCATGAGCGTCGTTTCACTAGGTCTGGCGTCGTTAGTCGTTGATATGCAGAAGCCGATAACTTTGCTTCGGCAAAGGCAAGAGCTCGTAGAACTTAAAACCACTTTGCTCAGGCAATTTGCTAAGTCCGACGTTTGTACGTGGCAGCTAGCTGGAAATACGATCGACGCCTCAATGGCGACAACCGAGAGCTCGCCTAGCCCAACCGTCATCAACGTTGCTGAAATTCGTCATGGATTGAATGTCACATCGGCTTTGATCGCCAAAGCTGGTGATCGCCTCCCCGGCGACAGTAACTTGATTGTCGACACAATTAATTTCACGAAAATCTATGCGACCGGTAACCCGAATGAGTATACTGGCTCCCTCATAATCACTTTTGTTGCGGCTTCTATGGCTGGCGTGATGAAGCCTCTACAAATACAACAAATTATCCGAACTCAGACAGGACCGCCGGCAGCCTTGCCGATAGAGTCCTGCGCGTCGGCGCAAAGCCTGCTTACCTCAAACTCACCCGTCGTCGAGTTCACATACGTATACCCGCCCGCTGGGGGGTTTTGGGCGCAGTCGGTCACCGCGACTTGTCCCGCTGGGTCACTGCTGCTGACCTGCTTAGGGTGCAAGGGCACAGGTTGTACTCCGTCGGTAGCTGCAATGTACGTTGCGCCATATAACTTGATCGGGCAGACGGGGCAGATCGAGTTTTATCTCACCTCAACGACCGATACTTCTTGCTTGGGCACGGTCAATGCAAACTTCGATACCCCGGTCGACTACAGCAGTGCCATCGTCGTGAGTACGCACAACCAAGTTTTCCGTTTCATGGCGAGATGCTTGCGACTTTGAAGTTCACTTCGGAAATGGCGCGGTAGCGCTTATTTGAGCACAAGCTCGTCAGTCAATAGTCCTCATAACGTCTCAATGTTGTTCCGTAATGAGACACTTCTGCATGCGCTTCTTACATCACGCTTAAGTTTGCAGAACTTGACCTGTTCTTTTTCACTTTTCCACAAACTCGTCCGATCAATCCCTGCAGGCTCACGTTGTTCTCTGGGGGTTCCGAATGAAAAAGATTTTTGCCAGCGCGGCTTCAGCTACTATGGTTATGATGCTAGCATTTACCGGTTACATCGGGGCGGCTGAGCCCACATCGAGTTGGGACTCGCAGTCCAGCTCCGTGTTCGATCCCGTCGTGTTTGATTGGCAATTCTATCTGGACGCAAACTCAGACCTCAGAAGCGCGGGTTTGAATTCGGTCACCCAAGCTCAAAATCACTGGCAATCATTTGGACAAGCTGAATGCCGTCGCGCCTCAGCCTCTTTTTCAGCTCGAGATTATTTGGAACTCAATCCAGACCTCGCTGGTGCCTTTGGATCCGCGAACTGTAAGGCGGGTGTTGCACATTACCTCTCGAAGGGACGTTTCGAAAATCGACAGAAAACGAAATCGTATGCTTACGGTTGGCAAGTGGGTGCGGCCGCATCCACAGCCTTCGGTAATGCGACATTCGGGAATGAAAAGATCACGATACGAACTTCGGCAGTTTATGCGGGAACTGTGACGCAATTGTGGTTCCGAGGAAAGCAGTTCGTAAATAGCCACGATACCGGACGGCTCATCCAAACGGCGTTCACTTTTGAGAATTTGGGAGAGTGCTTCAATCCGACTGAAGCCGGGGCTGCTGCCGATGTCAGGCTCGTGAATGGTGTTCCCACCGGTAAATCTCAAAGTCAGTTGAGAACTCTTGCTCTAGGCGCAGGCTCACTGACCGCACAGACCTCACCTGCATACTGGTATTCTCCCGGAATGAGTCCTGCACCTTACTGTGGCACTCCGCAAGGCGCATCTGGGACATCTCCTGACACCATCACGAAAACGGTTTCGATGAATCACGGGGGCGACAGTCAAATCGTGCGTTGGCAAGTTGACGTAAATGTAGCGACGGACCATTCGGCAATGTCGCTTGAAGCTTTAACTGGTTATTTGAATGGCGAATTCGACAGTTTTTATCTTTACGACCCCGGTTTGCAGTCACTCGTAAAGAGCGCACCGGCAACACTCAGCGTAGTGAATGGAACTCCAACGTTCGTCGGCGACCCGACGCATTTTTTCCCGACGGTCCTGTCAACAACCGACGGACGCCATGCGATGGGGGTCATCGCTTTAGATCAAGAGTTGAGCACGCCGGACCGCAACACTCGGGTCGCCACGAACTATCAAATCTCGGCGCTGAATCCAAACGACGCGGCGGACTCGACCACTAAGTGGAGCGTTGGGTTTCATTATGTAAATGTAAAAAAAGGAAAATACTCAACTACTCTTTATCTAATTTTGGGCAACCTAACGGAAGTTACACAGCGAATGAAAACGCTGTATCAACACAATCCGAATCAGTTTGTTAATTTGCTCGCTACTTCAAACGGCAAAGCGGCTTTTGATTTAAACTATTATTTACTAAAATATGCCGACGTTCGGAACGCATACGCAGGCGGGTTTGATAAATCCCTTGAGCACTATTTACTTTCGGGTATGCGCGAAGGTCGGAATGGATCGTCGGTCTATAACGCAAAAAATTATATGAACGGTAATGTTGATGTCGCAGCTGCCTACGGTGCTAACAATTTTATCGACTCGACGAAACATTGGATCTTATTCGGGAAGCCCGAGGGGCGAAGCGGCTTACCTGCACCATAGCTGTTGCATGCCTGAGCAAAAATCTTGAACAATGTTCTTTTCCATCGCCTCGGCGATGCGTATCCCCAAATCGGAAAATACAGTGATGGGCAGAAGCTTTCGTCGGTTTTCCGATGGAACGTGGGTTCATCTGGCTCTAGAACCAAGCGATCGCGACTACGGTGCGAATTCAAACAAATTCGTCGAGGATCCGATCTTATCGGGCGCGACAATGAAAAACGTTACGTTAGCAGCATGAAGACATTGTGGCGAACTTTTGCCGTGGTCGGTGTGGGCGAAATCGACGACGGCGCGTTTCCAAGCCTTGCGCATGCAGCGACTCGCGTAATTTTCGAGGATCTCTGTGTGGCCGCCGAACGCGAAATGACTTTTGCCGCTGCGAAGGCGTGGCTGGATGCGAACATCACCGACAAAATTTTTCGGAAGCATTTGGGGTTAGACGTTTTGTCGGGGAGTGCTCCGTCTCCTGCGGCTCCTGCTCAGCCTGCCTTTCCAGTTCCGCCTTCCCGAGGCAAACGCTCCGCTAATCTTAAACCCGCTCGTTAATTTATCCCAATTAAAGACGTGTCATCGCCGCCAAGGAAAGCCCAGCTCCGGTGCGATTTATTATATTGCCCCGTCGACGGCTGTGCCGGTTTCAACCAGCTAGTGCGACAGTTTTAGCTATGAAAACTTTCGAGTCCTAATCTCTTCCTCGGTTAAATAATATTTTTCGTAATACTCTGG
>JAYSYF010000154.1:0-5120 GCA_043716655.1 Bdellovibrionales bacterium | reverse complement strand
TGCTTCGGCTAAATGAACTTTTCTCGGTGTCAGAAGCGCCGACAGAAATCACAGTCGGATTGTCCGCCGGCGGCAGAAGCGTTTCACCTTCGGTCCGGTTAAGAACTTCGGTGAAGTCACCGGACGACATGATTTTCAGTTCGTCATATTTCTGAAAGTTGTTCGAACGGATTTTGACTCGCGCGTAATAGAGGCCGGGTTTTACTTCGGCTTCAATGATTTCGCGTGGATAAAGCGAGACGCCCTGTTCGGCAGGTCCCACAGTTTTCTTTTGAATCAAACCACCCATGTGAAGAATTTTAGACGTGTCGTCTGTCAGAACAAGATCGAGATCTTTATCGGTTCCGATTCTAACGTCGTCGGAAAATGAATTCCAACTGAGGACCACACGAAGGTTGCAGACGTTCTTTTTGCTAGCGAAACAACGAATTTGTACCGATCCGTTTGGTCCCGGCAAATAAGCCCAATCATCGACCGTTCGTTCAATCGGCGCGCGGTAAGTGCTCTTCGCGAAGTTTCCGGTCGCATTGACCCAAGTGATGCCGCTATCGGTTGCAGAGTTCACGAGACGATTGATGAAACCACGGCCGTCGCCATTTCCGCCGTATTCCCAAACTTGGCTGTACAAAACGAGATCGAATTTTTCTTTGATCACGGAATTTACGGCGGCACTAAGATTCGAATATCCGAACGCATGATAGAGATGCAGTTCGTATTTTGCTCCTGAGCGATCGAGTAGATTTGCAAGAATCTCGGCAATCTTGGTTCCGTGACCTTCTTCGAATTTTGGATCGACTGCAGTTGGTCCGGTGTGCAGTTTTGTCGTCGAAGGCAATGTGACCCCACGAGCTTTTCTAAAATCTCGGAAGCCGTTATCGAGAATGGCTAACTTTATTTTTCGCGGGCCGGCGACAGCAGTCGTAGATCCAAGTCCGACGGCGGCAGCCATTGCATCCAAAGTCTCTGCTGCAATTTCAGTCGAAGACTCATCTTCCGCGGATGCATTTGATGCACCTAGGAAGGCGACAAAGAGAAGCGAAGTTAAAAGAAGAGAAGTAAATCGTGTAGCTGTCGATCGATCCATGTGAGCGAGCTTAGTCTGACTTGGCAGTAATCTCGAGGTCGGTCATGAATTGGTGAAAATTATGGCCGGGTAAGGGAAAAAAAGTACGTTCCGACAGCGGCTTCCGGTGCTCCTCTCGATTGAGGAGCACTCAGGTCGTTGAATGCCGGAGTCTACCAGCGGTACCAGTAGTAGTTGTAACCCGCGTAAGCGTAGTTGTAGCAGTTCCAGTAGCTGTAGTTGTAACCAGAATAGTAATAAGTCGGCGCGTAGTAGTAGCTGCGGTTGTACCAGGCAAACCACGAAGAGGTCGAACTTGCGCGATCAAGTTCTTGAGTGCCGGCAGCGTCGATTTTCGTGAATTTGAACTTGTGGACGGCTTCGATGGTTTTCGTGTCTTGAGCGAGTCGCTCGGAGGTTTCGAGAACGCTTGCTTCGCCTTTTTCATTCACGCGAACGACCACCGTTCCTGGGAGGTCTTTCGCACGGAGGGCCTGTTCGTTGATGATCTTCGCCTCGTTGTCGAGTTCGCCTGCGAAAGCGGGAGTAGCCAAAGTCGCCATAAGGGCGGAAACAAGAATCATGAGAATGCGGGTAGTCATAAAGACCTCCTTCGTTTATAAGTAAGCGGATTATTAGACGCCTTATTTTTTTGCAACGTTTAGCTTTGACTGACTTCGGTAGGATTTTTAAATGGAAGACGATTCAAAACAGCCCCGTATCCAAAAACTCGCAAATCCATTGCAAGATTCGACAGTTGCGACTTTTTTCGCCGTAGTGAACCCTGGTTTCGAGCTGCAAGCTCAGCGTGAAGTTGAAGAAATTTTGGATGCCGGCCGGATCGCTGTGATGACGGGCGGAATTCAATTCGATAGCACCTGGGGCGCCGTTCGGCTTGGCCAACCCTCGCTTAAGATCGCATCCCGTGTGTTGGTCAGAGTCGATCAATTCGGTGCGCGTGACTTTCAGAAGCTCTACCGCAAGGTTTCGAATTTGCCGTGGGAGCAGTGGCTAAAACCAAAAGTCGGACTTTCAGTCCGAGCGGCAAGTCACACTTCGCGCTTGCGAATTAAATCCGGAATTGAAGAGTCCGTCGTCGAAGCGTTTAAGAAATCGTTCAAAATGCCACCTCCGCGACCGACCAAAGAAGTGATGTGCTTAGTTCGCGTTGAAGACGACATCTGCACGATCAGTCTCGATCTCTCTGGAGATCTTCTGCACAAGCGCGGCTCGCACACTGATGTCGGAACAGCTCCGCTTCGTGAAACTTGGGCTGCGTCGATCGTCGAGCGCGCGTTTGAAATTGCTGTAACTGACGAAGAAACAAAAAAAGCATTTCAAGATCAATGGCAGTGGATCGAGCCAATGGCTGGCACCGCTGTGTTCTTGCGCGAAGCTTTAAGCCAGCAAAGCAGTGCGGTGAAACGTTCTGTTTCGAAGATCAAACCAAAATCGACGAACTCCGAAGTGAAAAAACCGACGCGAGAATTTGCTGTCGACACTTGTTTTAAATTCGAGCCAGCTCCAGAGGGAGAAGCGGTCGTTACGAAACCGAAAACAAAAGTGAAATCCAAAGTCGCCGCGACTCGCGAGACGATTGATGAACTTGTGAAGGGTCTGACCGAAGCGATCATCGTCGATACGGACGAGAAGCAGCTCGAGCGCGGGCGCAAAGCTTTGAAGGGTTTGGCGAACGACGTGGAATTAATATTCATGACGAATTCTAAACCGCCAAAGAGTGAAGCGAAGTCCGACAAGAAGAGCGATCCGAAGGCCGACAAAAAGAGCGAACCGAAATCTGCTGCTGCGAATCCAAAGAGCGAATCAAAAGTTCCGCGAATGGTGTTCGTGAATCCGCCTTGGGGTCAGCGACTTAAAGGCAAAGACTCGACCGATACGACCGAAGGTCAGACGAGTTTGATGGCCAAAATTGAAGCTGAATGGAAACCCACTTTGGTCGCCATACTTTTCCCACGAATCGCGGGGAAAGCGCCGCAAGTGCCCAAAGGTTGGACCGAGCATCTTCCGCTCGATTTCCGTGCGGGCGGAATTCCAGTCAAAGCCCGATTTTTTACGGTAAAACGCGGATAAGCGGTAATGGCGGCGCGAGACGGCGCGCCATAAATAGGGCGACGTAGACTTCGGCTCGCCGTTTCAGTAGCTGGTAGCCTGTCTTAACTCGAGGGGGCTCTAGTGGGAACTTTTCTAAAATCGGCACTTGTGATTGCAGCGTCAGTTTCTCTTTCGGCTTCTCTTTCGGCGTGCGCGCCAAATGATGAAAAAGTTCGTGCATTTGCTGGCGGCGGAAATGACGGCGAGGCTCGTACCACCGATCAAGTCGAAGAATTCTCACGATCAATGTTAATCGAACTCGCCGACGTTGCTCGCCAGACAGAGGCGGTTTTGCAAACGGTCACGCCACCGGAAGAAGCTCCTGTCGTAACGCCACCAGAAGCGACGCGGTTGACTCCGATTGTGACTGCTCCACTTCGTGCCGCCGCATGCAAAGTCGTTCAGGCTTTGCCGTCGCTGGCCGACACCGTTAAATTTCAAACTGATATCAAAGGCTGCAAGGAAAAAGGCCCAACGTTCGATGCTATCCAGTTTGGACGTGAGACCGCGTTTGCATCGGTATTGAAAAAAGCCGGTGAGCTAGATTCCGTGACGGTTGTGCGCGTTGAAGGCAAAGGTTTGGAAACGATTTTGAATCCGATCAAGAATATCAAGGATGCGTTGCGAGTGAAGACGTCGCGATTCCTCGAAGCGGAACTGGTAAAAGACGAAGCCGGTGCTCGAACGTATCGCTTCACCTACGAGAGCCACTCATCTTACAACCTCGATTTGAAATCGTCGGTCGACAATGGACAGGTTGTTTCGAAAATTCAGGGTACTTTCGAATTCGATCTCGCTTCGAAAAAGATCACGATGTTCCGTGCCGTCGATCCGTCGGATCGTTTGGAAATCAAAGTTATCAGCGGCCGACAGAGCAAAAGTGGCGGCAGAGTGACTCGCCAGGAATTTTTCGGAACAGGTACAGCTGCGAATCTTGAGCTGAATCTCGGTGCTTGCGCGCTTCCGATTGGCTCTATGAAATCTCGATATACAGTCGCGGCACTTGGAGCTGGCAAAACATACGACGTCGATTCGACAATTGAAATTGAGAGCTCAAAAGACTCGATCCTCGATAAAGCAAAAATCGGCAAGCCCAAGTCAGTCACGGATGCGAAACTCTGCACGGCCGACGAACAGATCACGATGACTGAGTATTACGCTGGATTGATTTTCTAGTTTTTCGAGGAGTTCGGGGATTCTGGGTTCCGTTTTCGGGATGCCGTTTTGCATCCTCCTCCGCGGCTGCGAGCGCACGTTTTCGCCGTCCCCTAAGCTAAACTCGCGCGATGCTCTTCGATCAGCATCCGAGCTGTCTCTCGCGAGTAGCCCTGACCTTCGAGCTGATTGATGAACACATAGTCTTTGAGTGTCAAAAAAGCGCGAAGGCTTTGAACGACTCGCGTGAACGGCCGGTGGTCCCAGAATTTTCCTGCTTTGCCTGGGTGTCGGCTCCATCGCGTGCGACCTGTGATCGTCATCGCGATAGCGCCCGTCACAGCGCAAATAAATGGACGGTAGGTGAAGCGATTGGTGAGTTTGATCTGCAGGTGCAGATGATTGCCAACGTTCGCCATCGATAAAACTCGCACGCCATACTTCGCTGCGAACTGGCGCACGATCCGGCTGATGTTCTTTGCGTTTTTCCCGCGTCGAAACGACCAATCGCCCTTGGCGTTCGATGAGCGAAGCACCAAGTGCATCGTCTCGCGCACAGAAAGTGGTCGACCATGCGCTCGACCGGCGCGGGTCTTCAACAAATCTCCGCCATAAGCACTCTTCTCGTTCTTCAAAAGTCGAAGCTGCTTCGGTTTCGCTGTCGTTCTGGTGGCCTTTTTCGCGGCAAGACGACCCAGATGCAACTTTGCCAGTGCGACAAAATAGTTGGGTGAACCGCCGGTCTTCTTTCAGACTTCTTCGTAGTTGTTGATGAAGGGAGTTCGAAGTG
>JAYSYF010000153.1:0-15436 GCA_043716655.1 Bdellovibrionales bacterium | reverse complement strand
AATTATGAAATCACTATTGGTAGCGGTCCTATTGATATTCGGCTTCAACGCGCAGGCAGCCGAAACAAAAATTAACGACATCAACTGCGAAGCAAACGACAACGGCGCACAGATCTATATTTCTCTTAGCGGCGTTGCGTTCGTTCCGGATGCAGGAACCGCTCGCAACTATTCGATGACGATCGTTCTTGATGGTGGCTCTGATTACGACATCATTCCGAATAAATCGGCCGGTTCTGTTGAAGGCAAAAACCTGAAGAGCACGCCATACTCGGGTCGCAAGTATAAGGACCACGTGAAATTCGAACTCGCGTCCGTAGAAATGAAGTGGGCTGGAAGTTTCGAACCGGAGACAGCGGATCTTATCATTGCTCCTGCATACACCGTCGCAAAGACGATTCCTCAGGTAAACGATTGGGACAAAACTTGGACGTGGGACGTTGAAGTCCGAAAACATTCAGCTGTTCTCGCGACTCACTTCGACGATCACCACGGCGATTACATCCAGCTCGATTGCTACAGTTCTGCACACGTGAACGATTCTAAAGGCCGCAAGTAGAGCCAACGCCCGAAACATTCACCGCTTTTGAGACCTCGTTCGTTATTCGCCTCTGAGCGAAAAACGAACGAGGTTTTTTTGTTTCGGATTAGAGCGCGTACTGAAGATTCAACGAGAGCCCGGCGCTGTCAAAGCCGTGCTCCCAGTAATCACCTGTGTTTGGAGTGCTGCTGTCGGATGCAGATCGTGCGATTTTCGCTTCAGCTCCAAGACCGAATCGTTCGCCTTGCCAGTGAATTCCAAGACCAAAAAGGGCGCCGACGGTTTCTGGAATAGTTTGGCGATCCGCCCACATCGGTACACCTTCCGTCGAATACCGATTGCTGTGCCGAGCACTTGGTTCCATCATCACAAGCTCGAGACTTGGAACAAATGTCAGTCCCCTTCTTTGCTCGACATTTCCCGTGACCTGAATCGAAGCCGCCGACTTGAGCGTCAGAGTCGATCCGTAATTCGTCATCTCGTCGGGCGGATGCGAAGGAGCGCCGATGTTCCCCACGTTCGGACGATTCATGTCATAGATATCGAACATGTTGAGTCTCACGCCGTCACCGCCTTCGATGACCGACATGAAGTGATTCCATCGAACACGGCCGTGATGCTTCGACTGATAACGTAGACCGTACTCTTTGATCGTCCGATTCGCCATATACGCGCGAAACGAATTCGAGGCTGGAGTTACCGTCATGTATCGATACTCAAGCGAAATCTCGCCTTCGTCAGTATTTGCGACGACGGTTCCTGCACGAATTCCCAGGGGCCCGGCAACGAGCGCCGAACGTTCAACAATCTTCGTGTCAGTACCGAGGGACCAGAAGCCTTCAAATGTCGTTTTGCCTAGCGGACCGAATTTTTCGAATGTCACCTGCGGCAGAAACTCTTGAGTCACTGGAATGCCCAAGTCGCGCGCCGATGTCGTCATCGCGAGTTTAACTTCGGAACGTTTCATTTTCCAACTGTCGAGACCAAGTGTTTCGCGAATCGAGCCCATTGTACTTTGTGTGGGAGCGGCTGCTTGTGGCGGGTAGTAAGGCCCCGGCGAAGATCGTTCAACCGTGATGGAATCACCCGTCACTGTCACCACTTTCTCGGATTCAAATCGGTTTGCGTAGAGGACTTTCGCCATCGACGCTTGCACGCGGTCGTGCGTTGAATCGGGAGCCGCAAGCGCCAGAGTCAATTGCGACACGGTCGCTTCATTCTCGCGAAGGTCCGGTGGAAGTGCGCGATGAAGAGCTTCGTGAATGTGAAGTGCGATCAACTGTTCGCGATCTAAAGTGAGCGCTGCTGCGAAAAATCGGGTCGGAGCCACCGGTTCGGGAAAAGTCCGTGCGAACACGACGGTCGCGTTACGTTCGATACCATCGCTTCCCGACTCGGCCGTCGGTTTCACATCGTGAGCGACGTAGAAGATTTCGGATTTCTCAATCTCAACGAGGAGGCGGCCGAGGCCCGGCACATTCTGCGCGTTGAGTTTTGCAATTCGCGCCATCGCATCGGCGCGAGTTTCAATGAGGATGCCTGAAGTTACTTTTTTCCCCGACTCGAGATCGGTTCCATCATCACCGTTACCGACGCGAGTTGGTCCAGCGTCGGCGACTGAAGCCATCAGCAGGATGGCGAAGAGAATGCGCGCAAACAATGTGAAGTAGGACTTAAAAATTTGCATGAATCCTCCGTGAATCATGTTCGATCGAAATCCGTTTCGATGAACCAAGCATGTCACTCGTGTTCCGAACGGTCGAGTCACCTAGACCGCAGATTTAGAACACTGTGTTCCAAACCTTGAACACGTCAGGAACACGACTCGCTCGGCGCTATGCTTCCACGGAGCAAACAGAGACTGCAATTCACTTCGTTGTCGCCTCGCGGCGCTTACGGTTTTCCCAGACCTCTTTTCTGAAAATAAATCAGTCCGGTGCCACGAACGGGTTCGAGTTCGCACCATTTACCTAGCGGATTTAGAATCCGATTCAGCGACGCGACTCGGTCGACACCGTGATCTTTCAGATCACGAACGAGCACCAAGGCACTGCCGCTCGGCTTCAAAACGTGCGCTATGACTTCAAACATAGTGTCGAAATCGGAATCGATAAAAAATCGGCAGCGCGCTTTGAAATCTGACGGTGGCAGACTGCCCTGCTCGCGATCAAAATACGGCGGATTTGCAACTACAAGATCATATGTTGCCAAGAAATCTGTATGAACTTGGCCAGCCGCTTTGCCGCTATCGGGGCCGGCATCGGGCAAGATTTTCGAGTAGTTCATTTCGAGCCACCGAAGTGATTCACCGGGAGCTACAGAATTTCGATTCTTTTCAAAGAACTCACGATAAACGCTCTGAACTTCTAGAAAATCGAATTCCAGCTCTAGATTCCGAGGGGCTTTGTCGTTTTCGGCTCGCAATAGCTTGGCGAGTTCAAGACCGACAACACCACATCCGGCACAAAGATCAAGAACTCGAAAACGAGGTCCTGCGTCGGTTTTAAGCTTCAAAAACTGAGCTGCCCGCTGCGCAAGCTCAATTGAATCGTGCGAAAACCTATATTCGGCTGGTTGTGAATAACCATTCATAAAATGTAGGTACCACTCGCAAACGAACCTCGCTACCATTTTGCGATGAGCACGAAATCTCAGCCCTGGGTGACACACAAATTCGGCGGGACAAGCGTCGCCGATGCAGATCGTTACAAACACGTCGCGACCTTGATTCGCGACGAAAAACACCGCGTCGCCGTTGTGGTCTCGGCAATGTCCAAAGTCACCGATGGATTGATTGAACTGACCGAGCTCGCGCGAAAGCGCGATGAGTCTTACTTCAAAAAACTCATTACGATGCAGGCAAAACACCTGGCCGCGGTCGATGCACTTCTGCCAGAAGAGAAGCGCGCGGATCTTACTCAAGCTATCAAAAAAGATATCGACAGCCTCGGCGAAATTTTAAAAAGCATCTGGCACGTACAAAGTTGCTCCGAGCAGATCGTCGAATTTGTATCAGGTCACGGCGAAGTTTGGTCGGCCCAACTGCTGAACGCTTATCTGCAGTCGCAAGGTGAAAAAACAACTTGGCTCGACGCACGCGAAGTACTTGTCGTCTCCACGGGCGAAACTTCAGTCGTTGTCGACTGGAACGAGTCGCAGAAAAAACTAGATCAGTGGCTTCAGAAAAATCCGTTCAACAAAATCGTCATCACGGGTTTTGTCGCAGCGACTGCCGACGGAGTTCCGACGACACTCAAAAGAAACGGCAGCGATTATTCGGCAGCCATCTTCGGTAAGCTCCTGAGCGTGGATTCGATTACTATTTGGACCGACGTCGATGGCGTTCTGAGCGCAGATCCAAGACTTGTTCCCGAAGCAGTCGTTCTCAGCGATCTTTCGTATCAAGAAACGTCGGAACTCGCGTACTTCGGAGCAAAAGTCGTTCATCCAAGTACGATGGCACCCGCGATCAAAGATGCAATTCCAATTTGGATTCGCAATACATTCAATCCCACTGCGGTCGGAACAAAAATTCATTCGACATCGAGTTCCGATGCTCCGGTCAAAGGCTTCGCAACGGTTGACGGCGTCGCCGTGATCAACGTTGAAGGCACGGGTATGATGGGAGTTCCCGGCGTCGCACAGCGACTCTTCGGTGCGCTTCGCGAAGTAGGAATTTCGGTGATGATGATTTCTCAGGCGAGCTCCGAACACTCGATTTGTTTTGCGATCCCCGCTCGGCAAACCAAAGCGGCAAAACAAGCCGTTGCTCTTGCATTTCACGGAGAAATCGCAAGCGGACTTATTCAATCTATCGAATCGAATGAAGACTGCAGCATTCTGGCTGCCGTCGGCGACAATATGGCGAATCAACCTGGCATCGCAGGAAAATTCCTCAGTGCACTCGGGCGCGCGAACGTTAACGTTCGTGCGATTGCTCAGGGCTCTTCGGAGAGAAACATCTCGGTGGTTGTCTCGACACTTGATTCGGCGCGGGCACTTCGTGCCGTGCATGCGAGTTTTTTCCTCTCGAATCACACACTTTCCATTGGAATCATTGGCACCGGCGGCATCGGCTCGACTTTGCTCGCGCAGCTTCACGCATCGAGCGCCCGGCTTCGAACTGAATTCAAAATCGATCTTCGTGTACGCGGACTCGCGAATTCAACACAGATGCGGTTATCGAATCATTCCGGCTCGCTCGAAAAAGAATTTCCACTTTCTCAGTGGAAAGACGATTTCAAAGCCAACAGTCAGCCACTGAATCTCGAGCGATTTGCGAAACACGTTCACGCCGACGATATTCCGCACGCGGTGATCATCGATTGTACGTCGAGCGAACACGTCGTCGCAAATTACGAAGAATGGCTCAAGCGCGGCATACATATCATTACGCCGAACAAAAAAGGCAATACCGGTTCGATCGAGTCTTATCGCCAGCTCAAAAACATTTCACGCCAAGGAAATCGCCACTACCTCTATGAGACGACAGTCGGCGCCGGACTTCCGATCCTGAACACCTTGCGCGAATTGATTCAAACGGGCGACCGTTTGACTTCAATTGAAGGAGTTCTTTCGGGAACACTTTCATACATCTTTAATACGTTTTCTCCTTCACGTCCCTTCTCTGAAGTGGTGATGGAAGCGAAAAAAATGGGATATACCGAGCCGGATCCACGCGAGGATCTTTCGGGCATGGACGTCGGCAGAAAGTTGGTCATTCTCGCGCGCGAGGCGGGACTCGCTATCGAATTGAACGATGTCGTGATTGAACCGTTATTGCCAGCCGAACTGCAAACTGGAACGGTCGATGACTTCCTAAAAAAATTGCCGTCGCAAGATGCGCGCATGTTGAAACTTGCGACCGACGCACAAGCAAAGGGAGAAGTCTTACGTTACGTTGGAATGATCGACGACAAAGGCAAAGCGAGTATCGTCTTGCGCCGTTACCCGATGAATCACCCTTTCGCGCAAACGCAGTCGACCGATAACATTGTCGCGTTCCGCACGACTCGTTATTCGGCTCAGCCGTTGATCGTTCAAGGACCTGGCGCTGGGCCCGAAGTCACTGCGGCCGGAGTTTTCGCGGACATCTTGCGACTCAGCTCGTATCTTGGAGCTTCGCTGTGACGGCATTTGCGGTTGGCAAGAAAGCGAAAGCATTCGCACCGGCAAGCGTTGCCAACGTCGCGGTTGGTTTTGATCTTCTTGGTTTTTCTGCGGGAATCAGCGGCGACGCAGCGACTGTCGAAATAATCGCAGACCGTGAAGTTGTCGTCGAACCCGTGACGGGTCTGCAATTGAACCTGCCAACCGATCCGTTGATGAACACGGCGTCGGCCGGCCTGGTGCAATTGATTGTTGATCGCGGACTCAAACACGGATTTAAAGTCATGATCGAAAAGGGAATTCCCTTAGGCTCGGGCCTAGGTGGATCCGCCGCGTCCGCAGTTGCAGCTATCTTTGCTGCGAACGCACTTCTTGAAACCAAGCTCACTCGCGAAGAAATGCTGAAGTATGCGCTCATTGGCGAATGTGTCGCGAGCGGTTCAAAACACGCAGACAATATTGCTCCAAGCCTTTGTGGCGGACTGACGCTCGCCACAGTCAATGGCGATGAGGTCAGTGTTGTCGACCTTCCCGTTCCTTCAGAACTTTGGTGTGTGTTGTTACATCCGCATATTCAAGTTGAAACGAAATCAGCGCGCGGAATATTGAAAAATGAAATCCCACTTAAAACTCACATCGAACAAAGTGCGAACCTCGCGCTCGTCATGAGCGGTTTGTTTTCAAACGATTTCGCTCAAATCGGCCGCGGACTTAAAGACATCGTGATTGAACCGCAACGCGCACATCTAATTCCTGGTTTCCATGCGGTACAAAAAGCAGCGCTCGAGAAAGGTGCGCTCGGCTGCACGATCTCGGGTGCCGGCCCTAGTATTTTCGCGTGGGTGCAAGGTCAGAACAAAGCAATCGAAGTGCAGAAAAAAATGGTTGCCGCGGCGAAAACCGCGGGCAACTCAACATCTTGGGTCTTTCAATTGAAAAAAGATGGAGCGAGGCTCCTCAGTTGAAATACATCAGCACAAAAGGAAAAACGAAACCGCATTCGTTCACCGAGTGCCTGATTCGAGGAGTCGCACCTGACGGCGGACTTTTTGTTCCAGAAAAAATGCCGACCTACGATTTGTCATCAGGCACAATCGAAGGCCTCGGCCCCGATGCCGATCTCGCGGCCTTCGCGTCGCTGCTACTAAAGCCCTTCGTCGATGAAAGTGAACTGGCACCACATCTTGAAGATATTTGTCGAGACGCTTTCAATTTTCCGACTCCGTTACAATATGTGAAACGTTCCGACGGCCTCGCTATTCTCGAACTTTTTCATGGTCCGACAGCCGCTTTCAAAGATATCGGCGCTAGATTTTTAGCTCAGTGCATGTCGCGTCTAGGAAAGCCTGCGACGATTATTGTTGCGACGTCAGGAGATACCGGTGGTGCCGTCGGTGCCGCATTCGCCGAGCATCCGAATATGAAAGTCGTGATCCTTTATCCAAAGGGTAAAATTTCGGCGCGCCAAGAGAAACAGCTGACGACTTGGGGACCGAATGTACGAGCGTTCAGCGTCAATGGCAGTTTCGACGATTGCCAACGTATCGTAAAATCTGCGCTCGCAGACGCGACACTAACTGCGAAACATCGGTTCGTTTCAGCGAACAGCATCAGCATCGGACGACTGCTACCGCAGATGGCGTATCACGCGAAAGCCAGTCTCGATTACCAACGACACTTTAAGAGGCGACCCACCGTCATCGTGCCGACAGGAAATTTAGGAAACGCCGTCGCTTGCCTTTGGGCAAAACGCGCGGGATTCCCGATTGAAAAAGTCGTGCTCGCGACAAACGCGAATCGCACAATCCCCGACTACTTTAATTCCGGGAACTATTCGCCCGGAAATACGATCGCGACCTTGGCGAATGCGATGGACGTCTCGGCGCCGAACAATTTCGAGCGTCTGATGGCGCTTTATCCCGACATTCAGTTCTTAAAGGGCGACGTCACTGCTTTTTCGGTTTCTGACAGTGAAATTTCCGACGCAATCAAGCGCGGTGGCGAAGCCTATGACCAGGTATTTTGTCCCCACACAGCGACCGCAGTCGTCGCGAAAGAAGCCTTGCAGATCGAGCACGCGTTGATCGTGGCCACGGCTCATCCCGCTAAATTTGAATCGATTGTCGAGAATCTCATAGGGAAAACCGTTGCTGTTCCGAAAGCGCTCGCCGAAGTATTGCTTCGTCCCAGTGTCTCAGTCTCGATTGATGCAAATCTCGACGCCCTGCGCGGATCGCTTTGACTCCAATTTGGTTGGCTTAAGAGTTGCCTTAGAGCCGTGTCTTGGTTCACTTTCGCACCAAACAGCACGCATCAAAAAGGATAATTCTGTGACGAAACAAAACGGTCTTACGACTTCGACGTCGGTAATTTCTTTGGTCTTGTCTTTAGGGTGGAGCCTCGCAGCCCATGCAGAAGCACCGCTGTTTTTTACCGCACCGGCTCCTGCGCCGCTGGCGACGACTGCGGAAACAGCGACACCATTAGCTTCGACTCCAATTTCGACCTCGAAAGACTGGCGTTTGTTCGACACAGGCACAGGCCTTTGCGTTGCAGAGACGGTCGCAACCGTCGCCGGAGTAAATCATCATCTCGAAGTGCGCGTTGATAAAACTGGTGCGAAGCCTCTCGAAGTCGCAATCCGATCAGAAGTCGCGACTTCTGCAACTGTTGGATACAAAGCGGCACTCAACCCTGCAAAAACAAAAGTTCTGTCATTTGCGAAACTTTCGGGCAGCGGAACAGATGAGGTTTTCTGGAACGTTCCACAAAACACCGAAGAACTTTTGTCTTACCTCAAACGCGAAATGAAGTTCGACACTCAAGGGTATGACGTCACTGGCGCCGTACCAGCGTCGTTGATTTCGTTCTCGCTTCGCGGCTCGAGCGCTTCGCTCGCCGACCTCGGAAAACGTTGCGCTGCGGGGCTCGCAGTTCCGACGGCTGTCGACAGCTCGTTTGAAAAAGCGTTTTTGACTGCGGCAATCGCTGGTCAAGTTGCAGCGGTTGATTTCGGCCGTGTGACTCCAGCTAAAGCGGATGTACTTCGCTCGTCGCTGACCGACGCGCGCGCAGCGTTCTTATCTTCGAAAGCTTCGCAAACTGAGATCGAAAAACTCAACGCGAAGTATTTGAAAGAGATCAACGAACTGACAGGTCTTCGCCGAAACCTCGATCGTTTGACGCAACAAGAAGTCACTCGCCTCGAAGCCGCTCGTGCACAAGCGCAAGCGACGATTGCTCAAGCGAACCAGGACATTCAGACTTTGAAACCACAGATCGCGGTTAAAGAAGCGGAACTCGTTCAAGCAAACACAGCGTACGAGGCTGCGTACAACCAAGTGAAACCACTTGTGCCCGAGTACAATCGTCTGTCTGGAAACATTCGTTCAAACGAATCTTCTCTCAATCAAGTTCAGACCCATCTTACGTCGGTTGAAACACGTCTGAATCAGGCGAACGCTGAACTCGCAGATCTTCAAAACCAATCGCGCAACCTGCGTTCACGTCTGTCAGGCGAACAGAGCGAGGCGCAACAGGCTCGCAGCGAATACGATCGCGCCGATCGAGATGCGCGTGGTTTCGACGCACAATCGGAACTTCGCCGTCGCCTTCAGAGTGATCACCGCGTCGACAGCATCCAGCGCGAACTTCAAGACATCGACATGCGAATTCGCGGTCAACATCAAGCGATTCAACGTCAAGAAAGTGAACGCAACCGTCTGAACCAAGAGTTCATCAACTGCCGAAAAACTCCTGGCATGGATTGTGGTCCAATTCAGTTCCAATTGAGCGACGCCAATCGCCGACTTCAGGAACTTCAGCAAGGTGTTCAAGTTCTTGAAGGAACAAAACGTCAGAAGCAAAACGAGATGGGCCAAATCCGCGGCCAGATCGAAAACGAAGTTGCCCAGATCGAGCGCGATCTTCAACGTCGAGTGAGCGAAGCACGGAACCGTTCAAGCCAAGCCGACGACCGCTTGCGCGATACCGAGAACCGTATCCGCTCGATCGACCAGATCGACATTCCTTCACGTCAGAACGATATCTCGCATCTCACGAACGACCGATCGCAGGCTCAGCGCGATCTCTCGGAAGCCGATCGCCGTTTGCGCCAGTCCCGCACGGATCTCGCAAACTTCCGCCAGTCGTCTGGCTTCGATGCGCTTCAAGCTGAAGTTGATCGCAGACTTGCAACAGTGAACGGCCTGAAAGCGGAATTAGCTACGATCGACCGCGAAATTAAGCGTCTTGAAAAGCAAATCACCGACAACACCGCAGCACTCGCAAAAATCTCACTCGATATGGACAAAGTCGTCGCGCAGATTAAGCAAAAAGAAGCGCGTTCGGTGGACGTACAGAAACTATTAGAACCGTACGAACTCGCGAAAGCAGATTTGACGGCGAAGAAAGCGCTCGCAGACCAATCGTTTGCGACCGCTCAGTCGACATTCTCCGCTAACCTGTAATTCAGTTAGCCTGTCAGACCCGGAATCGCCCCTGCGCATTTGGTCGACTGCCTAAGGCAGTCATCCGAAAAATGCTCCGGGGCGTTTCCGCGTCTAACAGGTCAATCAGCCAAACATATCAGCCGAGAACCTCTCCTTCCCCGCCACCAACAAGGGGCACACGCTCTCGGCTTCCGTCGCCGTCAAACGCAGCTTCCGGCCATTCGAAACAACGGGGGACCGGTCCCCGTCTTGAGATTTTTGAGCAGAAGGAAGCAGAGGCCCACTCAATCGAATTGGAAACTCCACGGAGAATTTTTTGTCGTGCCCGAAGGGACGCACGGAGGGCGAGACCAAATTCGTAGTGGAGTTTCCAAATCGATTGAGTGGTCTTTTTTTCAAACGACAAATCCTCACGTTTGGAAATTGTCCGCCCGTGTTAGTCCCTTCTCTTCTTTGAACGGAGACTTTTTGTTCAACTGGATACGGACACTCAACACATGTCCTTCCTGGAATCATCGCCATACGGCGATCACCGTTTGCACGCGCCTCCTGCTCCTCGCTATTTGTGCAATTTCTAGTTCGGCCCACGCCGATTCACCACCCGAAGTTCGAACGCGAAGCTTAGTGAGCGACGAAGTTGTCGCGAAGGCCGATCTCCTCGAAAGAGAAGCTTATCTGATCGTCTTAAATCTCGCGTTTAAGGGTTATTTTGCGATCGTTTTTCCAGTGGGTCCTGACAATAGCTGCCTCCCCGAAGCGACGAGAGTGACGAGACGTTTTCGCGACGCTTATCGCAGCTGGTACGAAGTCGGCGTGACGGCTCATTGCGCGGGTACAGTCGACGAAAACTACAAAATTTGGTTTTTGTGCAGCAAACGAAACGGTCTTTCGTGTTCGCTGATTGCAGCGCCCATCGATCAATCTGAAATGAAACCTTAATTTTAGTAGCGCAGATCTGTGCGGCTGCTCATCTCGTGCGGCATTTCGAAGAATTTCACGACAATTGTGCGCGCTTCACTTAGCGACTTCGCTTTTGCGACACCCGCTTCGAGTTTGTGACCGAACAACAGCCAAGGCGCGCCGTTCTTTAGGAAAAATCTTAACTTTCGAACCAAGAGTTCGTCGCTCCAATGAGCCTTTTCAAGCGGTGGGTGATACTTCGCCAATCGGTCGATCACCTTAAGAGCGACGAGGCCAAATTCTCGTCCTTCTTCTTCTGGAGTCGACGGCGGTTTTTGACCTTCACGCCCGACAGGATCTTTGAAACCCAGGCGAAGTCCAACTTGCCATAACATCCAAGGTCTTGCGGTGAGAGCGCGTCCGACCATAACCGCGTCGCAACGGGTTTCCTCTAGCATTCGAAAAACGTCGTCGGCCGTTTGGACGTCGCCGTTGCCGATGACTGCGGTAGGAACACTTTCGCGAAGAATTCGGATTTGATCCCAGTCAGCTAATCCGCGACGTTTTTGTTCGGCCGTTCGAGGATGAAGGGTCAGACTTTCAGCTCCGGCATCGACGAGTCCGCTAGCGAACTTCAACAAGAAGTCGATACCCGAAACTTCCTCTTGAATGGTGCCGGGCTTCGCTGGAATTTTTGAACCCGCGCGAAGTTTGACCGAAACTGGAAGTGTCGTGTGACGCACGGTCATTCGCACGACGTCGGCCGCGTAGGCCGAGTCACCCATCAATGAGACTCCGTAATTGTGGCTCAATGCCTTTTTAACGGGACAGCCCATGTTGATGTCGATTCCGCTCGCGCGCCACTCACCTTCGAGGCGTTTCACGCTAAGCCGGATGGGCTCTTCCTCGTTTCCAAGAATTTGCGGCACCAAATGGGTCTCGTCAGGATCGCGCAGAACTTCGGGAACCAGATCGAAATTTTCGCTCGGAAGTCGTCTCGAGTTCAACATTTCGGTTGGCCAAGGGGTGATTGCTCCGTTTGGCAGGTATTCACGAACGACGGATCTCAGCGCAACATGGCTTAAGCCCACCATTGGAGCCAACATCACGGGAAAATTAACAGCGCCACGTAAGATCGGGCGCTCGAGATGATGAAGAGATGGGTTAATTCGTTCTAGTATCACTGCACTGTCTTGACCCGTTCTGTGTGCCACGTCAAAATTAGTTTCTTATGAAGCCAATCGGAATCCTCGGCGGAGGCCAACTCGCACGAATGCTCATCTTGGAAGCCCATCGGCTGAACGTTCCGGTCGCGTGCTTGAGCCCAAACGAGAACGATCCGGCACGCTCGGTTACCGCCAACTGGTTTCAGGGCGATCCGAACAAAGTGAAAGATCTGATCGGATTCATGCGTCGATGTTCGAGCGTCACGTTCGAGAGCGAATTTTACGACGCTGCGGCCATCCTCGAGGCTTCGAAAGAAGTAAAGGTTCCAGTCTCGCCTGCACCGAAGCTTATGGGACAGCTTCAGGATCGCCTCAGCCAAAAGAATCTTTTCGATGAGTATGAGCTTCCGACGGCTGCATGGCGTCCGGTCGACTCCGCTCAAGATGCCGTCGTGGCTTACGTCGCCTTCGACGGAAAAGCCGTGTTTAAAAAACGTCGCGGCGGTTACGACGGTTACGGAACTTTCGTCGTACAGAATGATGGCGATCTCGGAGGTTTTGCAAACGACGGAGTCAAAGTACCTTTCATCGCAGAAAAACTCGTTCATTTTTCGCGCGAGATTGCAGTCATCGCAGTTCGCGATCAACAGGGTCACGTATTTTTCTATCCGTTCGTTGAATCAAAGCAAAAAGATTCGCGCTGTTTGTGGGTTAAAGGACCGATCAAAGAAACCGCAAAGCTGTTGTTGTTAAAAAAACGTCTGACGAAGTTCTTGAATGGCATCGGTTACGTGGGTGCGATGGGTATCGAACTCTTCGACACCGCCGACGGATATCTGGTGAATGAAATTGCACCTCGAGTACATAACACCGGTCACTACACAATGGACGCTTACACCTTAAGTCAGTTTGCGCTCCACCTGCGTGCTGTCAGTGGCCTCGAGATCTCGGGACGGTTTGAGCCTCAGGCCCGGTCGAAATCATTCGCGATGTGGAACTTGCTCGGGACGAAATCGTCGACAACGCTTTCTCCTTGGAAAAACACGTCGTTCGAAAACGGTATCGAACTTCACTGGTACGGAAAGCTCGAATCTCGCCCGGGACGCAAAATGGGGCACGTGAACGTCACTGCCTCATCGGCAGACAGCGCCTTGAAGTTGGCGAAACGTGCATCGGTGAAAATGGAAAAAGAAATCGGCTTTTAAATCAGGAGTCCTTTGCTTGAAAAAAACATCGAAACCTAAAAACGCCGGTCCCCTCGTCGGAATTATCATGGGCAGCGATTCTGATTGGCCGGTCCTCGAAGCGGCACATTCTCTTCTAAAAGATTTCGGCGTCGCGCACGAGGTCAGTGTGATTTCCGCGCACCGTACTCCTGATCAAATGCTGAATTACGCGATCGAGGCTCAGGGTCGTGGACTTAGAGTTCTTATCGCAGCCGCAGGTGGCGCAGCACACTTACCAGGTATGATTGCTTCGGCGACAACACTTCCGGTGATTGGCGTTCCGATCAACATCACAAAGCTCGAAGGCATCGACTCGTTTCTTTCTATCGTTCAAATGCCGCGCGGAGTTCCCGTCGCGACCGTCGGCATCGATAACGCCGCCAACGCCGCACTGCTCGCCGTACGTATTTTGGCTGGATTGAATTCTGAATTTGGTGCGGGACTCGTTACGAAGCTCGAAGCCTACCAAGCTAAATCGCGCGTGAAAGTAGCGACTGCCAACAAAAAAATAAAATCACTTACAAGCAAGTCTCGAAAGTAGAGCGTTTTACGCTGCGAAGTCGGTGTCAGCGTCTGGGCGTTTGCGATAGTGTTCTTCACTTAAGACTTTTTCCATTGGAATCTCGACATAGAACTCGGTTCCGACGCCCGCGACACTCGTAAGAGTGAGGGCCCCGCCCATAGATTCAATCAGGCGTTTTGAAATCGGCATGCCAAGTCCGGTTCCCTTGTGATGCCGAGACGCGTGACCTGCTGTTTCAAATTCGTTGAAAACGACATCGATCTTTTCTTTCGGAATTCCAACTCCCGAATCTCTCACCATCACGCGAGCGATCTTTTTTCCGATCGCATTGGTAGTTTCTTCCAGACCTATAACGACACTGCCGTTCGTGCGGTTATATTTGATCGCATTCGAGAGAAGGTTATTAAAAATCTCTTTCAAACGAAGCGAATCAGCCCATACTTCTGGCCAACTTGTCCCTTCGAGCACTGTGATCCGAATGTTCTCCTGGACTGCCATGTGAGAGAATCCGCTTGCCAGATGTTTCACCAAGGTTCTTAGATCGACGGCCTCAACATAGAAATCCATTTTTCCAGCACGGATCTTCGCGAAGTCGAGAATGTCGTTCACGAGTTCAAGTAAGTGGCGGCCCTGTTCGGCGATCGTGTGAATGAACTCTTCTTTTTGTTCTTCACTTTCGTACAGCTGAAGTTCAAGAACGTCGGCCGTAGCAATAATGGCAGATAGCGGTGTTCGCAACTCGTGCGTCGTAAGTGCGATGAACTTGTCTTTCGCTTGATCTAACGCCTTCAACTGAACGTTTTGCTCGAGCAGTTCGGTATACGCTCGTTGGATCTCGGATTGTTTGGCACTTAGTTCTCGGGTCAGCTTTTTCTCTGTCGATACATCCTGGAACGAAAGCATCACAAGTGTCAGACCATCTTGTTGAATCGTCTTCACGCTAAGCGAAGCAAGAAAATGATGTTGATTCGCTTTTCGCATCATGACTTCGGAAGTGAGGCCATCATGTCGAAGCATGGCTGCGGTTAATCCGTGATAATTGCCGAGCCGATCCGCCTCAGGATACAGCGATTCTATTCGAAAGGTGTCGATGTCTTTTAATTCGAGCGTTTCGAGCGCAGCGATGTTGGCAAACAGCGGAGTATGCCCGCCGCCGAAGTCTTCGAGCACGATCATGCCGACGACCGAGTGTTCGACCAGGCCACGAAATAGCGCTGTCGCCACGTTCGTGGATTTCTTTTTCACTAGGTATCCCCGATGATCTTGAGAAACGCATCGGCGTTCTCAATCTTACCTTTGATTTTCGTGATGAGTTCACGAAGGTTGTCCTGATTGATTGAAAGTCGATCAAGTACATCTTTCGGAAGACCCATGACCTTCTGGTGGCCCGAGTTACCGAATTGCAAAGCGTGAATCAATAGGTTGGCGAGGAACACGACGTCGACGACAAGGTTGGCTTCCTGCGAAAGCCCTCCGCGCATCATCGGGTCCTTCTGGTGGTGATTCGCAATCGAAATTTG
>JAYSYF010000152.1:0-1600 GCA_043716655.1 Bdellovibrionales bacterium | reverse complement strand
TTAAGTGGAACGCTGCGATCAGCCCGGTGGACCCTGCGTGACTCGGGCCGAGCCCGATCGGTTGAATTAACAAATCAAAAGTTTTCGCAGATGCAACTGCGGGAGTGATGAAGATCGTGACTATGAACGCGGCTTTTACGAAAGTATTCATCACGCTTGAATAGCTCTTCGGCGCTAGAAAAGCCAAAGCCACTGACTCGGCGAAAGTTCAGTGGCTCGATGACCGTTCCAGATTCAGAACGTGATGTCTATTTTGCAGAGTTGACGAAAGTTTTGAGATCGGTCCAGTAAGGCGCATCTGCGAAGATGTCGCCGTGGCCTCTGCCTAGCGACACGAGGAAGCGGACGACTGTTGATTTCGCGGCTTCACTTAGACGCTGACCGAAGTTTAGACCGATCAGCTTGTCTTCGGCTCCGTGACGCATCAACAGCGGCATTCGAAGCGACGGTGCTATCGATAACGAATTCCATTCGTTTCTTTTGTAAAGCTCTTCTGGAATTTGACCCGCGAGGCTTCCGAATTTATCCGCTGTAAGTTCGCGAATCGTTGTCCACGCGCTGTCGGCAATGAGTGCGCTCACGCTATTGTTGTTAAGGCCAGCGGTTTGAATTGCAACTGCAGAACCGAGTGACCAGCCCCAAAATACGAGCGGCGAATCGGGGAAGTTCTTTTTCGTCCACGCGACCGTCGCTTGAGCTGCGGCCATCAACGTACTCTGCTCGGGGCGACCGGTGCTGTTTCCGTAGCCGGGATAATCGAAGACGACGAAGTGTGTGCCAAGACTTTCCATGCGTGTGAGAAAACCGTTGTTCGCAAGTCGACCGATGTTTTCACCGTTGCCATGGAAGTGAATCACAACCGGAACGTTCGTTGCTGTCGGACTCTTGCGATACCAAACGTGAATCTTTAAATCACCGTTTGGATGTGCGACGTCGAGAACCTCTTGTCCATAACCTGCTGGCGGCTGAGCTGGCGTCGCCGTCTCGTTGGCACTGTCGACGGGATACAAAAATCCCTCTGCAAGCTCGGCAATGTTTCCGCACGCAGACGTCGTCAAAAGAAACGTGAAACAGAGAACTCTCAAGATGTGATTCATGTGTAAATCTCCCGACACCATATCGGAACAACCACGTCGCCACACACACGACAATGGGCCGATTTAGGTCGAGCAAGTCCAGGGCCGCATACTCTATTCTCTGGAGTAGCGGGTTTTCGCTAAGGCAGAGGCAGACTGCAGTCGAGCCGAGTGATGGCCTCACCAGATGAAGTCGACGACTATTTTACTTCGTGGAGTTTTAAAAGTTGATTGGATGCAATCGGCGCCTTGTTCTTTGACTGCGACAACTGCGACAACTGCGATCGGTGGTCCGTTGTATTTGAAATACGCCGAACGCGAAGAAGAATCTAAGTTGCGGCGATTGTAACTGATAGAGATTTTGTAATCGGCTCCGGTTTTTTCGGTGTTGGCGCTGGGTCCTCCGCCACCTGGATCGCCACTTTCGCAGTAGTGCGGTCCTTCGTCGGCGAAAGAAACTGAAGTGACAAAAGCGCTTGCGAAAACAAGAGCAAGTGCTGGGACAACGGCGCGAGAGAATGCGA
>JAYSYF010000151.1:0-1606 GCA_043716655.1 Bdellovibrionales bacterium | reverse complement strand
ATTCCTTCGTGAGGAATTCCGGCGGCTTTTCCATCTTTGCTAATTTTAATCAATTTGATTTGGCCCATGCTTGAAACGATAGGCTTAGAACTTTGCAATGACAATATCCGAAAGCGGCGAAACGTGATAGGACCGCGGTATGACTTTCAGTTTCAACGAGATGCCCAGCCCCATCGGTCCACTTTATATCGTCGTCGATGGCACTCACCTTCGGGCTGTTATATTTAAGAACGGCTGGTCTGACTTTCGAAGATCGTGCGAAGCGGCAGGAAATACTCTGCAACCCGGTGAGTCGTCGCTGTCGAAGAAGGTTATTAGCCAGCTGACTGAATACTTCGCTGGCAAAAGAACTTCGTTCGATCTGCCCTACAAGTTGAACGGCACCGTATTTCAAAACAAAGTTTGGTCAGCACTCGCCGATATTCCGTACGGAAAAACAATTTCGTATAAATCTCAAGCCGAAGCCATTTCGAAACCGAAAGCGATGCGCGCTGTCGGCGGCACGAACGGTCGCAATCCGATCTGCATTATCCTTCCCTGCCACCGAGTCATTGGAAGCTCGGGAAAACTCACGGGCTATGGCGGCGGACTGGACAAGAAAGAATTCCTACTTCGCCTCGAGGGCATCGCCCTCTAGGGAGACTTGCCGTTGAGCTTTCTGCTCGCGGGCGTCGCGGTCGGCACTGTCGTGTCGTTCTCAGCGACAACCATCCCGACATCTATTTTCCCGTGTAAGTGACCCTGAGACATCGGCTCAAGCAAAAAAGTTTTGCTTAGTGCGGATAGATACTCTTCGGTACTCGAATATCCAAATCTTTTTCGTCGGGTCTCGGACAAGTGAATCATCGCCTGTTGATCAGACGTAACGACTACTTCCATCACCGGAGCGCCTGCAGCGATTGTGAAAACAGCATTGAGGCGAGGATGCCAACGAATGGGCTTTTAATTTCAGATGTGACGAGATCCAGCGCAATCAACATTCGTGAATAGAAGCCCTGATGAATCTCGAGATCCGTACTCGTACCGGTATCGCTGGTCCAACTGTTCATCACATAGACATCGTATCCCGCGGAACAAAACTCTCGAGCGTAACTTCGATCGATATAGTTTGGTCCACCGTTGGCGGCATAATGACGAGACTCTTAGTTGACGGTGAATTTGTCAGCAGAGTACGTTCGATCGGATACCACGCAGCTGCGGCCAGATTGCATCGACGTGCAGGCAGTCAGCGTGATTGCGATCAGAAGTCCGTTTATGACGAAGAGAGATGTGGCGCTCATAGTTTGTAATAGCATACGATTTAGGTCATGAGCCAACAACTGAGCGAAACCTTGCATTTTTCGAGTTTCAAAACGGCCAGTGAACACATTCTGAGTTCATTTCCAAAGCGACTATCTCTTGCGACACCGCTTGGTCTCGGAAAACCCATCGAACTTATGAACTTGTTGTTCCACAGCATCGCCAAGAATCCCGAGCGGTCGCTCGAGATCTACACCGCCCTCTCACTTTTACCGCCCGTTCCATCGTCCGACATCGAACGAAGATTTCTCGGTCCGTTTCTCGATCGACATTTTGGTAAAGATACTCCGCGCTTGGCTTACGCGGA
>JAYSYF010000016.1:0-7632 GCA_043716655.1 Bdellovibrionales bacterium | reverse complement strand
TCGTACCGTAGTTCGCACTTTTCCGCTCATCTCTTTGCCATTAATTTTGGCATCTCTCGGACATGCGGCAGATGCCCCGAAGTTATCGAACAGTCGCGCGATCGTTCCGTATGTGAGCAAGTGCCCAGCGTTGTTTATGCCATTTCCCGGAAGCAATCCGTCGACACCGTCGAGCAAACCGCCAGCATCAATTCCAACGGCAAAATTAGCCACCGGCTTTTTCGACAGCAGCGGAAATCCGATCATGAAGGAAGTTCCGCTCAGCAAAGCTCCTGTCGAAGCGACATCTCCAGAGCTCATCCTCGCAGATTCAGCTCCCGTTTATAACGACAAGATGATTAACGAAATGCTTGCTAGCGGACAAAAAATTCACGAGGAGCAACGGTCTGTATTCGAAGATATGATTTCTCGCGGTCAAAACCGATTTCTGATTATGCCAAGGTCAGTTAAAGTTCTGGATCCGCTCTACAAAACGATGCCGAACTTTAAAGAAGCTCTCGACATCATCAAAAAGAGCCTCGCAATTTCCATTGCATCAGGCGAACCAATTAAAATTCCGAATATTATTCTTCTTGGCGACCCTGGCGTCGGAAAAACTCGTTTCGCAAAAGCCGTCGCGAAAGCCCTCGGAACCGGCTACGACTTTATTTCGATGAACTCGGTCACGGCCGGTTGGGTCCTCTCCGGCGCGCATGTCACCTGGAAAGGCGCGAGCATTGGTCGCGTCGCAAAATTGTTGATTGAAAAGACAGATGCGAATCCGGTTGTAGTCGTAGACGAACTTGATAAGGCGGCAGAATCTGAAGGGCAACGTTCGCTGACCTCTTTGCACCAGTTATGGGAGCGCGACACAGCAAAGAACTTCAGAGATGAATTTCTTGGAATCGACGTCGACGCCAGCCATATCAATTGGATTGCCACGGCGAACGACATTCACGGAATCCCAAAACCAATCCAGTCTCGTGCAACGGTCATCAATGTTCCGAAGCCCGACAAAGAGCAAATGCGAGCCGTCATTCCAAGCATCATGGCCGACAATATCGCCGCTCATCCCAAGCTGCCATTTCTTGCGACGATCACTGAGCCAGTTTTCTTGAAACTGTATCCGTACTCGCCACGCGAAGTTTCGAAGCTGATCGAAGATGCGATCGGAAGCGCAGTACTTGATGGTCGTCGCGAGATTGAAGCGAGCGACATTAATCCGAAAGTTCTCGACGATGCGACGAAAAAACGTGGGATCGGCTTCCACGCGCAATTCTAAGCGGGGCCTCGCCTCGCTGGAATCAACGTTTCGTCGGCCTTTCCTGGTCACGAGCCGACGCAGATGCTAATTTTTCCAAAGAGGTGATGATGGTATCCAACTCTCGCTTGCAGGTCGATTTGCAGCATCGATTCGCCGCTTCTACGTCTATACCCCATACACCGACGAAATCTTTGTACGGCACCTTTGTGCGAACTGCTTCGCAGCCTGGGCCCCCGCTCGATGCAGGCTGAACGATTCCGCTCGCATCCACGTTGAAGACGCAGGCAGGATTCGTGATTGAGATTTCGGTCGGTAGTTCCGATTCCCCGTAGGTGAACGCAAAGGTTCTTCTGCGCGCAAGCGCGCTCTGCGATTCGTCCATCATTTTAATGGCGTATTCCATATCGCCGATCTGGCGGGAAACTTTTCCACCTTCGCACGAAAACACAGTCGGCCGATGCAGCCGATAATACTTAACCGATTCCGGATCGCTTTTCTGCTTTGTTTCGATTTCTAAAAGCCTCGCTTTTGCGTCGGAGCCAAACAAACACATGGACTCTTTGGTTTTGTCGCAAAGAAACTGCCAATTTACGACGACAATCCCAGCGGCAATCGCAAGCACGGGCCACCAGACGGCTTTTGCTTCGGGCAAAAGAAGCGAAGAAAACCCCGCTGACGTTCGATCGTTCTCGACGAGATGTAGAATATCGCGAACTGTCGCGCCGCGATTGATTGCGACGCCCCGACCATCGATGACGAAGTTATGTCTTGCGACTCCGGGCTCACGGCTCCAACTCCATTCAGACTTCTCGCTTTTGAACGTGAACGTGTGACCATTCTCGTCCTGCCGAACCGTCATCGCTGGCAGATTGAAGTCTTCAATCTTTCGGTCACGCTGAATTTTCCGAAATTCTTCTTTGATATCCTCTGGCAGTGGCATCGCCTTCAGCAGTTCAGAAAATTTCTGTTTCTTCGCGTATGCGACACGAAACAGATTGCCGGTGGTCATTGCTGACGGCTGTTTCGCGCTTTTAACATCGATCGGATCTGCGACCGCGCCTTGAGTAACGGAAGCGGAGATGAAAGTGAACGCAACTAAAAGACGAATTAATTTTGTCATGGAGTCTCCCACAACTAATCTTAACCTTTTCTGCATTTCGTAAGTTAAATGTAACTGTCGAACCCGGCAAGGTTCGACCTTCGTCGAGACTAGACGAGCAGCGCTCGGAAGCGAGTGAGCTCGGTCTGCATCAAGCGCAGTTCGCTGAGTGCGCCCGAGCGCACTTCTGCAAGCTGAGTTGTTGCTCCGCGCTCTTCTTTTACTTTCGACCGCAATTCGCGAAGTCGCGCACGGGCGCCTTCGATCGAGAAACGATCTTCATAGAGAAGTTTTTTGATGATCATTGCAGTCTCAACGTCGCGGCGTGAATAGGCTCGCTGACCTTTGCGGCTTTTTTTGGGGTGCAAAGCTTCGAACTCAGTTTCCCAGAAACGTAGAACGTACGGTTTTACTCCGACGAGTTCTGCGGCCGTTCCGATCTTGAATGCCATTCGATCTGGAATTGCTTCGAGACTTTCATTGAGCGCAGCACTTGCCTCAACTTCGACAAACGAGAGCTGGTTCAGCTCAAGTGGAAGCATTTCGATTTCGTCAGAATGCGATGGGTTCGGATTTCGGTTTTCAGGCAGCGTGGTGTCCATCATGTTGCGCCTTTCCTTCCGGTAATTCCGTAAAGAATTACCAGTCTTTAATCTTCGTCTTGAAGACCTGTGGTGTCCTCGCCATTCAGCATGGCTTTCAAAACCTGCGAAGGACGGAACGTCAGCACGCGACGCGCGCTAATTTTAATTTGTTCACCTGTTTGAGGATTGCGTCCGACACGTTCGTTCTTCTCGCGAACAACGAAATTGCCGAAGCCCGAGATTTTTACTTTGTCGCCTTTGTGCAAAACGTCTTTCAACGTTCCGAACACCATCTCGACGAGTTCGGACGCTTCTTTTTTCGAAAATCCAATTTTCGAATAAACTTTTTCAACGATGTCGGCTTTCGTCATCGTCGAACGACTGACTTCACGACCTTTGCGTCCGCCCGCTTCGTCTTCTAATTCTTTCGCGCTGTCCTTAGGCATAAATCCCTCACCTCAAGAATTCGTCAATTGGGCGGCCGTGTCTACAAGAAAGCGCACCGTCGGGACGGCTAAGTTCTTGATTTTACCCGCGAACCACGGCGCCTAACGTCTGACAAACCGCATCGACGAGCTTGTCTTTTACGGTATTTACGGTTTCGTCCTCGAGAGTGGCTTCTTCACTTTGGAAGACCATTCGAACCGCGACCGACTTTTTGCCCTCGCCGACACTCGCGCCTTCGAACACGTCAAAGACCTTAAGCTCGCGCAAAAGCTTTGCGTGAGCGCCTTCCAGATGACGAGCCGTCTTCTGGAGCAACTGAACGATGTCGCCGGCCGCAACTTCTTTCGGCGTCACAAACGCGATGTCGCGCTCGACGGCTGGGAAGTTCGAGAGCGGCTGGAACACCGGCATTTTCGAGGCAATCATAAGTTTCTCGAGCGAAATTTCGGCAACTGCCACGCCTACGCGAAGCTTATCTTCCGCAGTACGAGATGGGTGCACAGCTCCCACAAAACCAATCGAGCTGCCGTTGACCATCAAACGCGCCGATTTACCGGGATGGAGGAACGCCGGAGCTTCCCCCGCATCAAAACGTTCAACTTTAAAGTTTGAGACTCCATAGAGCTCGATGAAGCTCTCGATGACACCTTTCAGCGCCATCGTGACTTCGGGAACTTCTTTGCGACCCCAAAGATCGATATCTCCACCCCAGAAACAGAAACCGATACGCGCCTCTTCGCCGAACAATGTCCCGCCATAACGTTCGGTGCGGCCACCTTCTGCACGATGAACCGAGACTCCGACTTCGAAGAGCCGACCGACGGGGTTTCCGCTGCGGAAATTGTAGACGCAGTTTCGGTAAAGCGACGGCACAAGCAACCGCCGCATGACATTGATCTCTTCGTTCAATGGGTTGATCAGTCGAACATCGTCGTCTGGCACATGCAGACCGGCGTCACGGAGGTTCGCTGCCTCGCCGATAAATTCCTTTTGAAAACGATCGCCGATGAACGCGTAATTCACAGCTTCGAGGCACCCAAGCCCCTGAAGCAGGCGTCGCACGCGCATTTGTTGAATCGCGATAGCATCATGCCCTGCCGGAGCGAAACTTCCGCCAGGCAACGTCTCGGGCAATTTGTCATAGCCGTTCAGCCGTGCAAACTCTTCGACGAGGTCTATCTCGATATGTAAATCCGTTCGATGTGAAGGCGCCGAAAACTTATAGGTTCCCGGAGTCACGGCACGCAGTTCACCACCGAGTCGCTTCATCCACATTTCGAAATCGCTGACTTCTACCTTGTAGCCGAGCCGCGACTCGATGGTCGCGATATTCACGACGATCTCTTGGCGTGGAATGGGCTGAGGATAAACGTCGACGCGTTCACTTGAAGCTTCGCCGCCAGCAACCTCGATCATCAGCTTCGTCGCTCGATCAAGAACATCAGCTGTCGTCTCTGGATTGATTCCTCGAGCGAAACGATATCCAGAATCGGTGCTGAGACCAAACTTTCGCATCGTGCGGCGAACCGCGCCTGGCGTGAAGTAAGCGCTCTCGATGAAAACTTCAGTCGTTGAGTCGCTGACGCCAGAATTTTTTCCGCCGATGACGCCCGCAAGAGCTATCGCACGTTCGCGATCTCGGATCGTAAGTTCAGAGCCGTCGAGCTTCAGTTCTGTTCCATCGAGCGTTGTGAAAGCTTCGCCCGCACGTGCGCGATCGACGGTGATCGAAAGGCCTTTGATTTCTCGTAAATCAAAAGCGTGAAGTGGTTGCCCCATCTCCATCATCACATAGTTCGTCACATCGACGACGTTGTTGATGCTCTTCATGCCGACGGATTCCAACCGACGACGCAGCCAATCCGGCGACGCACCGACTTTAACACCTCGAATGTGTCGGCCTGCATATCGAGGTCCGAGGTCTGCAGATTTGATATCAACAGAAACTTCGCCAGCCCACGCGCCCGGTTTAATTTCTGCACTCGGTTTTTTTACTTCGCGACCCAAGAGACAGCCGACTTCGAGCGCTAAGCCATAATGGCTTAAACAATCCGCGCGATTCGGAGTCACTTTCAATTCCATGATCACATCGTCAAGTCCGCGATACTCAGCGAACGACTTTCCGATGGGAGCTGAAGCAGGTCCCTCGCCTGGCAAAATCAATATTCCAGGAGAATCGGCGCCCTCAGCGAGCAGTCCCAATTCTTTTTCCGAGCAAAGCATTCCCGCCGACTCGACACCGCGAATCTTCGAGTGTTTGATCGCGAAATTTCCTGGAAGCACAGCGCCTGGAAGTGCGACGACAACGCGGTCGCCTTGATTGTGGTTCGTAGCACCGCAAACGATTTGATGGACGACGCCGTCACCCGTCGTCACCTGACAAACGGTCAAACGATCGGCGCCAGGGTGTTTGCCCTTCTCCAAGATATGTCCGATCAACACATTCTGAAACGGCTTCGCTTGATCCTCGATGGATTCAACCTCGAGACCTGCGTTCGTGAGATGCTTAGCTAGCGGCGCAGGATCGCGCATGAACTCTTTCACATCGACAAAATCGTTGAGCCAGCGAAGTGAGAGTTTCATAGTGCGAACTGCTCCAGGAAGCGTACGTTGTTTTCACTGAAGAGACGAATATCGTTGATGCCATACTTAATGATGGCCATTCGCTCGATACCAAATCCGAATGCAAATCCTTGCCACTCTTTCGGATCGATACCCGCAAACGACAATACGTTCGGATGAATCAAACCACTTCCACCAATCTCAACCCAACCAGAATCGCCGCACATTCGACAGCCTTTGCCTTTGCAAACGGCGCACTGGCAATCGACTTCCGCCGATGGTTCGGTGAATGGGAAAAAGCTTGGTCGGAAACGAGTCTTCAAACCTTTGCCGAAGAATTCTCCGACGAAATAAGTGATCGTTCCCTTGAGATCGGCCATCGAAACTTTTTTATCGACGCAGATCCCTTCGATCTGATGAAAATTCGGCGAATGCGAAACGTCGCTGTCACTTCGGAACACGCTGCCTGGAGCTGCGATTCGCAACGGTGGTTTCTCATTCTCGTAAGTTCGAACTTGAATCGGCGACGTGTGCGTTCTCAAAACATGCGTTTCATCGACGTAAAACGTGTCCTGCATATCGCGAGCAGGGTGATCTTTCGGCACATTCAGACCTTCGAAATTGTTTCGATCTGTTTCTATCAACGGTCCGGTGCGAATCGAATAACCCATGCGGGCCAAAATCGACGTGATCTCTTCAGTCACGATGCTCACGGGGTGCCGAGCACCACGCGGCGCTGGCACTCCTGGAAGCGAAAGATCGAGCGTCTCGCTTTTCAATTTTTCGTCGAGCTCACGCGTTTTCAGCTTTGCTTCGCACTCTTGATACGTAGCTTCGAGTGCCTGCTTCGCCTCGTTGACGAGTTTACCAGCCAGCGGTTTTTCCGCAGGCGAGAGGCTGCCCATTTCTTTCATGACACTTTGGAAGCTTCCGGTTTTACCCAGGAACTTCACTTTGAGGTCATAGAGATCACGGCTGTTCGCGGCCGCTTTAAATGCGGTTTCCGCTTCAGCACGAATTACATTAATTCTCTCTTCCAGATTTGTTCTTGGCATGCTGGAAATATTCAATGATTTCGCGAAGTTTCTCAAATATAAAGTCGATCTAATCATGGCGCACAAAAACAAATCTAACTGGAGCCCGTACACGGCTCGCAAAAAAGCTAAACAGGACGAGAAAGCGGACGCCTTAAAGAAGGTCGATGCGCTTTTGAAGTCCGAGCGCGCGCCCAAAACAGGTCAAAACAGCGGCAAAGATAGTAAAAAGCCTGCGGCCGCGTCGGCCGGAGGTTCCCGCCACCGCAAATCGACCGAAAACTACAGTTTGGACGAAGCCGAGGATCGACTCCGCGATCTTTTCGAAAACCATGGATTACCCGGTGTCCCCGTTGCCCAGCGTCGCGACCTCGCCCGTTTTTATCAGCTCTTGATGGACAATCAAAACGAGCGGAACTTCACACGCCTCCTCACACTTCGCGATGTCGGAATTAAACACTTCGTCGATTGCTTGTGTGTGCCCAAGGTCCTTCAGGAAAACGGAATCCCGTTGATGTTCCCCCTGATGGATGTCGGAACCGGACCCGGCTTTCCAGGAATTCCGCTGAAGATCGCTTATCCTAACGAGCGAATCATCCTCGCCGAAGGTGTGCAAAAACGCGTCGATTTCTTAAAAGAAGTTCGCCAAAAACTTGGTCTTTC
>JAYSYF010000150.1:0-5163 GCA_043716655.1 Bdellovibrionales bacterium | reverse complement strand
CAACTGGTTTTGCCGATTTTGCTTTTTTAACAGCTGGAGCTTTCGCCGCCCCGGCAGATTTGCCAGCTGCGGCGGGCTTTTTGCCTGCGCTAGTTGCCGATTTCGTTTTAGTCGCTGCTTTTGCTGCCGTCTTCTTTGCCATGATTAGTACCGCCGTCTAAAACGAAAATGCTCTCCGGAAAAACTCAAAAGTCCTAGGGAGTGCTGTTGGATATCTGCGAGGGGCTGAAATTACCATGCCCCGCACAAACGGTCAAGAATGATGCTAACCGCGGACCTAACTGAAAGATGGCGATAATCATCCGGCGGAGCTCCTTGAACTGGCTCTAAAAGGAGGTCGCAGCCCCGCATAAACTCCTCGGTGAGGCCAAAACCCGTCCCAAAGATCAAAAACATGCGGTCCTCAGCACCCTTTTCAGCCTGCTTCGCCCTAGAAGCCTCAATTTTAGCCCGCATATCCCGAAAACTGATCATCGGAACCCCTTCAAGAGCCCGAGCATGAGTAGAAACTATCAAAGGCCGATCTGTACGCCCTTCACGGCGATTCCAGTCATCAATAGCCGCATCTAAGCTTTCCTGAGTATCGACCATCGTGAGCGCAGTCTTTCGCATGGGATTAAACTGCGACCCGTCGCCGACTCTCCAATGATCGAGCATTCGCGCCACAAACGTGCGCTGATCCGCCATCGGATGAATGATGTAATACCGCGAAATCCCAAACACCCGCGAGGCGCGAGCGATATCGTGAACATCAAGATTCGTCACGTTCGTCGCGACGATTTTTTTATGACGATCGAGAATCGGATAATGAACAAGTCCGACCGCGATCTTCATCGCGCGGACCGCGATTTTAACGTCACGGTTTCTCCGTTCGATTGCCATCCGTTTGAATCGCGTCGAGGCGTGCGAGTTCTTTTTCCCAGGGGCGCATGACTTTTCGAAGAAGCTCTAAAGTTTCTTCGTTCGCTTTGCGACGCGCGATGCTCGCGGGTTTTTCCTCGTGTTTTGCACGAAGCTCTTTACCGGTTCGCGAATCAATCGCTTGGAGTTTTTGTGATATCGCGCGCTGTTTGCTAAAACCGAGCGATTCAACAAGGTCGGGTCTGCGTTCGAGAGTCGTAAGAAGTCCCTCTAAGAATTGCCACTCTTCAACAAGCAACGGATCGCCCACAACCAACACCGAAGGTATATCGAGTCCCCGCCATTCGCGCGGTCGCGTGAACTGTGCGCTCTCAAGCAGTCCATTCGAGAAACTGTCGTTTGCGGCCGACGCTTGGTTGCCCAAAACACCGGGCCGGTGTCGAAGGACTGCGTCGATCACCAACGCCGCAGGCAAGTCTCCGCCACTCACGACAAAGTCGCCGACCGATATCTCGTCATCACAGAATTCTTTGATAAACCGTTCGTCAGCCCCAGCATAGCGGCTTGCGATGAACGTCAGAGATTTTCCAGATTTCGCCCACTCGCGCGCGAGCTTGTCGTTAAACTTTCTTCCGCGCGGAGAAAGATGAACAACATGCGTTTCAGGAGTTTCCTTACGGACTTTTTCAATTGCTTGCGCCAAAGGCTCGGCCATCATGAGCATGCCGTCGGATCCGCCAAAAACTTTGTCGTCGACCGTATGATGAACGTCCGAAGTGAATTCACGTGGGTTGATGGTCTCTAACTGCCAGCGACCGTCTTTCAACGCCTGACCGATCACGCCTGAAGCGAGGCTCGATCGAATGAGATCAGGCATGAGGGTCACGACGTAAATCTTCATGAGCCCCAAACTACTCGTCGTCGTCATCGCCAAACAAATCGGCAGCGACTACTTTAGTAGGTTCAGTTTTATCAAATGGATCTTCTCCATCGTCGTCGTCTTCACCGGCGGCAGCTGCGGACGCTGCGGCCTGTTCGGCGCGCTCTTGAGCCGCGTCGGCTTTATCGAGTCCGAGCTGAACTTCAATCAGTCCTTCTGGAAGTTCGACATGAATTTGTTTTCCTTCGTCATCGACTTCGACGACGAGTTCTTTGACGAATGGAATTTCAATAACGTCTTTTGCTTTCACACCTTCGCGTACACCTTTAACAAGTGTCACTTGCAGCAAATCCTGCGCGCCGTTGTGTGAGAACCCTGTGATCACGCCAATCTCGCGTTTGTCTTCAAGAACTCGAAATCCTTGGATCTCGCTCAAGAAATACGAATCGCCTTCTTCAGAAACCAAATACTCTTCAGGAATCACAAGAAAGTGACCTTTGAAACCTTCGGCCGCCGTTCGATCTTTCACAGTTGTGCTATGAAGAATGACGCCATTTTTGTGAGCGCGTGCACCTTTCAATGGAAACTCCGCGAGGTCCGTCATCACTAAACCCGCGATCGATTCTTTTTTGGACAAAAGATATTTGCCGTCGTCTTTTAGTGAATCGAGCCAATCGGCCACACCCGCAAAAAGCACAACCCAAATTTCGCCCTTGAGGCCATGGGCGTCTTTCACACGTCCAACGACGCGGAAATTTTGATCGATCGACATTTCTTCTTTACTCACAGTTACCTTTCAAAAAAAAAGGCTGGCTAATGTAGCCTGCCCCCTCTTAAGCAATCGTGGTCGCAGCGAAACCGCCGCGCCAATTTCTACTCGATGATATCTAGAACTGAACGACGATCGAGCTTTGTGCTCGCTGCCATCAAAATAGTGCGAAGCGAACGAGCCGTACGACCCTGTTTGCCGATCACTTTTCCGAGATCTTGCTTGTTCACACGAAGTTCGAATTTCGTCGTTTGTTCGTGCACGACTTCTTTCACATCAACGTCGTCTGGAAAATCGACGAGTGCTTTTGACATGAATTCGATCAGATCCCGGAGGTTCGAAGATTCAGACATGTATACCCCTTAAGCTTGCGGCGCAGGCTTATTAGCCATTCTCAAAAGAGACTGAACGCGCTCAGTAGGTTGTGCACCTTGTTTGATCCACGCGTTTGCTTTAGCGAGATCAATAGTGAGCTTCTGCTCTGTTCCACGTGGGTTCGGATTGTAGTTACCGATAACCTCAAGGAACTTACCTTTTACCCACTGACGAGAGTCAGCGACTGTGATTCTGTATTTCGGACGTTTTTTCGAGCCGCCACGGGCCAAACGAATGACTACCACGATATCTCCATTCCCCAGGATTTCCTAGGCCGCCTACAGCCTTACGGCTTTCATGGGCGGAAATTTAGTTTCACGCATTCCCGATGGATAGCGTTTGATAACCCGAAAGGGTTACCTGAGATCACGACTTCTTGGCAAGCTAAAAGGGCCTGTTGGCCTTAGCGGCGACGGAAGCCTCCGCCTCCACCCATGCCGCCTGGAAATCCCCCAGGCATGCCGCCCGGCATCCCGCCCTTTTTACCGCCGCCGAACATGCCGCCCATGCCCATCTTCATCATTTGCGACATGGCCTTCTGCGACTGCTCGAAACTCTTGATGAACTTGTTCACTTCGGACACCTGAGTGCCCGAACCTTTAGCAATTCTGAGGCGCCTAGAACCGTTAAGAATGCGGTGATCGGCGCGTTCCGCTCGGGTCATCGAATGAATGATGGCCTCGATGCGTTTCATCTCATCGTCGGGCTTACCCTGTTCTTTGATTTGTTTCATGGCCTGCCCCATTCCTGGGAGCATTCCGAGGATGCCTTCGAGGCCACCCATCTTTTTCATCATCTGCATCTGCGAGAGAAAATCTTCGACAGTGAAGGTCTGTTTCGCGATTTTTTTCGCCGAAGCCATCGCCGTTTTTTCATCAACGAGTTCCTGAGCTTTTTCAACGAGCGAAAGAACGTCGCCCATGTCTAAAATTCGCGACGCAAGCCTGTCGGGATGGAACGTTTCCAGCGCGTCCGTTTTTTCACCGACGCCTAGGAATTTTACAGGAATTCCCGTCGCTTCACGAATCGAAAGTGCGGCACCACCGCGCGCGTCTCCGTCGACTTTCGTAAGGACGAGACCGGTTAGACCGAGCTTCGCATGGAAGCCTTCGGCAACAGCGACGGATTGTTGTCCCAACATTGCATCGGCCACGAGCAAAATCTCGCGCACACCAGATGTCGAGTCGACAAGCTTACGCAAACGACCCAATTCGTCCATCAGTTGATCGTCGATTTGCGAGCGACCCGCGGTATCGAGAATCAAAACTTCGATCATGTTTTCGCGAGCCCACGCGTAGGCTTTTTCTAAAATCTGCTCTGGTTTATCAGTAGCTACCGAAGGGAAAACCGGAACATTTAAACTATTGCCCAAAGTTTTTAACTGTTCGATCGCGGCCGGACGATAAACGTCGGCAGGAACCAAACCTGGTTTTTTCTTATACTTTTGGCGGATAAAAAGTGCGAGTTTTGCCGACGTCGTCGTTTTGCCGGCACCTTGAAGACCGACCATCATGACAACCGCAGGTCGTCCATCAGCTGACTTTAAATCGAGTTCGACGGCCTCGCCGCCCAGCACGCTCACAAGCTCGTCATGCACGATTTTAACGAACTGCTGGCCAGGAGAAACTCCCGACAAAACCTCGGCGCCAAGTGCTTTTGCTCGAACGTTATCTATGAATTTTTTAACGACTTTGAAGTTTACGTCGGCTTCCAGCAGGCTCATTCGAATTTCGCGAATGGCATCCTGCACGTTCTCTTCCGAGATCTTGCCTTGTCCGCGCAGTTTTTTGAGACTTCCGAGAAGCTTGTCGCTCAATGAATCAAACATAAAGGCACTGTAACTTTGTAGTACCTTGCTGTCACCAGCCTGAAGAGATTTCCCCGGTCAGTTCATGAACACCTCATAAATTCGCAACCGATCAGTCAACTATGGCGCGCCGCTCGCAAGGACTGGACGTGAACACACTTCTCATGACCGATTTCACGCTGCAGGCGGGGGTTTTATGTTTTTGTCCATTGAACGCGTTGCGATTGTCCTCTTTGCATTTGCCGTCACTCTCATCGCAGCGACCATGGCTTTCGCCCGTCCCGCCATCATCGCCGAAACCGAAGAACGTGAAGCCGCGCAGCCGGTTATTCAGTCAATGGCCTGCAAAGAAGCCATCGAAGTGGCCGAAGTTCAAAAGGCACGAACGACTTTTGTCGTTAACATGCGACCTTCAAGCTACATCGTCGACAGCGGAACCGTTACGTCGCCATCGATCGGCACGTGCGGAGC
>JAYSYF010000149.1:0-15558 GCA_043716655.1 Bdellovibrionales bacterium | reverse complement strand
AGGCGAAAACTGAAGGACTTTACGAGGGACTCGACCGCAAAACAAATGCGGTTAAGTGGACAGCGACTCCTGTCGACCTCATTTTTGGATCGCATTCGGAACTTCGCAACATTGCCGAAGTCTATGCATCCGACGATGGAAAGTTCGCGCGCGACTTCGCGACCGCCTGGAACAAAGTAATGATGCTCGATCGCTATGACGTTCTTTAACTAGCGTTGAGAGAAGGTCCTGGCCGATTCTATCGGCGAATGCTCGCCACGAGTTTTATCTCGTGGTAGCGTGGGCCTTGTGAAAGCCTGGTTTGTTTCCGACATTCACATTCTAGATCAAGAAGATCCTCGACTTAAACGCTTCGAGGATTTTCTCCGCGCTCGCCTGCACGATGAAACGACACATTTGTTTCTCGTGGGCGACATTTTCGATCTTTGGGTCGGTGGTGATGCCTTCTTCTCGAAGCGCTTCAATGGCGTTGTCGAGCTGGTGCAGCAGCTAAAGATTAAAGGCGTGGAGGTCGTTTATTTCGAAGGCAACCACGACCTTCACCTACGGAAATTTTGGGCCGATGAACTCGGCTGCCGCGTTGAAACCGAACCGAAATACTTCGAGCTTGGTAAAACGAAAGTTCGTGTCGAGCACGGCGACCAAATGAATCCGAAGGACAACGGATACCTCGTTCTTCGCAGCATTTTGCGAACCTCTGGCGTCCAAGCGCTCTGCGAGAGGTTGCCAGGATCGATCATTCAGTCCATCGGCAACAGCATGAGCAAATCGAGTCGCAAGTGGACCTCGAGTTCCATGAAGGCACGCAATGACGACGCGATTCGCGCGATGATTCGTACGCATGCAGCCAAAGCCTACGAGCAAAAGCCATTTGATATGATTGTGTCGGGTCACGTTCACACGCGCGACGACTTTTCGTGGCGACCATCGCGAGAATCAAAAGATGTTGGCAGCGACGCGTCTGCCGTCGGCCGCGAAGTACGATCTGTGAATTTAGGCTGTTGGTTTAGTAATGAGCAGCCTCAGGCCTTCTTGCTCGAAGAAGACCGAGGCAGTTGGATGCCGGTCTAAAAACCGGCGATTAGAACTAGTTCAGGTAGAACGGATCGACGTTGCAACCGTCGCAGGTGATTCTGATTTGAACTCTGTTGCGGGCACGGTTGGTGTAATAAACCTCGGCCTGCATTTTTCCGCCCTGTTGATCGAAAATGTTCACGATGATTCGTTTTCGACCTTTGGCGTGATCAAGACGTCCCATAGCGAGAAGTTCGCCAGTCACGGCATCGACAAGTCGAACGACGCTCTGAATTTGACCGCGTCCAAGATAAATCTCTTCAACCATGATCTCGGAATGCCCGCTGGGCATCAGCCAATGCATGCTCGCAAGTGGGAATGGAAACGGACAATCTTTGCAAGCGCTTGCTTTGTCGATCATGTTCGTTTGGGTCAGCGTGATTGCGCCGAGGCAGAGCAGTAGCGGGACTGCAAAACCGTAGGCTGTGCGACGGAAGAACTTTCGGAGGGTTTGGTTCATAGAGACATCTTTCTCTTCATTTTTCCGTTGGTGAACCGGATTGGTTTTCTATCAGTGAGACTCGAGCTTTTGGATTTAAGTAATAGCCTTGTTTGCCGCGCAAAATGTATTCGGTCGAGCCGTCCTCGGCTTCGATCAATCGGCGTAGGCGTTTAATATTCACATAGATTTTGTTGTCATGGCTTTGTGGACGATAAGATTCGCCCCAAACTTCGCGGACGAGGTCTTCTTTTTTAAGAACTGCACCTGGAGTATGAATCGACGATCTTAAGAACACCGACAGAAGATCTCGTAACAAGAATTGTCCGTCGAAACGAACTTCGCCTTTGCGGGCCTCATGCAGTGTTCCTGATTTCAGGTTCAGTGCGAGATCGTAGAGTGAGGTTTCTCCGCCCAGCTGCTCGAGTGCTTCGTCGACAATTCGTGCAATGCGTGGGAATTCAGTTCGCTTCAACGACCGACGTGCAAGGTCGAGATAGATGCGAGCCGTCGCTGGCTCGCCTTTTTCACGGAAGATCGTGCCTAAAGTCGCAAGCGTATGGAGATAGAGCCCGAGATGCGGCTGCTGCTTCAGCGATTCAAACGCTTCCCACGCTTTGGCGAGGGATTCGTCCGATCGTTTTTGATTTCTGAGAATCAGCGAATGCAGCAAGAGCGAAGAAGAGGTAATTTCCGGAATCGTTCGGCAGCTGAGCAGTGTTTGCAGCTTCTCGAGTTCGCGAAGTGCATCTTCAAAGCGGTCGCGCGCATAAAGGACCGTGGCTGCACCGTAAAGTGGCCACGCGAGGGCCGAGCGGTCTCCGCAGACGATCGCGAATTGAATCGACTCGCGGAAACGCTCCATCGCCTCGAGATGTTTGTCGCCTCGATAAACGAGGCAGATGCCGAGGACGTAATGCATGCGCGACAAAAGTTTTGGATCGATATCAGAGTGCGGAGTTTTTTCGAAGAACCGCAAGATTTGATTCTCGACCTTTTCTACTTTTGCGAACGCTTCTTGTTCGGCTAGCAGTCGCAGTACATAAACCGAGCATTCGATGAAGCGAGCTCCGTCTTTCTGAACGTAAAAACGTTCGGCGAGCCGTTCAAATTCTGGAAGTGCCGTCGAGTAGTCGCCACGGTGATAAGAATATAACGCCGCATGAAAGCGCGCCGAATTTGGCCCAATTCCCCAAGCCGCAAGCTGTGACGCTTGCGACGAAGGATCCGGTTTTTTCGGTGAATGCGTAATAAGCCGACCTCGTGTCAGTTATATTCAGGTTTTCGTCAGATTCTGTCTTGCGAAGACGAGAAGCTGTCAAAGTCTGAACTAACGGGCAAGCCGTGACTCACGGCGTACTTTTAAAGGCGGCGTAGGCGCAGGCGGCGGAGGCGCAGGCGGCGGAGTTTTTTTCTTCGTCGATGGAACTGTCGCAGCCATATGATTCGCAGCCTCTGTAAGCAGCTGTTTCGCATGGGCGAGAGACGTGCTGGTGACCTTTTCACCCGAGATGAGTCTCGCGATTTCTCGAACGCGATTTTCTGACGTTAGTTCGCTTACATCCATGCTGACGCCTTTGGCTTGGGCATCTTTTGCAGCCAGCTTTTGAATGAAGAAGTGCGCGTCGCCATGCGCCGCAACCTGTGGAAGATGCGTCACACTTATGACCTGCTGGCCGCGTGCGATGGCTCGTAATTTCCGGCCAACTTTTTCAGCCGTTTCGCCGCTCACGCCAGTGTCGACTTCGTCGAACAGATACGTGCGGGGATGAACACCTTCGCCAACGATCTGTTTGATCGAAAGTAATATTCTCGAGAGTTCGCCTCCGCTGGCTGCTTTGCCGAGTGGCCGCGGCACATCTGACTTCGAGGTGCGGGTCATGAATTCGGTATCTGTAGATCCGGTCGAAACGAAGATTTCGAGCGGAGCAACCTGGACGACAAATTCAACGCCCTTCATATTGAGCTCGAGCAATTCAGTATTTACTTCTCGCGCAAACAAAACCGCAGCCGACACTCGTTTATCGTGCAGCTCTTTCGCAATTTTCATCATGTTCGATGCAAGAGCGCGCGCTTCGGCTTCGAGACTGAGAATTCGATCGTCGCTTGCTTCGAGAAGCGAAATTTCCGCCTCTGTCGTCTCGAGTGCCGACAGAATTTCGGATGCCGTCGTGCCGTACTTTTTTTGAAGTTGGCGTAGTCGGCTCAATTTCGATTCAAGCTCTTCGAGACGAGTCGGGTCTGACTCGATGCTTCGACCGTAATCGCGGAATTCATAAACGACGTCTTGAATCAAAGAACGAGCCTGTTCGAGCGGACCCATTTTTTCGACAAGCCCGGGATCGAGGTTGCGAAGCTCGGTGGCTTTTGTGACAAACGCGTGAATGCGCGAAAGAACCGAGTCCTCGTCGCCATCCAGCCCGTTTTCGACAGAGGCCGCGAACTCCGTAAGTCGCGTTGAATGTTTGAGGCGCTTGGCATCGGCCTCGATCGTGACGTCATCGCCCGGCGACAATTCAAGCGCGCTAATTTCATCTCGCTGGAAAATTAAGAAATCGAGCTTCAAAGCACGGTTGCGTTCGTCCGCTCGAATTTGTTCAAGTTCAGATTCAACAGCGCGGTGTCGCGCATACAGGTTTGAAAACTCGGTTCTACGCGACGTCGTTCCCGCGTACTGATCCAGCAATTCGAGGTGATAAGATTTCGAAAGGAGATGGCGGTTGTCATGCTGACCGGTCATTTCGATGAGTGGCACAGCCTGGCCAGTGACTTCCACCAGCGGGCTTACGACTTCGCGAAGTGCTGCTAGCGTCGACAGTGCGCCGTTGATGTAGACACGTGCGCGTGAGCCGCTTGCGACGATTCGACGTACGACCATCGAATCTTCTGTCGATTCGATTCCCATGTTCGCTAGACGCTCACGGATGTCAGGGCGCTGTCGCAAATCGAACGATCCTTCGATGAGCGCCTGATCGGCGCCCGAACGAATTGCGGTTGCATCCGCTTTGTCGCCCATTAAGAGGCCAAGGCTTTTAAGCAAGATCGATTTGCCCGCGCCAGTTTCTCCGCTCAAGACGTTCAGTCCTGGGCGGAAATTCAATTGGATATTATCGATGATTGCAAAATTGGAAACGCGCAGCTCGTCTAACATTTGTTGCCTCTATCGTTTCTCTAGTTACGTTCGCCGAATTTTAGTTTCTCGCGCAGCAGTTGGAAAAAGTTATGAGAAGGTTTGCGAATGCTGATGTGATCGACCGCACAGCGAGTGATCAAAACTTCATCCTCATGAGTGACTTCTCCGCATTGAGCGCCGTCGACTGTGAGAATCGCCGTTTTATCTTTTTGCGTGATGTGAAATTTCAAACGTTGATCGTCAGGAAAAATCAAAGGACGGCTGGTGAGAGCGTGCGGACATACCGGTGTCACAACGATCGAACGAGTTTCCGGATGCAGGATCGGTCCACCGGCTGCGAGGTTGTACGCCGTCGAACCCGTTGGTGTCGCGATGATCAGTGCGTCGGCTTTTACTTCGCCGACAAGGTGCTTCTCGCAATGGATTTCGAGGTTAATAAGATGTGTGATCGAACCGCGTTCGAGAACGGCGTCGTTGAGAGCCAAGTGTTTACTACGAACTTTACCTTTGCGGCTTATTTCGATCGATAGCATCGAACGTGGGCAGAAATCCATTTTGTTCGCGAGTGTCGCGATAACCGTCGTGAACAAGTCTTCGACTCGAGTCTGCGTTAAAAAGCCGAGCGAACCCATGTTGACGCCCAAAACCGGAACGGCGTGACCTTCCAGCATCCGCACAGCGCCGAGGTAAGTTCCATCACCCCCGAGGACAACGACGAGATCCAGACGATCGAGGTCTTTGGCTGCGACTTGTTTTTTTACACTCGCAAGCTTTTGTCCGGGGCTCGCAAGAACTTCGGAACCCTGTTCACGAAGCCAGACCGCAAGCTCATTCGCTTTTTGAACGGCAAGGGGAGAGTGCGGACGATAGAGAATCGCGATGACACGATTGTCGAGGGTCGAGCGTTGTTTTTTAGTAGTCTTCGGTTTGGAGGAACTCGACTTCGCCACTAGATCAGCCCGTCCCGACGTAAGAGTGCATCTGGATCGGGTTCACGGCCGCGAAATTTTTTGTAAAGTTCCATTGGATCCTCGGACGAACCTTTAGAAAGAACATGATCTCGGAATTTTTTCGCGACGTCCTTATTGAACAAGCCCTGTTCTTTGAAATACTCGAACGCATCGGCGTCGAGGACTTCAGCCCACTTGTACGAATAATAACCCGCAGAATATCCACCAGCGAAAATATGCGAGAATGCCGCTGAAGAGTTTGTCCCCTCAATCGCGGCAAAGAGTGACGTCGGAGCCGTCACTGTTCGTTCAAAGCTAATGGCGTCGCTGATCGAAGCTGGATCCGTCGAGTGCCAAGCCATGTCGAGCGTCGCAAAATTTATTTGTCGCATGGCAAAGTATCCGGCCTGAAACTGCGCGCTCTTGCGAATTTTATCGGTGAGTTCGATCGGAATCGTTTCGCCGGTTTTATAGTGTTTAGCGAACACGGCTAGCGATTCTCTTTCGCCAACCCAGTTTTCCATAATTTGGCTCGGCAGTTCGACGAAATCCCAGAAAACATTGGTTCCACCAAGGGTGACGTATCTGCAATCCGATAGCAGTCCATGAAGTGCGTGGCCAAATTCATGGAACAACGTCTTCACTTCTTCCAAAGTCAAAAGTGACGGAGCTGTCGCGGTTGGTTTTGTGAAATTGCAAACGATGGCCACGTGCGGACGTTCAACCGTGCCTTTTCCGGAAGCCGTCCACTCGTAATAACCCTGTTCGCGGAACGAGGTCATCCAAGCGCCGCTGCGTTTCGATGGTCGCGGGAAAAAGTCGGCGTAAAAGAGGCCAACGTGTTTTCCGGTCGCGTCGTCGACCACTTCAAATGTTTTCACATCGGCGTGGTGAACGGGAATTCCAGTCACGGGCTTGAAGGTCACACCGTAAAGACGTCGGGCGTGTTCAAAGACACCGTCGACGACATTTTCAAGTCGGAAGTACGGTCGCAACAACTCTTCATCGAGGTCGTGAAGTTTCATCTTCAATTTTTCTGACCAGAAAGCGTAATCCCATGGGTAAAGGGAATCGTCGCTAGAGACTTCACGTTTAAATTTTCGCACTTCTTCGAGATCCCGCTTCGCTGCGGGCATCACTTTCACCAAAAGTCGCTCGAGGAACGAGGTGACGCCTTTCGGAGTCGCAGCCATTCGTTCTTCAAGAACAAATGCAGCGTGAGTGTCATAGCCAAGAAGTTTCGCGCGTTGATGACGAAGCGATACGATCTTGCCAAGGACCTTTGGGTTTTCGTCAACTGCACGCGCGTTGTACGCGCGCCATAACTCTTCGCGAAGTTTTCGTTTCGCAGAGTAAGTCATCATCGGCATGAAGCTTGGCGCTTGGAGCGTCACAAGCCATTTCGTTTTACCTGCTCCTTCGAGGCCCGCTTCTTTTGCAGCTTCCGCATAAGATTCAACGGCGGATTCTGGCAGACCCTCGAGGTCTTCGCGTTTGTCGATTACGAGTTTGTAATCGTTGGTCGCCTTCAAAACGTTGTCGCTGAATTCTGGGCTGAGTGTCGAAAGCTGCTGATCAAGTTCACGCAGCTGTGATTTCTTTACAGCGTCAAGCAGCGCGCCGTTGCGTGCAAATTCGCGATAGGTTTTTTCAGTCAGGCGTAAATCTTCGCCCTTCATGCCCACTTCTTCGCGCGTGTCCCAAACAGCCTTCACGCGTCTAAAAATTGCGTCGTCTAAAAGCAAATCGCTCGAGAACGAAGCGAGCACGGGAGAAATCTCCTTGGTGAGCTTCTGCATTTCTTCGTCACTGTTCGTGCCGACGAGATTAAAAAATATCTTGCCGACGTGGTTTACAACCTCAGGTGCCGTCTCGATCGCCAGGATCGTATTCTCGAAAGTCGCAGGTCGCGAGTCTTTGCGAATTTTATCAAAAGCGGCGTTCGCGATTCGAATTCCTTCATCGAGAGCTGGCTTGAAATGAGATTTATCGACCTTGTCGAAAGCGAAGGCGCCGAATGGCAGTTTCGAGATTTCTAGAAGTGGATTACCGAGCGGGCTGGTTGCGTTTGCCATAGTCATTCTGGTTTATCACAAATCAAAACCAGCGCACTATAACGCCGCGCACGAATTCAGCTTTTTCAGCTCTTGCGCGGGAGGTCATCCGGTGGACGACCCGCGAGTCCGATTAAAAACCTTCGACCATGAAGTGAAGTGCCACGGCTTGCATCACGAGGAACAGAATCCAGGTGACGAATGCGTCGCGGGAGCATTCGCGCGCCGTCTTAAGTACAGAAGCTAGGGCTCGTCGAAGTTGATTCATCCGCTTTACCGAGTACAAATTCCGACCGGCTGACCGGGTCCCATCGGACGGCAAACAGAGTTCGGTCCGCAAGTATTTACTCCTACGGTGCACGTCTGTCCGATTTGCGTCGCGCAAACTTGCGGCGCCGATTGAATCACCATCGGCTGTCGGTTGCGGTGACGGCCACGTGGGTAATAGGGAGCCGGCTGCGAGTAATGCGGTCCAGGCTGATACACGTTACCGTAAGCGGTGTATCCGCCGAATCCCGAGAACGCGAATCCCTGTTGGCCATGCTGATACCAAGCGATGTCATTGTGCGTAGTCAGAACTTGCGCGGGCAGACAGATGACTCCGACAGTTCCATCGCACATTGGCTGTGTTCCGCCAGGGCAACCGCAAAAACCTTGGGTCGCGAAGTGACGGTTGTGACGGAAATCACGCATGCCGTGTCCATAGGGAACGGCGTCCACTTGCGCGTAAGGGGTACGACTCCATTGATTGCCCTGATATGTGTAGCCTGCAGCACAAGAATCCATTGGCGTGACCGCGACGTTTTCGGTCGGACCTTGATTCCGATTTTCTTTGGCGCAGCCCACATTTGAAAGAATGGAAGCGGAGACTAAGAGAGCGCCGACGACGAGATAAAAGTGTCGAAAAATCATTCGAGCGTGGACCATTTTCAAATACCCCTTGTGAAACCAAATCTATTGCTCGGGAAGTTGCTTGCCCCCTGCGGGTTGCCAAGCTTGTGCCCAGTTTAGTCACCTGCACAGATTCGTTCTAACGGCGACGAGCTGCCTGGGTGGACTTCGACCCAGAGCCAATGCGCTACCATTGAAGAAATTTGCGAAGAACCGTGAAACCATTCTAAGATAAACTCATGGTATCAATTCGGGTGATCGCGGTCTTAATCATAGGCTCATTGCTGGCTGTTAAAGCCCAGGCGCGAACCTTCGACCTCAAAAGTGAAACCTTCGCCACGTACTTCGGCGGAAGTTTCGGATACTCGAATCTCGGCGACTACGCGTTCGGTCAGTCGGGTGGCGCCGGAGTTACCACCGATCAGGTCGTGCGCTCGAACTATGGCGGCGAGTTTGGGTTTGTGTTTACCACCAGCAATATTGGCATTCGACTCAGCGGAGAGTATTTGCTCGGAAAAGCGCTGGTCGGAATCAACGGCGCAAATGCTTCAGGCGCAAGTTACTACGCGCTCGATTCGCGGGTGACGGCCATCGTTCCGATGGTATCGCTCGAGGTGCCGATCTGGAAACGACCGCAGTCTCGCATCTCGCTTGGTGGAGGAACCGGTTACGCCTTTGTTTCTCTCGACCAAGAGTATCGAATGACCGCAGCGGGAACGGCGGCGCTAGGGGCTTCGGACTATATCGAAAAATCGTCAACTCGAAGTCTCGCATGGCGAGTTTATCTTTCTGGTGAAACGACCTTTGTCGACACCACGACGTTTTGTTTCGAGGCCGGATACCGAAGTATTAAAGTCGGTTCACTCGCGAGCACAAAAGACACGACTGCGATCTCTGGGCCGCAAACCATCGGCAGTGACGTTAAGAATATGGACGGGTCAAATCGAGCGTTTGATCTTGGTGGTGCCTATATGAGTCTTTTATTCCGATTCTATCTTTAGGTTCGTGAAAGATTGACCGAACCGCGATTGCCCTCGCATGAAGAGAGACAGCGAGTCAGGTTTCAGTTTATAATTCGCAGCTCATGCCGCTCGTTAAAATTTCGTTTTTAAATTTCATTTCGCGAATACTTTTTGTCGCCATTCTTCTCGTTTCACCGCTGGGCGCAGACGCGAAAACGCGCGAGTGTACGGCGCTCTTCGAAACGTTTTCCTCAACTAAATCTGGCATTTCGGTTTCGGGGTATCGAGCGGCGTCGACGGAGATTGACGGGCGCACGATTTATTACGAGCACCTACCCGCGTCCCGAGGCAAGGGTACCGCGATCATGTTCATCGGTATTTATACTCCGATCGTCGACTTTGCTAAATTCAAGCAAGCATTTTCTGAACGCTCGCGCGGCGAAGGACTCATTTTAATGAGTTACGATTCGATGCCCGATTCTCTCGAAGCAGCAGCGCGGAATCAGACGGGCACGCGCGAGCCCGGAACTAGAACAAACTTAACGGACATCGGTCGCGACGCGACTGCGATCGTCAACGCGGCAAACATTCGTGGACCCGTTACGGTTGTTGGATACTCGTACGGATCGGCGCCGGCGGCGACCTTCGCATCGTTTCATCGTGAACGTGTCGCAGATCTAGTCTTCACAGCACCGCTGGTTTTCAACGGCGAACACAATCCGCAGGCGTTGAACGGTCTTGCGGCCGTTGCGGTGCTCGCGACGTACAATCCATTTTTCGGGAAGATGATGATCGAGAACGCGCACGAACGTGCGGCAAGATCGATTGGCGAACAGTTCGTCGCCGATCACTTCGATTCGACAGGCAATCCTGCAGGAGTCGATCGGCAGAAGGTTCTTGAGGGCGCCGTGGGACGTATTCGAGCAACGGAAGACTTCGACTTGCGGAAACAGGATTTCGGTCTGATGCCGCCGACGCACTTTCTGTTGGGCGAAAATGAAAATCCACATCGCCTAAAGGCTCAAACTGAAGTCATCGCCGGAGCTATTGCCGCTGCGGGCGGCGAGAAGGATCGACGGCCCACGGTTACGCTTGTGCCCGGCGCTGGACATATTGTGGTTGGTACACATCCGAATGAATCCGCTGACGGTATCCTTCTCGTGATGCGGAACCGCGAAGCCGGCAAACGCCGCGCTCGCTAGTACATCGCCTCGATGACGCTCTTGTAGCGCTCTTCGACGAACTTTCTTTTCACTTTCAGAGACGGAGTTAGCTCACCCGAATCGACGGTGAAGTCTTTGTCGAGTATCGCAAAGTTTTTTATCGTTTCAAACGAGGCCAAATGCGAATTGGCCTCGGCAATCGATTTTCTCAAAAGCTCTTTGACCTTCGGATGCTGCGATAGTTCTTTCGCGCTTTTGAAAGTAAGTCCGCTTTCTTTTGCCCAAGGCTCGACCGTTTCATTCGCGAGCGTCAGCAACGCAACGATGAATTTTCTGTTGTCACCGTGAATGTGTACGTTCGAAACGAAAGGCGAGAGTTTCACAAAGCCTTCGAGTCTTTGCGGCGCTACGTATTTACCGCCGGCGGTTTTTAACAGGTCCTTTTTGCGATCTGTAATTGTCAGATGTCCCGCTTCATCGAGCTGCCCGATGTCGCCGGTGTGGAACCAACCGTCGACAAGAGTTTTTGCAGTCGTTTCGGGATCGTTCAAGTATTCCCGCATGACTTTTTTAGATTGAATGAGGATTTCTCCGTCCTCTGCGATTTTGATTTTTACATCGCCGATCGGTTTTCCTACCGAGCCAAACGAATAATCGAACGGAGTGTTTACACAAACGGCCGCCATCGTTTCGGTCAGGCCGTATCCTTCAAGAATTAAGAGACCTGCCGCGTGAAAAAACTCGGCCACGTGGCGGCTGAGTGGTGCACCACCGCAGACAGCGAAGCGCAGTCGACCGCCGAGGCGATCGGAAATGGAATTGAATACCAGTTTGCGTGCGGCTGCGTATTGAAGTGCGACGTCGAGCGGGATCGCTTTTTTTGCTTGTTTGCAGGCGCTGACTTTTCGACCGACTTCGAGCGCCCAGTCGAATGCTTTGCGGCGCAGTGGTGAGATATCCGCCTGTGCAATGATGCCAGCATAGATTTTTTCAAAAATCCTGGGAACTGCAATGATGAGTGTCGGTTTAACTTCCTGAAAACCTTGCTTCAGGCGATCGATGGATTCGGCGAAACCCATCGTGTATCCAATCATCGCATGACCCCAGATTTCGATTCGTCCGAGGACGTGTGCGTAGGGCAGAAAGGTCAGCGTCACATCGTTGCTGCTGACGCCGAGAAGTGGAAACGCTTCGGCGATTTCGCTGAGTACTTGTGTGTGGGTGTGGACGACTCCGCGGGGTCGGCCCGTGGTACCCGAAGTATAAATGATCGTCGCGATATCGTCGATTTTCACTTCAGACACGGCCAGCTCATAAAGCGATGGCGAAGCTTTTAAGGCGCTCTCGCCCTGTTGTTGAAGCGTATCGAGAGTCAGCGGCGCTTCTGCCGCCGGCGTTTGACCGGCCGTTTGAGGATTTTTCTTTTGAGCTTTCACTTGATCCAGCACTTCGTCTGCTGGTTTCGGTGAATCGATCAGAACGATTTTTTCTGGCAATCGTAATTTTGGATCGGGTGCTCGGTTCTTCAAAAACCTCTGCAGAACCTCTGTGTTCTCGACAAAAAATATTTTGATTTGTGAGTCGTGAAGAATGAACGAGACGTCTTCAGCTGTCGAACTTGGATAAATCGGAACCGTGACAGCTCCGAGACCGAGAATTGCGAGATCAAGTGCCGCCCATTCAAGTCGCGTGTTCGCAAGAATTGCGACGCGATCACCTTTACGAACGCCGATCGATTGCATTCCCGCTGCGAGTGACTCGACGAGGCGTCGGTATTCAGTCCAATTGAGCGACAACCACGTCGCGTTACGACCTGTGCTCTGACAAAAGCGCACAGCTGTTTTTGTAGGATGACGTTTTGTGGTTTCGAGAAATCGGCGGATGACGGTGTCTGACATAGACAGACGTCATGTCATCCTTTGGAACAAATGTCAGCGTCCGGCCGGTCGTGGACCACGAATATTGGCTCTTGGAATCAAAGTGATTCGGCGAGTCGTATTTTCAGCGATGCGGATTCGCACTTCGTCGCTTGCCTTCGTGACCGGATCAAAAACTCGAACCGTCACATCTTGATCAGCTGGAATCTGTAGGCCGTTCACGGGACCAGTTACCGCAATGATTTTGCCATCGACGGAAATTTCGCCGTTACCCATGACGGTAATATCCAAATAGGCTTTACGATCCGCTTTTAAAGCGTAGCTAATCGATCGGCCCTGTTGAACGATCATACGTTCAGTTTGTTCTTTGTGACCCGGCAACTTTAACGTCCACTCAATCTCTTCGCCGTCTCGGCGTTCGAGAGTTGTTGGAGTCAATTCACCAGTCGATTTCCCGTTGATCAGAATTTCTGCTCCGGGTGGGTTCGAACTCACCGGGATCATGACTCTGATCGGACCCGATGAACCTAACTCGATTCGTCCAGGTGGATCTTCAGGAGTTGGCTTAGCTTTTGGCATCAGCCCGGCTTCACGCATGACACGTGCGACGAGCAGATTTGCTTTCTCGGGATTTGCAAAATACCAGACGCCGCCACCGACTAAGAGTCCGATGACTAAAAGTACGGCGATCAACGATGCATAACTCGAACTTTGTTTCGTGTACGAACTGTTCTCGAGACGAGAACGTGCGCTGCTTCCGCCAAATGTTCCGGCGTGAGTCTGATGATGACCGCCCCCTGGACCAGGTGCCTGGCCAAGATTTGCGTTGTACTGCGAATACGGGTTCGGGCCACGTTTCGGAGTGTCGATTTTAAGCGCGTCTTCTTTGTTGTTGTTAGGTTCGGCGAACTCTTTTGGTTCGACCATATTAACTTTGCCAGCTTCGCGAACTTCAAATGGTGAAGATGGCATACCGCTCGACGTGTTTGCCGGCGGCGCTTCTTCTTTGCGTCCGCGCGGATCAAGTCGTTTCTCGAGCTGTTTTTCAAGCTTGTTAACGTCAGGTCGCTCGGCGCGGATACTTTTCTGAGTTGAAAGCGACGAACCGATTGTGTCCTCTGGTGGAGGAGCCACACGTCGCTTCGGACGAACAAGCTGGGAGAAGTCGAGCTTCGCATAGTCGAGAAGTTTTCTATGCGTATCTTCGATTTCTTTCGCGAACAGAGTCTTCAGGAACTTCGCGAAGTCTTGTTTCGAAAAGTCTGGGTATTTCAAATTGAGGAAACGGTGCAGATCTCTGTGCAGATCTTCAGCGTTGCGATAGCGAAGGTTGCGATCTTTCGCGAGAGCCTTAGAGACGATCTTCTCGAGCTCTGGCGGAATGTTCGCATTCAGCTTACGAAGCGGCTGGATGTTGCATTCTTTAATCTTACGAAGAATCTCGATTTCGTTCTTACCAATGAAGAGACGGTCGTTGGCTAATAGCTCCCACAAGATGATACCCAGCGAGAAGACGTCGGTACGTTGATCGACCTCTTGAGCATCCGCTTGTTCTGGCGACATGTAGCCGAATTTTCCCTTGAGGGTTCCGGCGCGTGTCGATTCGATCTGTGTTTCTGCTTTCGCGATACCGAAGTCGACGACTTTGATTTCGCCGTCGAAACTTAGCATGACGTTATGCGGAGACATATCACGGTGGATAATGTTCAGCGGTTTTGCTGTCGCGGGGTTGAGGCAACGATGTGCATGGTCGAGTCCCGCTGCGATTTCTTTCGCAACGTAAACGATGTGCTCGATTCCGAGACCGCTGTTCGAAGTTTTAACTTTGTTCAGAATCTGCTTGAGGTTTCGTCCGTTGACGAAATCCATCACGATGAAGAACTGATTCTTCTCGATACCGAATTCTGTGATCGTGGCGATGTTCGAGTGCTGAAGGTTGATCGCAATCGAAGCTTCGTCTTTGAACATGTCGACGAATTCGACTTGCTCCGAAAACTGCGGCAGAATGCGTTTGATTGCTACGAATTTACCGACGCCGCCGGCGCCGATACTTCGAGCAAGGTACACTTCTGCCATTCCACCCATAGCAAGCTTCTCAAGAAGCACGTATTTGCCGAAGGTTTCGAGTTTCATTATATCCACGATCCTTCTTCGGTAATTGATTGAAACCCCTTGAGATATGCCGGGTTAGGCTGACGTAACCCAGACCGTTACTCGACTCTAGGCTAGACTTTCGGTCGGTCCAGCGGCCAAGATTGAGACGGTTTGATGATAGTCGGTGTGGAGGCTCTAAATGCTTTGGGTTGGACTGACTGGCGGAATTAGCAGCGGCAAAAGTACCGTCGCCGGAATACTTGAATCGTTGGGCGTCACGGTGATTTCTGCCGATCGTTTGGCCCACGACGTGATGGCGGCGGGCTCGGACGGAGCACAGCGCATTCGGAAAACATTCGGCGATTCAGTGATGGCTCCTGACGGAAGCGTCGATCGGGCAAAACTCGGTGCGATTGTTTTTGGTGATCCTGCAAAAAGGCTGGCCCTCGAAGGCATTGTTCACCCTGAAGTTCGGAAAAAATCTGCCAGTGAAAAAGCGCGTTTGGAAAAACGTGGGGATGCCGTTGCCGTATATGAAATTCCGCTCTTGTTTGAAAAAAAATTAGAGGATCAGTTCGACCTGATCGTGACCGTCGCAGTGTCTTCCGAAATTCAAGTCGAACGATTGATGAAACGATCCGGACTAACTATGGAACAGGCGTACGAACGGATTGCATCTCAGCTCAATCAGGATCTGAAAATTCAAGCCTCAGAATTCGTGATCTGGAACGACGGGGACGAACGCGAGTTGCGTAAACAAACTCAGAAAATGATCGCTGAAATTAAAGGTAAATAGGATTACTAGAAAGCGAAGACGGCGCCGACGGTCGCCGCAGCCTTCACGCTTTCGGTGCCGATCATCGATTCGACGTCGACCCGAAAACTAACTGGGTCCGAAGTCGTTATTTCGAAACCGCCGCC
>JAYSYF010000148.1:0-5178 GCA_043716655.1 Bdellovibrionales bacterium | reverse complement strand
CGGGCCACGTGGCGGCGGCGCAGCTCGCGGCGGCTGGTAGAAACTCGCAGAACAAACGATCGCTCGCGCGACCGAAACAAAAAGCCGCTGACGAGCGGCTTTTTGTTTTGATCACTGCTAACAAGGCATCGTGTCGCCGGTGCGTCGGCATCCGACCCTAGCTTTTTACGCTCGGAAGTTTCAGTTCACTCCAGCGCATCATGCCGCCACGCATATTCAAAGCCTTGGCAAAACCCTTGCTCATAGCATATTCCGTGGCTTGGCCCGATCGTCCGCCGCTGCGGCAAATGAAGATGACTTGTTCTGACGGTTTACCCGAGTCGATTGCCGTTTGAAGATCTAGTCCAAGCGTAATGAGTTCGGCCCCATCGATGTGTCCGAATTCGCCAACGTACTCGTCGGGTCTGCGAACATCGATCAGGCGAACGCCGCTTGTTTTCCACTCGGCAGATTTCATGGCTTGGGCCAAATTCTCGGGAGTAATTTCCGGAACTCCGCCGTCAGTTAGAACGTTGAACATTGAACTCCTTTTTCCGCAGGACATATTTGCAGGCAATGCTTCGAGAATTTTTTTAGGGTGAGCGAGATTTAGTTCGCTCATTAACTTTTTGAATTCTGCTTTTGTTTTTCCGCCGCCAAGGCGCGGGTTATGTTTCTTCTCGGTGCCGATCGTTGAACTCGTCTGACCCCGGTAATCGTGCGCCGGATAAACGCGGGTACGATCTGGCAGCGCGAAAAGTTTGCCGGTGACGCTGTCGTAAAGTGATTCGCTCGAGCCCTGTTGAAAATCGGTACGCCCGGTTCCGCGAATCAACAAAGCGTCTCCGGTGAAGACCAGCCCATCGGCGTCCGAGTCCGTTGGAGCCATATAAAAACTGAGGCACGAATCTGTGTGCCCCGGAGTCGAGATTACGCGAATCTCATGCGCTCCAAACTTGAGTGTCTGCCCATCCTCGAGACCGATATCCATGCAGGCGACTCCCGCACGACGACTGACCGCCGTTTTCGTCTTTCCCTGCATTCGTTCGCGGATTGTACCGGCGCCCGTGACGTGATCGGCGTGCACGTGAGTATCGAGGACGTATGTCAGCTTCAAATCGAGTTCTTCGACCAGCTTCAGGTCGCGATCGATAGTTTCGATAACGGGATCGATCAAAACTGCTTCTCGCGTCTTCTCGTCGGCGAGGAGATAGGTGTAGGTCGAAGATTCCTGTTCAAATAGCTGATGGAATATCATGGAATTAAGACTGCCGTGCCCGCCTAGCCAGCGTCAATTCCCGAAGTTTTCAATCCGCCTGCGTCCCATTTGTGTTTGGAGCCGACTCGATTTAAAGTGCCGCCATGAACTGCGCCCACCGGCTTACAAATGAAGAGGCTTTTACACGGCTTCAGGATGCGCTGAAGACCCAAGGGGCACGGCTGACTTCGCCGCGAAAGCTAATCCTTGATGCTGCGTTGAAGTCGAAAAAGCCCTTCTCGGCCGAGAGCCTCGCGCACGCTTTGAAAAACCAAACGGATCCGGCAACAATTTATCGAAATCTCACTTTCTTCAACGAGATCGGCCTCGTTTCGCGAGTCGATATCGGCGGAGATATCGCCGTTTACGAAATCTCGTCGAAAGATCAAGCGCATCACCATCACTATTTCGTTTGTCGCGCCTGTGGAAAAACCGAGACGCTCGAAGCGTGTTCAGTTTCAAACGTCGAAACCGCGTTAAAGAAAAAGGGTTTCCGAAACCTCACCCACCGCCTCGAGTTCACCGGCCTCTGCGCCGGCTGCTAACTTAACTCAACCGAACCCGGCCGACTTCCTGCTACGTCGATCACTCAAGATGGTTCAACGCACTTTACTCATTCTGTTCTCGGTCCTTATTTCTGCCGAAGCGAACGCGCAGATCTGTGGCGAATTATTTCGTTCCACACCGTCGCTTGATCATGTCCTTCATCGCCCCTTCGTCGACATCTTTGGTCGAAATGCCACAGGGCTCTACGTCCACGGCCCGAGCGAAACGCGGTTGATCCGGGCGGTTCAAGCCGATGTGCTTGGGCTCGAAGGATATTCAGACCGAGCTCGCTACTCGCTCAAACGGGCATTTTCACTTCTCAATCTAAACCGTGCACGTACGGATGACTTACTTGTCGAGCTTCATCGCCGCCGATACGAAAAAGCCGCAGAGAAGCAGTTAAAGATTCCAACGTACAAAGATCTTTTTAGTCGTATGCGAGCCAACAAAGTTTACCTCAGCACGGCGTTTTCCGTAGCAGCAAACGGAGCCGTGAATTTTTTGAGCTACCATTTTTTCTACGCTTTTGGATTCTTAGTTCACATTCCAGACGTCCGGATTTTTAATCCGCGGACTTTACCCGACGAAGTTTTGAACGAACTGATCGAAACAAGTCCCTCTGAAGAAGCCCCAAAAACTCGAGCCTATGTCGCCTCGAAAGTCCGCTATGGAGTCGACACCGTTTTGGCGACGGGTCGTCGCATGTTCAATTATGGTGTTCTCGCGGTGATCCTTGTTACCCACGGAGATATACTCAGCGATTCGCCCGGCGCTGCAAATCGAATGATTGATGCGGCGACGTCGCAAGTTCACCTAGCAGTGGCCGAGCAAAATCGACTCACGCTTCAGTTGTTACATAGAAAACGCATGCAGTTTTTAGAAGCTGGCGAGAACGAAAAAGTTGCTCAAGCAGATCGTCTCATCTTAGAGATTGAACAAACTATTACTGACGAGAATGCTCCGATCACAAAATAGGCCTACAGCTGCAATCGGAACTCGTGTCACCTAAGCCTATCTCGGAGGCGCGAGTGAAGAAGTTCCTCAGCACAGCATTCGTACTTATCTTCTTTGCGACGTCGACGACGACTTTCGCAAGTAAGCTCATCTTCGGTCAGCGCGCGTACTCATCAAAGCCCATCGATATTCGTGTCGGCGATCACCGAGAAAAACGCGAACTCGGTTCCAAGCCGATCGAAACGTAGCAGTAAACGTCGTAGTCCCCGCCAACACCCTGATCCTCCCATAAAAAAAGCCCGGGTCACCCCGAGCTTCTTCAAAAAGAACTTCGCATCGCCCTTTTAGGCTTTTGCTGTTTTCGCCACTGTCGCTTTCGACTCACCCGAACGGATACGCATTCCGTAGAACGAGCGGTAAACGAAGAACAGACCTACCGCCAAGAAGAACAGAGCGACGTAGATCGAAATGTCCTGCATCTTTACTGCGATCTCTACGGCGAGAAGTCCGAACAGTGTTGTGAACTTGATGATTGGGTTAAGTGCCACCGACGACGTGTCTTTGAACGGATCGCCGACGATGTCGCCAACAACTGTCGCTGCGTGCAGCGGAGTGTTCTTCTCTTTCAGTTCGACTTCGACAACTTTCTTCGCGTTATCCCAAGCACCACCGGCATTGGCCATGAAGAGAGCCTGGAACAGACCGAAGACCGCGATCGAAATCAAATACGCCGTGAAGAACACGGGGCTGAAGAACGCGAAGCTCAAAGTAAACGAGAAGATGACAGCGAAGATGTTCACCATCCCCTTCTGTGCGAACAGAGTGCAGATGCGAACGACTTCGTTCGAGTCTTTCACGGATGCCGAGGTGCTGTTCGCATCAAGCTTCATGTTTTCTTTGATGTACTGAACGGCGCGGAACGCACCCGTAGATACAGCTTGGATCGATGCACCCGAGAACCAGTAGATAACGGCTCCGCCCATGATCATTCCAAGAAGAACGCTCGGATCGAGCAGCGAGAGTTTTAGGTTCAACAACAAAATGATCGAGAAGATCATTGTCGTCGCACCGATAACCGCTGTCGCGATCAACACAGGCTTCGATGTCGCCTTGAATGTGTTGCCGGCCGAATCTGCTTCTTCGAGCAGATCTTTCCCGCGCGAGAAGTCAGGCGTGAATCCGTAGTTCTTTTTGATTTCTTCTTTGATACCAGATTTCGCTTCGATCAACGAAAGTTCGAAAACCGACTGGGCGTTGTCCGTTACTGGACCGAACGAGTCGACGGCAATCGTAACTGGCGCCATGCTGAGGAAACCGAATGCCAAGAGACCGAGTGCGAACACGGCGTGAAGCGCCGAGAACATTTCGATCTGCGACATTGGGATGAGATTGATGATGTCTGGGTGGTTCGCTGCAACAACCGCTACGAGCATCAGAAGGGCGATTGTCGCACCTTTCCAGAACGCGGCGAAGTTACCAGCCGTGAGACCTGCCAGAACAACGAGAGCGGCTCCGCCTTCGCGAGCTGCATCGACGATTTCACGAACGTGCCGGCTCGACGATGAAGTGAACGAGCGAGTGAGTTCAGGAATGATCGCGGCACCGAATGTTCCGCACGAGATGATCGTAGCGAGGCGCCACCAGAGCGAACCGTTAAAGTCGCTCAACATCAGATAAGTGACGAGGAATGTTCCTGCGATCGAAACGATCGACGAAACCCAAACGAGCGAAGTGAGCGGGATTTCGAAATTGAACTTCGTCTTTTTACCGAAGATCGAACGGCATGCGACGCTGTTCAGTGCGTAAGCGACGAGCGAAGTAATAACCATGAGCGAGCTCATAGCGAAGATCCAGACGATCAACGTCGGCTGAATGCTTGCGAGTTCAGGAACAACAGCGCGTGTTCCGTCTGGGTTCAGAGTTGTTCCCATCGCGAGAAGGATGAAAGTGATCAAAGCCACAGCTGTTACGCCGAAGGTTTCGAATCCGTCCGCAGTAGGTCCAACCGAGTCACCTGCGTTGTCGCCAACGCAGTCAGCGATAACGCCTGGGTTACGAGCGTCATCTTCTTTAATGTTGAAAACGATCTTCATCAGATCCGACGCGATGTCCGCGATCTTTGTGAAGATACCACCGCAGATACGAAGTGCAGCAGCTCCGAGCGATTCACCGATTGCGAAACCGATGAAGCAAGCGCCAGCCGATTCAGGAGATACAAAAAGAAGAATCGAGATGAGGAGAATGATCTCTACGCAAATCAGAATCACACCGATCGCCATGCCCGAGCGAAGTGGAAGCTCCATGACATCGTAAGGATTTCCGCGCAGCGATGCGAAGGCCGTTCGTGCGTTCGCGTACGTGTTGATTCGGATACCGAACCAAGCGACCGAGAACGAACCCAAGATACCGAGAATCGACCAGCTGAGAATCGTCGCGACTTT
>JAYSYF010000147.1:0-15606 GCA_043716655.1 Bdellovibrionales bacterium | reverse complement strand
GTGGTGGATGTTGTGATTCAAAATCGCGCGAAGATCATGCGCAGCTTCAAGCTCGTCACCGAGCTCGGCTTGGTCGATCCGCAGGCTCTCAATCCGCTGATAAAGGCACTCGCCGAATCTCGCGTGGGTCTTGATCCGCTTGCGAAAGTTCAGGCGGCAAAACGCGTTCAATTCTTCGCCGGAGAAATTTATAGCTCGGTAACGCTGCTCGGGAAATTCAACGCCGAAACCGATCAGAATTTGTTCTTCCGTCCGGGTGTCGTGAGTTTTAAGCAACTCGCTGTCAGCTTCGGTCGAGTCGGCAACTTCTATGCGGGCCGCGAGATGGACTCGAAAAGTGTTCTGTCGCTTCAAGCGTTCGTCGATGCGTGTTCGGCAAGTGCCGCGGGAAATTCATGGGATGGACTTCGCAAAGTTCAACCACGGTGCGATGCTCAGTTTAAGACGATAGTAGAAGATTACCGCGATTCTGGTTTCCCAAAACTTCAGGCGAGTCGCGAGCGCGATCGCGTTGGCGCAACGATTCCGTCATTTCCGGGAACAGCCGTGTTGAAAGGCGATGCTTATTTGGAAGCGATGAATGAACTCGCGCACTATCCGTTGTCGCTCGATTCCGACTTCGGCAAGAACTTCGCAGTGAAGTCGAAAGACATTGGATTCGGATATTGGGGTCCGGCGGCAGATCTCGCGCGTATCGAAAAGAATTTGAAGACGCCCTTTAAGACCGCAGATGGCCGTACTTGGGATTTTTTGAAAGATGCGAAGAGCCAGCGATTCTATCCGCTGGGCGACGAGAGCTGGGCGCAAGTTTTGGGTGCTTCGCCAGCCGAGCCGGGACTTGCTCCGTTACAGGAAGTCGTGCTCGAATCCGGAAAGACACGCGTTTATTCGGCTGGCGGTTGGTCGGATCTGCATCCTGGCGCGGTTTTGAAGGCCGCCGGTTGCGACAATGTCGTGTATGTCACGCGTCGTGGTGGCGAGTCGCTCTTTGGTCAAGGCGTCGCAAAGCGCTTGCTCGGATTCGATGATGTACCATGGGATCACCTTGCGACCGATCCGGCGCGAAAGCCCGCGAACAAAATTCGAAATAATAATGGCGATGCGACAGATATGAAAACGGACTGGAGTCGGTTGTACAACCTTGCGAATCCGGAAAGCTCGTTCAATCGCGCGCTTCAGGTTTTCGATTCGGTGGTTTGTACGGACTGGGATCGTTTCGATATCTCTGCGCCGAATGCAGTGAGCGAAATGATTGCCGATGCTTATTCGGCACCTTGGGTGTCAAAAGCGACACTGAGTACGCAAGACCATCAGATCGATTCGAAACTGGGCTACCGACCCTACGCGGGCTGCGTTCCGTTCTGAGCGGAAGTATACCGTTCTGATCAGCGACTTTCACAAAAAAACAGCGTCACCGGTTGGCGACGCTGTTTTTTATGGGACTTGAGACGATTGCTCCTAAAGTAATTCGAACTGTGTATTGAGTTGGCGCATCGCCTTGTTCATCTTCTCAGCGTCATCGCCGGTGATGATGTTGTGGCTCATGTTGTACATCTGCAAGTTGATACCAGCGACGATTCCAGCAAGCGTTGGCAGGTGCTGACGCATCTTCGCTACACGGTCTTCCAGCTTCTTGAGTTCTTCAGCACTTGGCGCCGAACCAAGTTTTTCACGCCACTTCTTTTCGAAGTGCTGCGCAACCTTGGTCAACTCGTGCTGATAAACTTGTTTCAGCAACGCAGTTCGCTTTTCTTTCGTCGACTCGTCGCTATTCTGTTTGAGGCCCGCAAGTGCGTTCGCGCCTCCGAGCAAGTCTGCCGTCTTTTCTGCGTAGAAAGCTTCGCCATTCGATTCACGTTTCTGCAGATCCACCGAAGCTAAGTAGTCGGTGTTGTACTGAGGGACGTTTCGCAATTCGACAGCGTTGTTCGTGTCCATATAGTAGCTTCGTACGTCGGCATTCGCAGAACCCACAATCATGCTCTCACGATCGAAGATGAACATCTTTGTGTGCAACGACTGCGACGGAACTCCGCGACGAGCCGCAGCTTCCGAAGGTGCCTGCAATTCGAAGTATCGAATATTTGCTGGTGGATACATGCGGCCCTTTACAATCGAATCGTCGATTTGATCGAAGTACGCCTGCGAATTGGCTTGCTGCTCGAGAAGTGCACCGAGCTGTAAGCTCGCGAACAAATTGATGACGCTTAAGTCAGTTGTTGGAATCGAGTTTGTTAAAATCTCGATTCGGACACCTGGGCACTTGAGAGTAGATCCGCCGCTGACAGCCGATATTGCTACTGTCTTACCCAACGCTCGCAAAAGTTCTGCTGGCAATATCACGTAGCCCTGGTGAATGACGATTCGACGCTGTTTTGAAACGTCAGCCAGGAACGCAGCCTTGTCTCTTGCCGACTTATAGTCTTGAGTCGCCAATTGGCAAACCTTCTCAATATTCTTTTCGACAGCGAGATGAATGCCGCGAGCTTTGCGACTCTGATCTTCGGCTCCGTCTTGGAAGTACAAACGCTTGTCTGGAGTTTCTGCGCCCGCCTGGTCGTACGGAATATTCTCGAGGTATGTCACGGAAACTTGTGACAATTCAGCGGGAGAAAGCGCTGCATGCTGCGGCTCTGTCGCCATTCGGCCGCTCATGATGCGACTTACGATAGAGTTCTGAGCTTTCGCTTCCATGTTTGTCTTTTGCGCAGCTTCGCGAGCTGTGTCCGAAGCCAAAAGCGGTCCGCTCTTCTGAGTTACGCAGGCAGTAACTGAATTTGGATCAGTCGCCATGCAACCCATGAGTGCCTGGCCCAGTTGCGGTGCCTTCGCTACTAATTCGTAATTCATCTCGGTTTTGATATCGCTAGGGCTCGCGACTAACACGCGCGCATTGAACAATCGGTCAAACGTACGAGCGAGTTCAGGCTTTGCCGAAGTAAACTTCATGATGAAGTCAGTGTCGCGGAAGACGTACTTGTCAGTCGCGTTCACTTTTGTATTCACGTGATACGAGTTCTCGATGTTTCGACCACCCATTTGCAGAGTCTCTTCATCCGCAAGCAGGAATTTGTGGTGGAGGAAGTCTGTCAAATGCTGCCAGTCGTCTTCGTTCGCAAATTCGTCCTTCATTGTGTCTGGAACTAAAGTGTCGAACATTTTCAAGATAGGTGCGATCTGTTCGCCATGGGTAGCCATCGCGAGTCCGAGCTGAAGTTTTGCCGAAACACTGCCGTGAAGTTTTGCGTCGCGGATCAGAGTGAGAAGGACTTTAAGTTGTTCGAACTCGGCCGCTGACATCTCTGTCGCTTTACCGGCGCTCAACATGGCTTTCACTTCTTGAATGTCTTTGCCAGTTCCGAGGGCCATCGCTGTTTTAATTGCTGTACCGTTTTTTGTGTAAAGTCCCGCGAGCAATGTCGACGTCAATACTGGTAACTTCGCCGGGCGGTTTTCTTTAACTGCGGCTTGAGCTTCTGCGAACGCCGCGTTCGCCTGGTTTTTTCTGTCGGCACGGCAAGCATCACCTGTCAGCGGTGTTTTGCAGATCGCAACCATGAACGATATGTCGCGAATCAATGAAGGAGTCGGCCGGTTGTAAAAGCGAACTCGCAAATTGCCGCGACCTTCCCGTTCCATCATCTGGAACAAGTCCCAACGTTCGAAGTTCGTGTGGAAATCGACCAACAGATCGACCTTTACGTTTTCTTTCTGCGCTTTATCGATCAGCAACTGTGTCATGTACGACGACGTTTCATCGGTCGCATAGATGTAATACATCAGGCGCAGGCTTCGTTTTGCAGAACGAATAGTCTCTATTTTGCTTCGGAAAGCTTCTTCATTGTCCGTCAGCATTCGAGCTGATTTAAGGCTCTGTGAAGTGCCTGACGATAACTGGAGGGGCGTGCTCGCCTGGGCCGTCGCCAGTTGCGAGAACGTAAAAGAGACTAATAGAAGCCAGTTCACCGTCTTTAAAATCATCATGATCCTCCGAGTATGAAGATCAAGCTGTGCAGGCCGCCGGCCGTCTCTAAAGGCGTTTAAAGGTGTAAAGAGGTGAAATTTTTAGCGTGAATCGTCACTGCCGGGGGACAATTGCCCGGCAACGGCACTGAGACAGCCGATTCATTAGCCTTCGATGATCTGGAATATATAGACGACATCACGCTTGTCGCCATCGACAACGATCTCAAATCCGCCGGCGAGATGGTTTGGGAATTCAATCAACCAAGCCTTCGCTGGAACTCCATCGCGCTCGAACATCATGGCGACGGGCGAGAGTTTTTTCTTCCGCGCGATGAAATCGTCAGAAGAAATTTTGCGGATCGTCGCATCGCCGTTAGGGTCGCTTTGCATTAAGACGAGTCGTTTCTCGAGAGATTTCCAGTTTCCCAATCCGTCTTCGCGGCTTTTCTTTTCGACGAATTTAAGAGCGACATCGATCGCGGCGATTCGATCAAACTTCGCTGATTGTTTAGCTTTTGCAGAAATGACCTGCGACTTGGCATCGGCCGCATGCGGCGAAAATAACAAAGCAAACAGAAGGATAAACATACTATTGCCGGAAGTAATAAATCGCGGCGTAGTTACGGCCGACCTCTTCTGAATCCATTCCGTAGCCAACGACATAACGATCTTCGATCGTCTGTCCGACGTAGTCTGGTTTGAGCGATAATTCGCGACGCGCAGGTTTGTCGAGCAATGTGAGGATCTTTAGCGATGCAGGCGACGATGCGAGCAATCGCTGTTTTAAGAAGTTCAATGTACGGCCGGTGTCGATAATTTCTTCGACGACGACAACGTGTTTGCCAGCGATGTTAACCGAGATATCTTTCAACATTCGGATAGCTCCGCCTTTTTCAACGGCGCCGAGCTGAACGAAGTCGACTTGAAGTGGACGCTCAACCTGACGAATCAAATCCGACAAGAAGATACAGCTTCCCTTAAGTGGACAGATGAAGACGATATCTTTGCCGGCGTAATCGGCGTCGACTTGCTTCGCGAGCTTGTGAACGAGCTTCGCGATGTCCTCTGCGGTTAGAAACGCGATCATCTCATCTTTAAGATGAGCGAGATTCTTCCCTGCATTGGCGCTCTTGCTTCCGTTTGCAGCTTTAGAAGCTTTCGGTTTCTCAGTCGTTTTCGCCATTAGATTAAAGCTCCGTCTACAATTCAGTGAGGGGTTCGTAAGTATCGTCGGCATCTCGGGTCATGCGCATATATTCTTTTGCCTGCGGATGATCGGGATCGCGAAGAAGAATAGTTTCCCACTGGTCGATAGCGTCGGCGACTCTTTTCGCCTGATAAAGCATGAACCCAAACTTCAATCGAGCTGCGTGGTTGGCCGGCTGCTCCTGAACGATCTGACGAATTTCTTTAAACGCCTGACCGAGTTCGCCTTTCGCTGCAAGCGCTTCCACGACTTTAAGCCTGAGGTCGACTTTGCCGGGTAAAATCGCAAGCGCTTGCTTAAACTGATCGAGAGCATCGTCCCAACGTTTGTGCGAGAGATACATATCGGCGAGTTCATGATGCTTCGATGCCAAACGCTCTTTAAGCATCGAATCTTGATCGAAACTTTTTCGATTGAGTGCGCCTTGAGCGTCCTGAAATACTTTGCGGCCCTCTTCATAGCGGCCGAGATCGTTCAAGATAATCGAAAGCCCAACACTTGCGTCTGTGAAGGTCGGATCAATTTCGAGAGCGCGCCGAAAAGTTTTAATCGCTTTTGTGAAGCGTCCACGATCGTACAAGATGACGGCAATCATGTGCCAGACTTCAGCTTGTTCTGCTGGAGAACCCTGACCTGAAAGTGCAAGCTGATGAAGAATTGGTTCGGCGCGGGTATAAATGTTTTCTTTGAAAAACGATCGCGCGGTTTCTAGGAGATCGGCGCGTGAACGCTCATCCACCTGGTGAGTTTCATTCTGTCTATCGGGCATCACGGAACTCGCTTTTTGCTTTCTCTGCTTCCGAAGATTGCGGGTACTGAGACATCAGAGTCTTCACGAATCGATTTTGTTTATCGCGATCGCCGGTTTCTTTAGCCGATACAGCGGCTCCGTAGAGAGCTGGCGGGCCGAAGCCTTCGACGTTTCCGTACGTTCGAAGCAAGCCTTCGTAGCGGCCGAGTGCGCTGAGGTATTGCTTCTTCTTGAAATAAAAGTTCGCGATGTAGAGCTCTTTGTCAGCGAGCATTCGGAGTGCCTCGCCTTTTTTCTCGCCGGCTTCTTTTGCATGCGGTGACTTCGAATATGATGTCAGAACCTCGTCGAAATAAAGAATCGCTTTGTCCGCAAGACTCAAATCTCGATCTGTTGTCGACGGCAGCTGATTGAAGATCGAAAGACCGAGTCGAAACGTGACGTAATCAATCTGCGGATGTTTCGGGTGCAAGTCTTTGAACGTTTGATAAGCATACTGCGCTTCAATGTAGGCTTCGCGTTTAAACTGAACGTCGGCGATTCTCATCTCGGCCAATACGGCGAAACGACTGTAGGGATGTTTGTTCTTAACATCCGTGTACTTTTGAACCGATTCCTCGAACCGTTCATCCTTCTCGTAATCTTCCGCGATCTTGTAAGCGCCTTCTGGAGTTGTCGCGTCGACTTTATCAGACGACGAACAGCCTGCGGTCACCATCATCAGAAAAAGGGCGACGACGACGGTCGATGCGACGGCCGCAAGGCAGTGCGATGTTAGACCGTGCAAAGTTAAGTCTTTGAGTTTTCGGCGGATTTTCATAACTGGAAGTGTTTTTCGGGGCGCTGTTTTTGTCAATGATCGCGCATACGGCTAAGTGACCGAAAACACGGATTAGTCTCGAAAATTGGTCAGATGCAAATAGACGGCGTTGAAAGTCAGCTTTGCGGCGCTGGCGACGGGGACCGAAATCATCATTCCGAGGATGCCCGCGACTTCAGCACCGACAATGATCATGACGACGACCGTGACGGGGTGCAGGTCGACGATTTTTGCGACCACTACGGGGATCACAAAAACGATGTCGACCAGCTGAGCGATGAAATAAACGCTCGTCAGAAGTAGCAACGTAATCGCTGGCGTCGAACTCAATGAGGCTTCAGGAGAAACCATTGCGATCAAAACCGCCGGAACGGCGCCAATGATCGGGCCGATGTAAGGGATCAAGTTCGTGGCAGCCGCAAAAAGTGCAAGCACCGTTGCGTACGGAAACTCCATGATTTGCAAACCAACCCACACGACGGCGCCGACGATGGCCGCTTCAAGAAAACGTGCGCGGATAAATCCGCCAAGTTGATCGTTGATTTGATGTCGCAAGTTTAAGAGCATTTCAAACATATGATTGGGCACGAACGAGAGGAGCGATCGGGCGAAGACATTTCCGTCTTGAAGCATGAAGAAGGCAAAGAACGGAGCCAGCATCAAAACAGTAAAGGATTGTGAAACGATCGAGGGCAGCGCGACTGAGATCGCACTCGTTTTTAAACCGATCCAATCGTTGAGCTCTTGCGATAGGTTCAATTCACCGGCTTTAACGTAGATTCGGTACTTCGCTTCGATCGCCGTGATCAGACTTGCGAGATCCGCTTGATATTGCGGCAACCTGTTCGCCAACACTTGCAGCTGTTCCATCACAAGTGGAAAAACCAGTGTAAAGCTAACGCCAACAATGATTGCTCCGACTAAAAACGGAATGATAGTTGCAACCGATCGACGAAGCCCCCGCCGTTCGAGAAAATCCACAACCGGTGCAAATAAATAAGCGATAACGAAAGCGAGAACACACGAGGCGAGTAATCCTCTTACGGCCAAAATAATTGCAGTCGTGATTAAAAGGATCGAGAGGAAACTGACAAGCCTCCACAACCGTTCACGACGGATGATGTACGCCGAGCGTGCATTGATCACAATGCACCTTGCTGCGGAGTTTCGCGATCTGGAGGCGTACGAAGATCTTTAAGTACTCGGCGGAGTTCCGAAACCTTGTCCGTCGTCTCTTTTAGTCGTCGACCCAAAACTTCGGCGATTCGAAGTGTAATCTTCGTTCCCATAGCTGGGCGACGCGACAGAATTTCCATCAGATCGGGTTTGAAGAAACCAATCAGTGTCGTTTCGTCACGCGCGACGGCCGTTGCCGTTCGTCGACCGTTTTCTTCGACGAGCGAGAGTTCACCGAAAAAATCGTTAGAAAGAAGTTGAGTGATGTAAAGTTCGCGCGCTTCTTCGGTTAAAGCATTCGGATCGATAATGTAGATTTCAACGCGACCTTTGACGACGAGGTACATACCGACGCCGACTTCTCCCTGTCGAAAAATAGATTCGCCCGCGTGATAATGCCGCACGTGAACGCAACGCTCGAGAAATCGCAGTTCGTTTCCGGTCAGGTCCCGAAACAACATGTTCTCGCGAAGCACAGAGTGAACCGACTGGTCGACGGCGCGTTTGAAAATATTGTCCCAGATGTAGTTCAAATTATTTCTCCCACACGCGTGCGCTCGAGTCGGTCCACGTCAAAACATCTCGCTCACGAACCCATCCCGTCATTCCGCCGGGATAAGTGATGCGACGCCATTGTTGATCGCCGACAGCCCGCGTGTCGCGAACGATAACTTCCATTCCTTCAAACACTTCAAAAAGTTCTGTTGCGGCTGGATCTGGCGCGGAACGCACTTCTACTTTGACAGGCAAAATCGTGCCGCGAATATCGAGCCGATCGACGAAGATAGCGATCGACATCCCGAAAAATATTACGAATACGAACGAGAGAAAAAAACCTCCGAAGGGCACAGCTGGCATCGCAGTTTCAAGTTCGAGCGCGCGCCGACGGGCTGCCCACCACCGCAATAACCGCCACCCTGCGATCAAGAGAAACAATGCTGAAGCCAGGGTCACGGCGAGGGGTGAAACCCGCGTAAGAATCGCACGACGAAATTCTTCCCAAGCTTCCGTTTCGTGTGCGATTTCCGATTTCGACAATTTTGGTTTCGTCCAATCGATCGCGTTTAACAACGCCTCGTTTGTCGGATGCTCGGCGAGCGCCTTTCGCCACAAAGCGAGCGCGGCGCCGAGGCGCGATTCTTTTTGAGCGATGATTCCAAGATTCAACAAGAGCGTCGGATGACCGGGATAGTTCGCTTCAAGTTCCAGAAAGTTTGTTCGGGCTTCTTCGAGTTTCCCTGCTTTGAACGCCGAAATCGCAGCGTTAAACCGATCGTCTGTCGATTGAGAAAATGACGCGCAAGGCGAGAGCACAAACGCCAATAAAGCAGTCAGAAATAGGACCTTAAAATCGTTACGCGGGGTTCTCATCATCTCACTAAAGAGTTTAGAGGACGATTGGCTCGGGGCAATCGTTTCTTGGGCTGGGTTGCCTAGGGTCTGGTTGCCGCAGCTCAGGTGCGGGAGTAATATTGATTGAATCGTCCACCAGGAGAAAAGTCCGTGTCTAAGTCAGATATTGCGAAGCTTGCCGGTCACCGTATTCTTTCGTCTCCGAAAATTCAAAAACTGATTTCGGATCTAGTTTCGGCCGTTGCCGAAGAAGAAACGTCGCTCGGAACTATCCGCGCGCCGTTGGCCGAAGCCATCGATCACGGGAAGAATGTTTTTGAAACGATTGCGAAGCTTCGTGGCCGGCCGCTTGTTTATCCTTTCGTAAGCACGGGCGCTGGCCGTGGGGCTTACGTCGAGGTCGAGGATGGCTCGATCAAAATGGATCTGATCAATGGAATCGGCGTTCATATTTTTGGTCACGGTCACCCAAAAATTCGTGAAGCCGCCGTTCGAGGCGCTTTGTCTGACGTCGTCATGCAGGGCAACCTTGCGCCGAACCACGAATATTTGAAACTTTCCAAATTGCTAGTCGATGCAGCTTCGAAGAAGAGCCGCCTGAAATATGCTTGGTTCGCGACGTGCGGAACGATGGCGAACGAAAACGCGCTAAAGATGGCGCGACAAAAAAATACTCCTGCGAAACTTGTCATTGGAATGAAGAACGCCTTCGCTGGTCGCTCGACGATGATGGCGGAAGTGACGGACAACGCGGCCTACAAAGAAGGTTTGCCGACTTACAACGAAGTTTTGCGTATCCCTTGGTACGATTCTGCGAATCCGCGAAGCAGTGAAGAGACGCTTCGCAAATTTAAAGAGATCGTCGCTGCAAATCCAAAACAGGTTGCAACGTTTGTCTTCGAACCAATGCTGGGCGAAGGCGGTTACAGAACTGCGCCGCGCGAATTCTTCGTTCCCATCTTGGAATTTTGTAAAGAACAAAAGATCGCAGTTTGGGCCGATGAGGTTCAGACGTTCATGCGAACTGGCGAACTCTTTTGTTTCGAAACTCTCGGCATCGGCGAGTACATAGATCTTTGCACGGTCGCAAAAACTCTGCAGACGGGCGCAACGCTTTACACGGAAGAATACAATCCAAAAGCGGGACTTGTGGCTGGAACGTTCTCGGGTTCATCGGCTTCGCTCTCGGCTGGTATCGCCGCAATCGAAATCATGCAAAACGAAGGTTACCTAGGCAAAAACGGCAAAATTCAAAAAACTCACGAAGCTTTCGTTGCCATGCTGAACCGTCTAAACGAAACGACTTGCAAGGGTCAGATTCGCGATGCGGGCGGAATGGGATTGATGATTGCAGCGACTCCTCTCGACGCTTCGAAAGACAAAGTTAATAAGCTGCTTCAGGTTTTGTACAAAAATGGAATGATGGCGTTTTCCTGCGGACACGATCCTTATCGACTGCGCTTCCTGATTCCTGCCGTTATCGAGCAGAAAGATATCGATCTCGCCGGTAAGATTTTAGAAAAATCACTGCTCGAGATGATGCAAGCCTAGCTATGGACTTTTTAGATGCCTGCCGAAAAATCATCGGGATCGACAGCAGCCCGGCGGCGGGCACAATCGAAGTCGCGAGGTTCGTTGAGGAACTCGCGAAGTCGATGGGTTTTCATGTCGAGCTGCAAAGAGAAATGTGGAGCGGCGTCGAACAAGCGAACGTGATCATCCGAACGTCGGCTGAAATGCCCGAACAAGAGATGATGTTTCAAACACATCTCGATACTCCGGATCCGGGTGCTTACGCTTTGTGGAAACAAACCGGAGCGAATCCGTACAACGCGAGTATCTACCAGTCCCCAGATGGCGACATGATTCACGGTCTCGGTTCCGCTGACGTAAAACTCGATTTTCTCTGCAAGCTTTACGCATTTCGTGACGCTGTTAAAGAAGGCGCGGGAACTGCTTCCAAACCGTGGCGTCTTCCTCCGGTTCTTGTCGGAACCTACGGCGAAGAACTGGGAATGCCGGGAGCGATTCGTTTAATCCGAAAAAAGAAAATTCGTCCGCAGGCTGTTCTCGTTGGCGAACCGACATCGATGAAACTCGTTGTTGCGGGAAAAGGTTTTGCTTCCGTTGAAATTGAAATTCCATTTTCCGCTGAGGAAAAACAATTCCGCAGCGATCACGACCTCAGCGAAAGCTCATCAACACAGAGTCGGCTGTTCTCGGGCCGTGCGGCCCACTCGTCTTCTCCGCAGCTGGGCGAGAGCGCCATCGAGAAAATGCTCGAAGCACTTGAGCGCCTGCCTTCGGGTTTAGCAACGATGGAAATTGAAGGTGGCGTGAACTTCAATACGGTCCCTTCGCAAGCCGTACTTGAAATTGACATGGTTTCGTTCGGCGGTGACGCGGTTCGAAATTTAATGGCGCAAAAACTTGTTCGAATTCGAACAGCCATTAAAAAGGTGGAAGAGCAGTTTAAGAAATTTCCGGACGCTCAGTTCACTCCGCAAGAGCCAACTCTGAACGTTGGCATGATTCGCACTTACGAGGATTTTGTGAAAATCGGTGGATGCGTGCGATTGCCGCCGACAGTTTCGCAGGCGGCCTACGAATCTTGGATGCAAACCCTCCGTGAAGCGTGCGCGGCCGAGGGCGCTGTTTTTCGCATCGGCGATTATAAACAGCCGTTTCGAACTCTTGCGAATTCGAAGCTGATCGAGACGTCGCGTGCGATACTCAAGGGTATGGGACTTGACGCGGCGCCAGCAGCGCAGGCCGTAGCAAACGAAGCGAACGTCTTTGCGAAATTCGGGCTCGACTGTGCCGTCTGTGGCCCGGGGCAGGGTGTCGGCAATTCCCACACTCCGAACGAGTATGTGAGAATCCCAGAGTTAGATCAGGCGACCACTTTCTATCGTCGGATAATCGACGCAATGTGCCTGTGAGAAAAAAGCTATGAATAGGATCAATCGACAAAGCAGCGGCGCAACCCCTTCCTTCTCAACCGGCGGAGCGAAATTTATTTTGCGTAGCGCACGTATGGATGACCTTAAAGATCTGCGAGATCTTGCCAGCCAGTTTTCACTCTTGAATCTTCCGGCGGACAAAAAAATTCTGGGAGAAAAAATCGAACGGTCGATGGGCTCGTTCGGCGGCGAACTTCCTAAGCATGAGGCAGAATATCTTTTCGTCTGCGAGGATCTCGAAACCGAGACAATCGTCGGCAGCTCGTTGATTCTCGCGAAACACGGCACTGAGGATATTCCCCATTATTATTTCCGAATCACGAAACGGAATCGATTCAGCGATGACTTAGGTGTCGGCTTTATCCACCAAGTTCTGCAATTCAAAGAAGATACCGATGGTCCGACAGAAGTCGGCGGTCTGTTGATCGATCGTGCCTATCGGCGTCGCCCCGAAAAGCTCGGCAAACAAATCAGTCTCGTTCGATTTTTGTATATGGGAATGTTTCCGCAGGAATTCGAAAAGCGAGTGCTGTGCGAACTCACGCCACCACTTGGTGAGGGCGGACGAAGCGAATTCTGGGAAGCCTTAGGACGTCGGTTCACAGGACTTCCGTATCAAGAAGCGGATTTGATCAGTCAGAGAAACAAAGAATTCATCTCGAGTCTGTTTCCCGAAGAGGATATTTATCTGGCTCTGCTGGATTCGCGAGCTCGCGTCGATCTCGGCCGTGTTGGTCAAGAAACGCGTCCCGCGCAACACTTGCTCGAGTCGATAGGTTTCGAATACTTGAATGAAGTGGACCCGTTCGACGGCGGACCTCATTACGGAGCAGAACTGCAAAACATAACTGTCGTTAAAAACAGCCACTCGGCAAAAGTCGTTTCGACGGGCGCTCTTCCACAAGAGGAGCGTCGACCGTTTTCTGGCGCCGCGCTTGCGGGGTTGAAAGTTGATGGCGAGTTCCGCGCCGTTTGGACGCCCTTTGAAGATCGTGGTGACGCCGGGGTTGCGCTTCCGACGGCTGCGATGAAAACATTGAACGTGACCGATGGTGATACCGTATTTTGTTCGCCAGTGTCGTGATTTAGACGCAAGGGAGTTATTTTGGCTTTTACCGAGTTCCTGGGCGATTACATTGACGGCAAGTTCGTAAAACCAGATCGCGCAGATGGCGAATTCAAGTCCGTTTCTCCAGCGGATCTTAGCGATACTATTTCGCGACTCGAATATCGACACGATCACATCTCAATGGCGACCAAAGCGGCGCGCGCGGCTTTTCCGGCGTGGGCACGATTGGCGCCAGAGAGTCGTTATAAAGTTTTGCGAAAATTGAAAGAGGTCTACACCGCACACGCAGACCAGCTTGCCGAAATCATCGCGCGCGAAACCGGAAAACCGCATTGGGATTCGCTAGGTGAAACTAAAGCAATGATCGCAAAGATCGACGTTACGATCGATCACTCGATGCGTTTGATTAAAGAGGAACGATTCGCAAACGTACTTCCTGGCGTTGAAGGTGTGATCACGCACCAAGCGCGCGGAGTTATGGCAGTCCTCGGGCCCTTCAACTTTCCTGGGCATTTACCTAACGGCCACATCATTCCTGCACTCGCCACCGGAAACACGGTTGTCTTTAAACCTTCCGAGCTGACTCCGATGGTTGGCCAATTGATGGCTCAGCTTTTTGAAAAAGCGGAATTTCCGAAAGGCGTGTTCAACGTCGTTCATGGTGAAGGTGAAACCGGTAAGCGATTGGTGGCAGACGAAAACGTCGACGCCGTTTTGTTTACGGGTTCGTACGAAACCGGTCTTAAAATCAAACAGAAGACCGTTGATCAATATTGGAAGTTGCTCGCGCTCGAGATGGGCGGAAAAAACGCGACGATCGTTTGGGACGATGCGGATTTGAACAAAGCGATCTACGAATCCGTGATCGGTGCCTTCATGTCGACCGGCCAACGTTGCTCGTGCACAAGCCGAATTATTTTACACGATTCGATCGCCGACAAGTTTATCGACAAGTTTTATGAGACTGCGAAAAAGTTGACGATTGGACACTGGAAAGAAAATCCGTTCATGGGTCCGCTTATCAACGCGGCCGCGGTTGAAAAGTACGTTCGCTTCCAAGAGATCGCGAGTCGAGAAGGAGCCGAGCGTCTGATGCGCGGCAAGGTTTTAGATAATACGACTCACAAGGGCTATTATGTGACTCCGTCGATCTGTGTCGTCGATCGGTACCGAGAAGATTCGGTTTATCAAAAATCGGAAATTTTTGGACCAAACGTCGCCATCTATCGCACGCGCGATTTTGACGAAGCATTGAAGATCAATTCGAGCACTGGCTTCGGCCTCGTAACTTCCGTCTTTACGAAGAAACGAGAGCTCTACGAAGAAACGCTCTATCGAGGGCGTTCGGGACTTGTGAATTGGAATCGGACAACGAACGGAGCAAGTTCGAAATTGCCCTTCGGAGGTCTTGGAAAGTCAGGAAACGATCGTCCTGCGGCGGATTTTGCGGTTCAATACTGCACGGTCCCCGTAGCAAGTCTCGAAGATCCAACGCCGTTTGATATGAAAGCTGCTCCTCCAGGGCTTTCATTCGAACCGCTTTCGTAAAGGTCCTTGATTGAAATCATCGGTTGTTCGAGTTCTGTTTGTTTTGCTTGTCATCGTCGTCACGCTTGCCGGTGTGCTGACTTGGCAGGCGCTGCGTTTCATCAACTCGGCGCCTAATCAAGACGACACGCTGATCGTTTTCAATGTGAAGCAAGGCGAGACATTGCGCGACGTTGCCGCTCGTTTACAGGATGAAAAACTCATCACGGATGCACGTAAGTTTCGCGCTTATGTTCGCATCAAATCTCTGGGCAGCAAAGTTCGCGCAGGTGAATACGCACTGAAGCGGAATATGGCTCCGGCCGAAATTCTAAAAATTTTGGCGTCGGGTCGAAGCATTGAGTACGTCGTGACAGTTTCCGAGGGACTTAACCGTTTCGAGATTGCATCCATCGTCGATCGCCTCGGCATTGGAACTCGCGCCGAATTTTTGCGACTGACTCAAGACCGTGAATTTATCAAAATGAATTTGGGCGAAGATATTCCGACGCTCGAAGGTTACCTGTATCCCGAAACCTACTACGTGACCCGAGCTTCTGGAGTGCGTGGTTTGGTCCGGCAGATGACGGCAAAGTTCAAAGAAAGTTTCGCTACAGTTCCAGTCTCAGCCGGAAGTGAAATCGCGGTTGCACTTAAAAAGCATGAGATCGTAACGCTCGCGAGTATTATCGAAAAAGAAACTGGCGCTCCAGCTGAGCGTCCACTGATTAGCTCTGTGTTTCACAACCGATTGCGGAAAGGCATGAAGTTGCA
>JAYSYF010000146.1:0-5201 GCA_043716655.1 Bdellovibrionales bacterium | reverse complement strand
ATCGCGCTCCCAAGTTTGCTTCGCAGCTGTCTACAAAGCGTCTCTTCCTTCAGGCATTGAATAGAACCGTACGTTCGGATCATTGCACCAAGCTGAGTGGACGATTGAATGTAAGCCAGAAGACTCGGAATAAGGACGATTTGCCGAACGTCGCGTGGACGACCGACAGAAAGCAAAGACGTTTTCGTCTGCAACTTTCGAAGTTCTGAAACTATTTGCGATCGCTGAACAAAGAGCGAAACGACGTTCTGCAAACCGCGAGACGAGCTGGACTCACCGGTCCGATCGGGAAACGTCATAAAGCCGCCTGCAATCAGATGTCGCAAATCCCACGGACTTGCGACTGAAACCGGCTCGCCGAAATCAACATCTTCTGCGCTCTTAAAAACGGTCACTGACAATTTTTTGTAGGCAGAGACCATCGACGGTAACGAACAATACTTAGGACGTTGTCTTCCATTCGCGCGGAGTTCGACATCACCGATTAGGTTCGCGCGGCAAAGCTCATCGATCGTTCCGAAGACGTCAGATTCGGTTCTCGCACCAAATTTGATTATGGAACCGAGCAATTTTTCCGGCGGCGGCAGATAAACGTCGGCAGCATCGCTCCATGCGGCCTCGTGCTTTCCCAAAATAAGAAGGAGTATCAGAACTAAAAATTTTGGCATGTGCCCCTTAGCGGTGCGTGATGGGTCGATGTTTGGCGGCAATTAGAGCCATAAACATGCCATTGGTTTTGAGCACTTTAGAGCCAAAAGGCTCCGCCCAGATTTTCAAGCTTTTGAAATAACATTAGTTAATATTACTCGTTTTGAACTCCACGACGAAATCCACCCGTCATTAAGTGAGGTCGCTTAATTCGTGGGCGCATCGCTTTAGACTGCACAATTTGTATGATTCGCCACGATCGACGCTTTTCTTAGACGGCGGAGGTGGTATTCTGTCACCACTCGCACCTCGTCTGTTTTTCGCCGATAAGCGAATAACGAACGAGGACAAAAAAAAGGACGCCACTGAGGCGTCCTTTTTATCGAAGCGAGCCCGACGGCCCACGACAAAGCTTTTTATAACGAGCCGAGCGGCTCGCGAAGATTACGTACGATCGCTCTTTCCCCATGGGCCGCGACGTTTCGGCGAAGCCGAACCACCAAGACCTGGCGAAGCCGAACCACCGTCATCAGAACCACCTTTGCGATCGCGAAGGCGCGGAGCTACGTCAGCTGTCGTGCGCGAATCATCGCCCTCACGCTGCGGACGTGTGAAGCTTCGCTCTACACGAGCACCTGGGCGCGCAGCGCCTGGTCGGCCACCAGCGCGGAACGGAGCACCGTCTCGGCTTGTTGGTCGCGATGCACGCTCTGTACGAGGAGCTTCGTCACGGCCTTCTGGTCGAGACGAAAACTCTGGCTTCGGTCCACGCCGGAACTCGCCACGAGCTTCTCCGCGAGGAGCTTCCGATCGTTCTGGACGACTCGATTCCGAACGTTCTGCGCGTGGAGCGAAATCACCACGTGGCTCGGGACGAGAAGATGATTCTGGACGAGAGAATTCACGAGCTGGTGCTGCCGAACCCGAACCGCGTGGTTCGATACGACCTGGAGCTCCGCCGCCGAATCCGCCGCCGCCGTTTGCGCCGCGATCACGTCCATACGATGGACGCTCGTCACGATCGAATCGACGTGGACCACGGTCGTAACCGCCGCCACCGCCGCGATCATACCCGCCGCCGCCGCCGCGCGAGTAACCGCCACGGTCTCCACCGCGCGAGTAACCACCGCCGCCACCACCGTAAGGTGACGACATGCCTTGATCCGCACGCAACGCTTTAATCGTTGGACGATTCAACAGAGCTGGATTCTTCTTCTCGAGAATTTTCGCTGTGAGGGCTGCCAACTGCGGAAGAACTGATTCCTCAACTGGTTGGAACTCTTGAATGAGTTCAGCGATAATTTTGTGCGAAGTATTTTTCTCGTCGAACTCAACTGGAGTCTTAAACAACGAAGCGACTTCGCGTCCAAGAACTGCACGAGCGATATCTGCTGGCTCAGGCACTTGAACGTGCTCAAGCTGGATGCCGAGCTTTCGCTCGAGCTGGCGCAGAATGCCCATACGTTTTGGCCATACGAACGACAACGCAATACCTTCGAGACCCGCACGACCAGTACGGCCGATACGGTGAACGTAAGATTCGTCTTCGCGAGGAATGCTCATGTTCACAACGTGAGTCAGACCTTTAACGTCGAGACCGCGAGCCGCAACGTCTGTCGCGATAACGATCTTGATCTGCTTTTTCTTCCAAGCTGCGAAAACCGCTTCGCGATCACGCTGAACTTTATCACCGTGAAGCGAATCAACTTTGAAACCTTCGTGCTTCAAAGAAGCTTCAGTCTCAGCCACTTCTGCTTTCGTCTGACAGAAAATCAAACCATAGAAATCTTCATGAACATGGAGGTAACGCTTCAGCGCCTCGAGACGATCTTCTTCGAACGTCAGCATGTACTGCTGGCGAATCAAAGGTTTCTCTTCGCTTCCACGAGCGTCGACCATCTTCGCGTTTTTGATATATCGAGATTGAACGCGTTTGATGTCGGCCGACATTGTCGCCGAGAAGAGCCACGTGCAATGCGGAGCCGCGTCTTCGTCGCGATTCGAGAACGACTGAAGAATCTGATCAAGAGCTTCACGGAAACCAACCGAGATCATCTCGTCAGCTTCGTCCAAAACGAGAGTACGGATCGTCGAAAGGTCGAGCGCTTTTCGCGTCAACATGTCGATCAGACGTCCTGGTGTTGCCACAACAATGTGTGGACCCGACTGGATACCTTCGAATTGACGACGATAAGAATCGCCACCGTAAATGCTCAAGACACGAATACGTTTGCCATCGCCCATTTGACCTAACGAAGCAGCGACCTGTTGGCAAAGTTCGCGTGTTGGGCAAAGAACCAACGCCTGCGGTTTGCGGATCGAAGCATCGATACGTTCAATAATTGGAATACCGAACGCGGCTGTTTTACCAGTTCCAGTTCGTGCTAACGCGACGAGATCGCGTCCGTTGCCTTCACGCTCTTCGAGTAAAATTGGAAGACACTGCATTTGAACTGGAGTCGGCGTCGTGTAGCCAATTTTCTTCAGCGACTTCATAACGACTTCGCTCAAGTTGAATTGTTCGAAACCGTTAACTGGAGGTGCCGCTTCTTCCGACGACTCATCGTCGAACAAATCGTCAGCAGAAACTTCGGGTTTCGAAGCCTTCTTCGCAGCTTTAACTTCTGCAGACTTCGCAGCTTTGGAAATCTTCGGCGCAGCCTCTTTAGCCGCCGCCGGTTTAACTTCTCTAGCTTCTTTTGATTCTTTATCTTCTTTTGAAACGCCGGCTTCTCTCGCCGCAGCAGCCTTCGAAGCTTTCGACGTCTTCACAGGAACGACTTCTTCGTCCGACTCTTCGTCGTCAGAAAATTCTTCTTCGTCGTCCATCTCTTTGCCTTCGGCCATGATAGCAGCGAGCGAATCGTCGCCGTCGAAACCTTCAGCTTCGTAAGCTTCGAAACTCTCAGAATTTTCTGCTGCGAAATTCTCGGCGGCCAGAAGCGTTTCTGGGGGCATGATAGGGGACTTTACCGATGAAACATCGGATGACACATCAGACACAGGGGATCCTTCCATTGCTCTCTCGAGCAATTAAATGCCGACACAAGGTCGAACATATATATAAGGAAAACAAACCCCCGGTGGCTCCGAGCCGACACCCAAACACTTAAAACGCCCAAGTTAATGAGCCAGTGCATGTGTCGACCAAAAGATGAGCGCAAGGAGGCGCTTCCGAGGCGCCACCTTCAACTATGCTTAAAGAAAGGTCAAAGGATCTCTGCTGGTTCATGGAAAATCTGCTCGATCGAAACAGGTAAATACAGGTTTTCCCCCTAACTACGTGAGCTTCAGGTAAAGAGTGATCACTCTCGACTGAATCTTTCGATGAAGGAAGCCCAGAATGGAACTGCTTAAAGGCGTTCTAAGACCGAAAATGCTATCTCTCTTGATTCTGGCAAGCCTGCAGCAGTACGCGGCTGCATCGGAGCCTTTGCTTCATCACTCGCAAGTATTCTTGAACTCTGTCTACCTCAACTCTCGTATTCAAGCGCCGCGAATTGGTCTTTCGGCGATGCACACGTTTCTCGCGCACCCTTCGTTTCTTCAGCGCTGGGGAATCCTCTCAGCTGATGCAGCGGCATCTTACAACAGCATTACCAACACGCTGGTCTTGCAACCGGCGATGACCATTTACGACAGCGCATTCGGCAGCGAGCGTCTTGCGAGCTTGCAGGAGATTCGAAACGTCACCGGCACACCAGCGCGAGTCGCAGCAGGAATTATTTTTCACGAAATGTCGCACGCCGAATTCGACCTCTATGTTGAAGAAGGCGCAGAAGATTACGATCGAGCGTTGATGAATGTACTTCGCGCAGAAGCTCCCGCATTGATTGCGACGAACGGTATTTCTGCGATTAAAGCGTTTGCGCTGACTTCAGAGATCTTCGCCTACTATCGCGAAGAGCTTTTCTCGATGATTCTAAATGACACCGCCGAAATCAAACTCGCGAATGGACTCGATCCGGACATAAACGTCTGCACTCCGATTCGTCAGATTCCGAACAACGCTCGCAATTTTTCACCGACGAGTGTTCCGTACTCGAAGCGAGTGGACTTGCGCCAAGTGTGGGTAGCAGGAACATTCGTGAACCTCGCGCTTGATCCCGTAGCCCATCAACGACTCAACGACGCGCTCTTTGCGCACGCGAGTGCGACGATGACGTTTCCAGAAAGTCGCGCGGAGCTTCTCAAAGTATTACGAACTGACTCGAGCGTTCGCGCGGCGATGGACACTTGCCGCAGTTTGAAGCCCCAGCCGTGAAGACACCGCCAAGCGGAAGCGTGAAGTTCACGCGGAAGATATTGCTTCTCGGAGCTGGTGAACTCGGTAAAGAACTCGTCATTTCTTTAAAACGCCTCGGCCAAACGGTAATCGCCGTCGACCGATATGCTGGAGCACCAGCCATGCAAGTGGCCGACGGATTCGAAGTCATCAACATGCTCGATGGAGCCGCACTCGAAACAGTCGTTCGCAAACACAAACCCGATCTGATCGTTCCTGAAATCGAAGCGATTCGAACCGAGAAGCTGCTCGAATTCGAGAAACGCGG
>JAYSYF010000145.1:0-5209 GCA_043716655.1 Bdellovibrionales bacterium | reverse complement strand
AAGAAGTTAGTTGATGACCAAACGAAGAGTCCGCCAAGAAGCACAAAGCTTCCGATTTCTTGCCAAGAAAACATCGGCGTATATGCATCGAGGTTCGGATAAACCATCCAATGAATGTCTACGTACTGCATGACGAGCACGAGAACCGACACCATCACAAGATGGCTTGGAGTTCGTTTCGCCCAGCGCGGCAGCAACAACAAGAACGGAACCGCAAACTTCAAGATGAGAAGCGAGAACGTAATCGCCATCCACCAGCCGTTTGAACGCGCGAGATAGAAAATCGTTTCTTCTGGCAAGTTCGCGTACCAAATCAACAGGAACTGAGAAAATCCAATGTACGCCATGAAGACAGTGAATCCTTTTAGGAACTTACCGAGGTCATGAAGATGGTCCTCAGTGACGAGTCCGCGCAACCAACCCTTCTTCATCGAATAGACGACGAAGATGATGAGCATCGCGAGGAAAGACTGAAAAAGACCTGTGAAGTTATAGACGCCCCAAATGGTCGAGAACCAATGCGGCTGAAGCGACATCAAGGTGTCGACCGAAAAGAGCGAGTACGACAGTGCAAACACAAGGATGAACGCGACCGAGATCGGAACGTTTTGAAGTGTCCACTTGTGGTCACCGTCTAGATCTTGCTTCAGCGAGTTCCCGACGATCTTTTTCGAGAACGCGAGCCAAAGTCCGAAGAACACAACGAGGCGAATGATCGCAAACGACGCATTCAGATAAGCTGACTTCCCTTGTAGAATCGCATCGTTCTTCACAACTTCTGGATCGAGCCAGATATAGAGATGTTTTGCTCCGAAGAGCAATACAACAGCAGCACACGCTGCAACTGGAATGAATGCTGTGAACGATTCCGCGATTCGGCGAATGTTCACAGACCAACCCGCTTTCGTCACGTGCTGGAGTGCTACGAAGAACAGCCCGCCCAGTGCGAGGTTTGTCCAGTACATGAACGAGGTTAAGAAGCCATGCCATGCGCGGTCATGATCTTTGTAAAGGCCAAGAGCGAAGAGCACTGTTCCGATAAAAATCGAAACTGTGTAGACGGTCTTCAGACCTTTTCCGGCGATAAAATGCCCAGGATTCACAGCTGTGGTTGTCGTTGCCGTTGCCATCTTCGCCTCTTCTATTTCGCTGCTTTTGGAGTCGACGCTAACTTTTGTAAGCTACGTACGTAGTTTACAATCGCCCAACGATCGTTCTCGTTAACAAGTTGATACGCATAAGACGACATCACGCCCTGACCATCGGTGATGATGTGGAAAATTCCACCGTCATTCAGCGCGCGCACTTTGTCGCTTATTAGCGGTGGCGGTACTGGAGCCATCTTCGCCGCGATCGGACCATCGCCTGCACCGCCGTAGCCGTGGCAGAGAGCGCAGTAGATTTCAAATTTCTTTCGACCAAGCTCTAAAAGTTCGGTCTTCGTATTGCCCGCATAGGGATTTTTCAGTTTTGAAGCCGCTGTCGCCGCATCACCCGCATATTTGTACGGTACAAAACCGACCGGCACTGTGCCTTCAGGCGGAAGCCGCGACGATGCCTTCTTCTGATCTGACGGCTCGTGGTCCTGCGCCTTCAGCGCTGGCGAATCCATCATGTCCTGAATCAGCTCGACATTCGGCTGACTCGAAAGTTCCGGGTTTTTCTTTGTGCATGCTACGGAAAATCCAACAACCGCGAGTAAAAGTGCGGCGATAGTTACTTGGTTTTTCATTTTATCAAAGCCCATCATCATATTCCTTAGTAGTGCGACAGACGTTTAACGTCGACCGCTCCTAAACTCTTCAACAGCTGTTCACAGCGTTCCGCATTGTAGCCGGCATCTTCTTCAGAAATAAAAATCGCGAACTTGTGGCACGTCAGATCGAGATCGATCACCGGCGGATCGATCTTCGGAAGTCTGCAGACTGCAAAGAGTGCTACGACGGATGCGAGTGCCGAGAACAAAATCGTGAGCTCAAACGTGATCGGCATAAACGCCGGTCCCGAGTAGAACGGTTTACCGCCGACGTTGATGGGCCAGCTAGTTTCACTCGTCCACTGTTGCAGAAGCAGACCCGAGCAAAGTCCGATAATCGCGAACGCAAAAGTGACATAAGGAATGAACGACCGTTTGATTCCGATCGCCTCCTCCATGCCGTGCACTGGGAATGGAGTAATCGCATCAAACTTCTTAAAGCCCGCTTCACGAACTTTTTTCGCGGCAACGACGCAATCGTGATCATCGAGCCAGATGCCGGCGATGCCGCCAGATTTCTTCTTAGTTTTCTGGGCCATTAGTGACCTCCACCGATGTCATCAGGACGTTTTTTGCTGACGTCGCGCGGTCGCGCGCGCCCTACATAAAGTACCGGCTTCACTTCGGCGATCGAGATTGCCGGAACGAATTTCAGGTAGAGCATAAAGATTGTGAGGAACATACCGAAGCTTCCGAACAAGATCGCGGTATCGAACCATGACCACGCGTACATGCCCCAGTTACTGGGCAGGAAGTCCCGATGTAGCGATGTCACTACGATGACGAATCGTTCGAACCACATGCCGATGTTAACGAAGATTGAAACGACGAACATCACCGGAATCGATCGACGGAACTTTCTAAACCAGAACAGCTGCGGGATGACGACGTTACAAGAGATCATCGTCCAGTATGCCCACCAGTAAGGTCCAACGGCACGATTCATAAAGGCGTACACTTCGTAAGGGTTTCCCGAGTACCAAGCGATGAAGAATTCAGAACCGTACGCATAGCCGACGAGCAAACCTGTCGTCATGATGATCTTGTTCATGACTTCCATGTGATCGATCGTGACGTAGTCCTTGAATTGCGGATATCCGATTCGAACCAGGGTCAAAAGCGTCACAACCATTCCGAAACCCGAGAAGATCGCACCCGCAACGAAGTACGGAGGGAAAATCGTCGTGTGCCAACCTGGAAGCATCGAAACGGCGAAGTCGAAAGAGACGATCGTGTGAACCGACAAAACGAGCGGAGTCGAAAGACCCGCAAGAATCAAATAGACCATCTCGTAGTGCGCCCAATCGCGAGCTGAACCGCGCCAGCCCATTGAAAGAACTCCGTAGATCAGTTTTCGAACTTTCGTTGTCGCGCGGTCACGGATCGTGGCGAAATCCGGAACCAGACCGACATACCAGAAGACTGAAGATACAGTCGCGTAAGTAGTTACAGCGAAAACATCCCACAAGAGCGGCGAACGGAAGTTCACCCAAAGTGGACCGCGTTGGTTCGGATAGGGAAGAAGCCAGAAATCAAGCCAAGGTCGACCCGTGTGAATCAACGGGAAGATACCGGCAGTCATCACGGCAAAGACCGTCATCGCTTCGGCGGAACGCGCCACGGAAGTTCGCCATTTCTGCCGGAATAAAAAGAGAACCGCCGAGATCAACGTGCCCGCGTGACCAATACCGATCCAGAAGACGAACGTGATGATCATCGTTCCCCACCCGATCGGGTGGTTGACACCGAGCAAGCCCATGCCGACCCCGATGATGTAAGCGATGTGAAGGATGTAGAACAAGAAAAGCATCTTCGCGCTTAAGAAAAGCGCGAACCACTTTTTACCCGGAGGCGCCATTACTGGAGCGAGAATATCGTCCGTGACGTCCTTATATGTCTTGTTCCCTAAAACGAGGGGTTTGCGTGCGACTGTCTCGACGTTCATACGAGCTCACCCTGCTGCTGCTGAGAATTGATGTTCAATCCGTGGTGTGAATCTTCTTTGTGACCTGTGCCATGCGCACCGGTATCAGCGCGTTCGGCATTTCGGATGCGAGTCTGATACGCGACTCGCGGAGCTGCGTTCAACTCTTCGAGAAGTTTGTAAGATCGCTTGTCTTTGAACAGAAGTGAAACTCGCGAATCGACGTCGTTGAGATCTCCGAAGACAATTGCATTTGCTGGGCAAGTTTCAGCACAAGCTGGCGTGATGTCGCCATCCTTCAACGCGCGCTTCTCGTCTTTCGCAAGGTTCGTGCCTTTGCGAATTCGCTGAACGCAGAACGTGCACTTTTCCATCACACCGCGAGGGCGAACTGTGACGTCTGGGTTGTAAGCCATGTGCAACGGCTCTTCGCGTTTCTTCGCGAAGTTGAACCAGTTGAAACGACGAACTTTGTACGGACAGTTGTTCGAGCAATAACGAGTTCCGACACAACGATTGTAAATCATGTCGTTGAGACCTTCGTCGTTATGTACCGTCGCGAGAACGGGGCAAACCGTTTCGCATGGAGCATTTTCGCAATGCTGACATGTGAGGGGCATAACAACGACTTCCGGTTGATCCGGCGATCCTTTGTAGTAGCGATCGATACGAATCCAATGCATCTCGCGGCCCTGCATGACGTATTTTTTGCCGACCGTTTGAATGTTATTTTCCGACTGACACGCAATCACGCACGCAGAACAACCGGTGCATGTGTTGAGGTCGATCGCCATACCCCACTTGTGTTTGGTGTAGGCGTGTTGTGGCCAGATCGAGAAAATCTGATGTTTGTGAATTCCTGACGAAGGGTCTTTTTCGAATGCCGACTTTGTCGCTTCAATAACGATGCTTCGACCTTCCATCGAGTGATGGTCTTGCGTCGAGACGAGTTCGTAACGACCGGCTGTCTTCTTGATAGAAGCAGCGCGACCCGAGAACACAGCTTTACCCTTAGCAAATGACGACAATGGGAATGCATTCACGCCGAGCTGTCCGCCAACTTTTCCGGCGAATTTCTGTCCATAACCGACCGCGAGTGCGAGGACGCTATCGTGAACGCCAGGTTGAACGAGAACCGGTGCTTTCACCGTGACTCCACCAACCGTTACCTCGAGGATATCGCCCTTTTTCAGACCTTCTTTTTGCGCCATCGCTGGGCTGACTTGAAGATAGTTATCCCAAACGACTTTTGAAACTGGATCTGGCAATTCCTGAAGCCAAGCGATGTTCGCCAAGCGACCGTCGCCGAGCTGAACCGAAGGATAAAGAACGAGTTCGTACCCTTCAATTTTAACTGGCTGCACAGAGAGCTGACCTACAAACGCGCGACCCGAACCTGTTCGTTCGCGTCGACCTGCGGATGAAACCACGCCGACTTGCAAGACACCCTGCCAGAAGTCGTCGAAAGATTTCCCTTTGCCTGCGTCTGTTTTCGATTGGATTTCAGTTTTCCAAATTCCCATGACGTA
>JAYSYF010000144.1:0-15699 GCA_043716655.1 Bdellovibrionales bacterium | reverse complement strand
AGTCGTGATGTCGACTTTCAGTGCGTACGTAACGTCGCTAAGACGTGCCTTACGATCTTGCGCTTCTGTCCAAAGCAAATCGCTTGAACCTTCTTTTGCAGCCACGGCTTGAGGCGCAGTGCTTTTCGAAGAGCTCGAACAAGAAGTAACCAAAGTGACGGTTGAACAAACAACGAAAAGCATCGCGAGAAAACGCATTATAACTCCCTAGGAAATAGACTTCGAAAACTCTAGCGGTGCCGAGTTCCCCTAGCCAAGGAGTTAGAATGTATAATTGAGAATTGACGCAGGTCGCTTCCGCAGCGGTTTCGCGTCGCGCTAGCATTTTCCTAGTTCGACCGCAGATTAATTTTCTACGAGTTTCATATTGAGCTCGAAACCGCTAAAATCCTCAGCGAGCAATTTTGCGAGCGGCAGATTGAACAACGCGACACTTCCGCGTGAGTCTTGAAGATCCAAATGAACGTCCATGTAAACCGATTGATCCAGAAATTTTTTGTCGAAACTGCCGAGGAACATTTCTCCGGTCGTTACGCTTGGAAGGTCGCGGGCCTGATAATTTGGATTAAAAAGATCCTTCGCAATTATTCGAACCATCAACTTCGCTTCATCGCGACTCGTCGGTCCTTGAATGAAGAAATAGACCCCAACAGTGTAGCGTTCGGGCTCTGCAAAATTCTTATCCGTTAAACGTGGTTTATAGATTGCCGGCAAAACCAAGACACCATCCGAGCTTGCATTACGAGATAGGCACGCTGGCACGACAGACTGATCGTTGCCGATACGAGTTCACCATTGCATCCTGTGGGCCAAGGCCCCTAAATTGAAGGCGAAGGTGGAACTCCTATGAACATCCTCTTAGTTGCATTCCTTTTTAACGGCGTCGCCCATGCGGGATGCCCAGCAATTGGACTTCAAAATGTGACGGCTCAAATTCGTTCTTGCAAAGAAGTATTGAAACCGGACGGGACACTCATCATGGTCGATGTCGAGCGCGTCGGCGGGCCGCGACTGGGGATGGATTTGAAAAGTGGAGACAAACTCGAACTCTTCGTTCTTCCGGACCAGAAACAAAGCTGCAAAAGTATCCCAGTCGGAAAAACTTTCTGTTTCGACATTCAGCAGTGGTGCCCAATGACAGGCAATAAACCCCACACAGCAAATCACACAGCCTACAACTTCCGACCAAAAGCATGCACCGCCCAGAACAACTAGTTCTATTTTCCGAAAACGTCGAGCGCGATACGCGAAGCGGATCAAGCGCCAGGCACAGCCAACGCACCGCCGAGAATCTCCACGCGGCAGCAAATCTTTTCTTGCCCGGCAAGAAAAGCAGCGAAGGCCGGAGGCCGAAAGCGACGCAGACAGACCGAATCTTTCCGCGCCCGGTGCGGAAAGCAGCGGTAGGCGGAGCCGGACGCGACACGGACAACCAAAATAAAAAAGCCCGCCTTTGGCGGGCTTTTTTATTTTGGTGCTCCGGGCCGGACTTGAACCGGCACGCCCCTTTCGGAAGCTCAGGATTTTAAGTCCTGTGCGTCTACCGATTTCGCCACCGGAGCAATAGATTTGCGGTTGTAGACTACTAGGCCTACAATAGTGAATTCACTGGTGGGTTACAACTGAACTTGAATCTAAAAATACTTGCCCGATTTTCGGGCCTTTACGGTGCGTACATCGGGGCCGCGGTCATAGGCCGCCTCCTGGATGACACGTTTGTTTCGACAGGGCTTATGCCCTCTGACGACTGGCAAGACCCAGTTTTGGTCGGCGCAATCTCGGTCACTCTCATTTCGTTCGCATGGACCATGTTTTCATCGGCGGCTCTCCTCACTCTGCTCGCGCGCCGCGGCTTTTTTATCGAGAGTTCGTTCTCTTTTTTCCGCACTGTCGAGCTGATTATCATCGAAACAATCCGCTCGATCGCAGCCACTATCATTCGACTGCCGCTGCTTATCTTACCTGGCATTTACGAATGGATCCGACTGACCCCTGTTCCATTCCTCGTAATTTTCGACCGAGACTATCAAGCGGGACGGATCGATGCATTGAAGGGCGCACGAGAGCTTTTCTCAAAACACCGGTGGTTTGTGGTTCTGCTCTTGATTCCAGTTTTTCTAATATTTTTAGCGGAAGTTGCAATGACGGCATCACCATCCGATGCCCTACCTGTTTGGAGAGCACCCCTTCAACACATGGGGTCAATCATACTTTTCTCGGCACTCCGCCTCGCATGTGATGCCTTCCTTCTCTCTCGCTATCGGAAATTATTCGCCGGCCAAAGCGGTTGACGGAGAAAGCGATCAACTGATCGAATGAGGCATGAGCGAGCCCAGTAGCCGCGCGATCGGATTTTTCGACTCGGGACTCGGTGGCCTCACGGTGCTTCGTGCGATTCGCGCGGGCCTTCCTTTTGAAAACCTCGTTTACCTCGGCGATACAGCCAGACTTCCTTATGGAACAAAAAGTCCTGAAACGATTCGTCGGTATTCACTGCAAAGTATCGCAGCACTCTTAAAGCTGGACGTGAAAGCGATCGTAGTTGCCTGCAATTCCGCGTCGACAGCGCTGCTTGATACGACCGTTCCTGTCGATTCCCCTGTGCCACTCTACAATGTTATCGAACCGGGAGCCGATGTCGCACTCCGTGCTTCGACAAGCAAACGTATCGGCGTCCTTGGTACGCGTGCGACGGTCCTTTCGAACGCCTATCCAAAAGCAATCTTAGGTCGCGAACCGACAGCGTTCGTTGTTCAACAACCGGCGCCGCTTTTAGTTTCTCTCGTGGAAGAAGGTTGGGAGTCCGATCCAATCACAAATTTGATCATCTATCGTTACGCGGTACCGCTCATGGCAGAAAATATCGACACAGTTATCTTAGGCTGTACTCATTACCCAGCGCTGCGCGAAGGAATAGCAAAAGTCTTCGGATCAGGAATCGCGTTAGTCGATTCCGCACAGGCCATCCGCGAAAATCTCGAGCGAGACTTTCAATCCGGTTTGATAAAGAGAAATACAAATTCTGAAAAAGGTAAGCTAAGACTTTTCGCGACCGACGCTTCGCCTGCAATGGATATTGCCGCGCGAAGGCTCATGCACGATCCGGATTTGCCGGCGTTTCAAGCTTGCGACCTGTGAACTACAAAGGCGGCCACTTCTGACATTTCTTTTTGGCAAAACTCAAAATGGACTTGCGATTTCTGGTCGCCGCTTTGGACGCGGTGAAAAGCACATCTTGGTTTTGGGCGGAGTCCACGGCGACGAGGTCGAAGGTGTCGTTCTCGCGGGTGCGATTGAAGCGCGATTGCTGGAACGTGACGAACTGACCGTGAGGCTTACTCTGGTTCCGACATTCAATCTGGACGGCGTACTTGCAAAGACTCGTGGAAATGCTCGAGGTGTAGATCTCAATCGCAATCTTCCGACAAAAGATTGGTCTGCCGTCGCTACGACTCCCCGCTATCAACCGGGACCCTCTGCACTTTCGGAATGTGAAAATCAGGCACTGGTTCGGTTTTTAGAATTGGAGAAACCGGATTTTATTATCAGTCTCCATTCGTGGAAGCCGATGCTCAACATTAACGAGCCGAAGGGCACCTCGATATGCGGAGCCGTTGCTCGACAAATTGCTTTGCATACGAATAATATCATCGAGCCTACAATCGGATACTCGACACCGGGCTGCCTTGGAACTTATGCAGGTTTTGAACGTGGAATACCGACTCTAACCTACGAGATCGAACGTGGTCTCGAACCGAAGCGCGTGATCTCAACACATCTGCTGCCGCTTTTTGAGGGCATCAAAGTCTTCGAACAAAGCTAGACAGTTTTTAAACTAGCGGCTAAGAATTTCAGCTATGAACCACACCATCGACCGCGATTTTATTTCTCACGTTTTCGACACTCCAGATATGTTCGCAAATCTATCGGAAATCGAAAAAGCGCGATTGACGAAAGAAGTCTCGATGACGATCGATGGCCTCGACCGCGGAGAACTTTCGGTCGTGGTAAAAAAGGGTGAGGCCTTCTCGGTCGAGACTTATCTCAAAAAAGCGATCCTACTTCATTTCCGACTTCAAAAAATGGAAGTGATCGAGTGCGGGCCATTTACTTATGTCGATAAAATTCCGCTAAAAAAATGGACCGGCAAAGAAGGCGTTCGTGTGGTTCCGCAAGCGCTTGTGCGCCGTGGAGCTTTCATTGAAAACGGCGTGATCCTGATGCCTTCTTACGTCAACATCGGTGCGCGTGTGGGCACCGGCACGATGGTCGATACATGGGCCACCGTCGGATCTTGCGCCTTCATCGGCCAAAACGTTCACCTCTCAGGCGGAGTCGGTATCGGCGGCGTTCTCGAACCAGTTCAGGCGTCACCAGTCATCGTCGAAGACAATTGTTTCGTTGGTTCTCGGGCGATTCTCGTTGAAGGAGTCCACATTGAATCGGGCGCCGTCATCGGCGCTGGAGTCACCATCACCGGCAGTACTAAAATTATCGACGTGACAGGTTCGAAGCCGGTCGTTCTGAAAGGTCGCGTTCCCAAAAATTCGGTCGTGATACCGGGAACGACAGAAAAAGAATTTAGTGCGGGAAAATTTGGTGTTCCGTGCGCACTGATCATTGGGCAGCGCAAAGAATCGACGAACTTAAAAACTTCGCTTACGGACGCCCTTCGAGATTTCGATATCGCGACATAAGAGCATCGGCTGGCTCCAAATCGGTAATCCTGCGAGCCGGCACATAGCTCGCTATAAACGCGAGTCCCATAGCTAAGCTAACAACTGCGAAGACAAATAGCGGATTTACTTTCGCCGGTATTGTCGTGTCGTAATAGAAGTCCGGCAAAATCGACGTGTCGAGTGAGTCGATCACGAGGCACGCCGCTACTCCGAGAATCGCCCCTGACAAAATTCCCACCGAACTTAGGAGCAGCCCCAGTCGCGTGAACAGTGCCCGCGTTTTTGATCGAGACAATCCCAACGCCATCAAGAGTCCGATTTCTTTTCGCTTCTGAGTAATCAAAATCAGCAGCACAGTGATAATCGAAAAACCTGCGATAAGAGTCGAAAGCGCTAAGAATAATCCGATGGATACAATTTCAAGTCGAAGCGCGTGGAACAGCGCCGAGTTCCGATCACCCCAAGTTTGAACTTGCGACTTTTTTAAATTCGCATCGAGCGACAACACTTCAGACTTAATTGATTCGGCCTGGTCCGCATTCGGAAACCACACTTCGAGATCGGTTCGTTTCGACGCCGATCCTCCGAGTCTCAAAAGCGACTGACCTCGGGAATACAAAAAGAGTTTGTTATCGAGATCGGCAACGTTCGTAACCAACAGTCGTTTGACGACCACCCGTTCGAATTTCGGCGCCTCACCGGCCGGAAGCAACAGTGCTTCTGGTGCGATCAAAGTCACCTTATCACCTTCGAAAATTCCTAAACCGCGGGCGAGCTCCGCCCCCATCATGACTTCACCGGGTCCCATCGACATCGCGATGTCGTCGCTGGGCGGTACCGAATAGCTCGATTTCTTCTCGTCGCGATTGGCTTCTTCGACAGCTTGAATCAGACGAACGACCGCTGTGCGATCGAGGCCGCGAGCTTCGGCGCCGGCAAATACACCGTCTCCCGTGCGAAGTACGACGTCTTGCCGTTCGACAATATCCGGAGTTCCGTTTTCTTTTCCAATGAACGAAAGCACTTGGGGGCTTAATCCCATCTGATCGTCGATTGGAGTACGTTCTAAACTAAAGACAAGGTGAGGTTCTGCTGCGAGCAAGCGTTTTCGAATAGAGTGGTGGAATCCATTCATCACGCTGAGGACAACAACGAGCGCAAAGACGCCGATAGCAACACTCACAATCGACAACCAAGCAATGGTCCGAATCAAAGAGCCGGCACGGCGACTGAGAAGAAAATGTCGAAAGAATTCAAGCTCGAGCACGTGGGATCAAGCTTCTACCGTTAGGCGCCAGTTGTCCAGCGCTTGAATCTGTTCCAAAAACGACTGCGTGATCCAACTCGAGGGCGAACTCGGTCATGTGCGCGAGCATCGTCAAGGCACGTTAACATTTTCTGACGCACAACCTGAGGAATGCTGACTCCATTCGTCAACAAAAGGCGGGCGACCGCAACTGTGCTCGCATTGAGGGTACTATCGAATTGAATCGTTTCTGCGACTTCTTGCCGAACTTCGAGTTCGACAATCAATCCCGTCTGAACGCCATCCGTCTCGTTCCAATCGACGATTTGACCAGAGGAATTCAACTGGAAACGTGATGGCTGACCTTTCTCATCGAACCACAACATCAAATCGGCGTCGTGCGGCGAATGGTACCAACGCGCAATCACGTCGACACCATCGACGACGTGAACATCGACCGCTTTTTCCGACAGCGTCAGTCCTTGTTCAATCGGATCATTGTACGTGATCTCTGCTCTCATGGTTTCTGGTCTTCCATTTTTATTGAGGCGGCTGGCTCTCGTCTTTTTGCTTCTTCTTGCTTCACTTCATCGACCGAACCACGAAGTAAAAAAGATTTCTGCAATGCTTTAAGCGTAACAACAGTTTCGTCTAGGGCTTCAAGCGCACGAGCACTCGCTCGAGGAATTTCAGGAGCCATCTGCTGTAACATCGGCAAAGTCTTTTGAACTTCGTCCGTTAAGATCGCCATGTTGCGAGCGATCTTCGACAAGTGCCCCAACATTTCCGGAGACTGCTTCGCCACATCCGGAAGCACACGATTCACTTCAGTCGTAATCGCAACTAAGTTGTTAACCACAGTAACCAGTTGCTGGTTTTTATTCATTCCAACGAGCAACGTGTTCGCTTCTTTTGTCAGCGACGAAGCGTTCTTCATCAACGGAGACATCTCGTCGAACATCTTGACCATGGCTTGCGATCGTTTCGGATCAAGAAACGACTCGGCAACGACCTTCAAATTTTCGGCCATTTTACCCATTAGCTCAAAGTATGGCCCAAGCGTCCGTCCGCTCATCAAATCCATAATGTCGGTTGTCGGAACTGATGCGAGATTAGCAAACTCGTTCACCTGAGTCGCTGAACCAGATCCAATTGAAACGTCGAGTACTTTTTCTCCTATGATAAATGGGCGCATAACTCGCACAACGCTGTCGCTTCTGACTTTATTTAGGTACTCTCGCTTCATTTTAAATTTCACGGTTACTTCGTTTGCCGAAATCAGCTCGACCGACGTCACCTGCCCGATTCGCAAACCCTGCATCGAGACCACAGTCCCCTCGCGCACACCGTCTGCCGTCAGCAGCGAGGTCTCGAGTTCGATCTTCGAATCAAACACGCCCTGCTTGATCATAATTGCGAGTGTCATTGCTAATCCGCCGGCGAAGGCGGTTAAAACAAAAAGTCCGGCGACCCGCTCGAAACGATTGAATTTGATTTTCATTAGCTCCACCCTGCCGCTTTAGAATCTCGCATAGAAAATTTTCCGTCTTCCACCCACAACGATGAAGCTCGTAGCCGCGAAGGCCAAGTTTCGTCGCGAGAAGTGAAAAAGATTGTTTCGATTTCTGATTTTTCTCGAAGCTCGAAAATCAATTTCTCGAGAATGCGAGACGTGTCCGGATCAAGTCCCGAAAATGGGTCATCCATAATCAGCAAACTTGGTCGCAGCAATACCGGTCGAAGAATCGTTATGAGTTTGCGCAGTCCACCCGACACAAGAGCAGGTCTTCGCTCGAGCAACTTCTCGAATTTGAAGCGCTTTGCAATCTCGTGAATTTCGTTTTTGACCGCATCGGGGTCAGAAAGATTATGATACAGGTGCGGCAAGAGCAGATTCTCTTCGAGCGTTCGATTGGCGAGAAGGCCGCCATTTTCAAACGTGTAACCAATTTCCAAACGCCACGGCAAAAATTCTTCGAAGCTAAGCTCGCTTGCGATAGTTCCGTTGATTAGAATGTTCCCACTTGTCGGTTCCGAGAGCAGTGCGAGTACTTTTAGAAAGGTAGATTGCCCATGGCCTGACGGCCCTGTGACATGCACGACACCGTTCATTGGAAGTTGCATTGATACGTTGTCCAAGATCGCGCCGCCCGCAGCATACTTGAAATCCACGTCGCGAAATTCGACAGAGTGAATCTTATAGGCGCCAAGTTTTGTTTTCACAGCTTCGATCATAGAATACCGAGCCTGATAAGTTGTTTGACGTAAAACAAAACGCTGACGACCAAATTGAAAGTCGTCACAGCAACGATCGCGTGCACGACAGCTTTGGTCGTCACCTGCGGAACTTCATGGGAACTCAGGTGTACGGACAATCCTTGGCGACAAGCGAGTGCAAAAATCATCAGACCTGAAAAACCGTTTTTAACAAAGAACAACAAAACATCTTCAGGCGCAAATGCGTTTGCGAGCGACTCGAAATAGAATGAAAATGGCAAATCGTGAAGTGCCCGACTTACAAGGTATCCGCCGCCAAGTGCGACGGCATCGAAATAGAACGCGAGACACAAGACGCTAATGACCCCGCCGGCGATGCGCGGGAACACGATATACGAAAGCGGATTGATGCCCATAACCTCCAGCGCTTCGATTTCTCGATTCACTCGCATGTTGCCGATTTCGCTAGCGACCGCAGCTCCGGAACGCGCGATCACGATCAGTGCCGTAATCAACGGTCCAAGTTCTCGGACGATCGTGACAACGAGAATGTTGCCGAGCATTCCAGTCCCGCCGAAAAGCGAAAGCTGTGCTGAAGATTGCAGAATCGCAACGCCGCCCGCAGCAAGTGCGAGAATCGAAATCATTGGCAGTGCTTGCCAGCCCGTGAAATAGATTTGCGATGAGACGACCGAAAAAACCTGCCGTAGTTCGTGCTTCTTAACTTCGGCGTGACCATTCGAAAATCCGAAGAAAGTCGAACGCAGACTCAAATAGATCAACAGCGCTAACGACTGAACATAACGAAACAAATCGAATGTTCGTGCGCCGATATCATCTGCGGTTTTGAGTATGGCATTCATGTACTCTCTCATCGACAATGAGAGCTATTTTAACGAGTCTAGAGCGGCTCTAATAAGCCCAGAGTCCGTAGAAGATCGACTTCCCCGCTTCGGTCGCAATCTCCCAAGACTGGACGTCAGCGCTCGATCCTGCGATTGCACGACCTTCTACGGGCATTCGATCTTCGAATTCCGCGCGAAATGTTTTGAGAGCGCGGTGGAGGTGGTACCTGGATGTGACGACCAATAAGTCGCGGCAAGCTAACGCTTCGGCAACCGCCAAAGTCTGTTGTGCGTTTCCGAAAGTCGTTCGCGATTTTCGTTCGAGAACGATGTCCGACTCTTGAACGTCCTGGTAGTAGGACCAGTTGGGAAATATCTCGCGCCAGTCAGCTTGAGGATTGACCCCTGACACGATCAGCTTGCGAGCGGCCTTTCTTGCCAGCAAATCCATCCCTTCTCTGACCCGACCGCCGCCACCAGTGAGCACAACGACGCAATCAGCGCGCTGATCGCGCAGCCACGTATCGATCGGAGTCTCACCAATCGTTCGATACTCATTCGAGAATCGCCAAGCGAATAACATCAACACGAGCGCACTCAATGAGAGTGCGAGAGCTCTGCGCCGCTTCGGAATCGGTTTCAAATTTGGTTGAGGAAGCGAATTGCCTGCAGGCATTTAAACGATCACTTAGAGCCGAGCAGCCAAAACTTCGATCTCGACTTTAACTCCGCGAGGAAGGCCTGCCACTGCGACTGTTGATCGCGCAGGTTTCGAAGTTCCCATGTGCTTGCCATAGACTTCGTTGACGCCTTGGAAGTCGGCCATCGTCGTCAGATAAATCGTCGTCTTCACGATGTTTGCAAACCCGAGATCAGCGGCTTGCAAAACAGCTTTGATGTTCGTCATCACTTGTTCAGCTTGTTCGCCGACAGTTTGGCCTACAACCTCGCCAGATTTTGGATCGAGTGGAATCTGGCCCGAGCAAAACACGAAGCCGTTTATTTCAACGGCTTGAGAATAAGGTCCGATCGGTGCCGGAGCATCTTTTGATTCTATGATTTTCGCTTTGCCAGCCATCGATCAGACTCCTCGTATTCGGCTAGTATTCAGCCGCAGTGAAATCGACTTCGACTTGGGTTCCAGGTGGTTCTGGTTTCAAATCAAGTTCATCTCCGAAGACAATAGCATTTCGTGAGGGATCGTACACCCAGCCAGTTTTAGGATCGTTCGGAACCGTCTGTGAACCAAACGAAACGAGGATCGTTTTTGGCTGTGCGGGACGAGTCAGGTACAACACGCTTCCAACTCGGCGAACAAGGTCGGCGCCGAGTTCAGCAAGCTTGATACCGTAATCTTTGTCGCAGAGCCCAAGTGTCTGAGCCGTTGTCAGCTTATAGAATTCTTCAAGCTTCTTTGGCTCGGACTCGCCCGAACGGTTGCAAGCCTTATCCAGAGTCGGAATGTTAACTCCGTAGGTGATGATCTTCGTTGGATCGCCGCCCTTGAGGTTGACCAAGAATTTATAAAAATCAGACGCGGACAGCGCTGACTGGTCGTCTGCGTCCGTCAAAAAGATAATCGCAAGGTAAGCGTCCGAGCGATAGAAGCCAGCGTTGGCGCCGTTGACTAACGGAGACGTCAAAGCCGCCTGAACTGGAGTGAAAAACATCTCAGAACCAGAACCGCTTGTTCCCGGCTGAAGATTCGATTCAAGAACCGCAGCTCCACCTGGAGTCAGTCGTTCAACCCACTTCGTGGTACCCCAGAGTTCGCCGTTCCAAGTCTGACCTGGTTTCGGATTCCAAGGTTGAGTGTCCATATTCGAAGTCACAACTCCGATATGGTAATCGAGAATCTGGTTGCCCATGATTCCTTGAGTAAACAGTTTTACGTTTTGCGCTAAGTTGATCTGGTGATCCGACATCGAACCCGAATCGTCGATAACAAACAAAATATCGACCGAGCGATTGAACGAAACTTTTGTACCGCCCGAATCTTTAACTCGCTCTTCTTTCAGTTTATCTTCGACAACTTTTTTCGGCGATATATCAGCGCAACCGGCGGCGAACGCCAGGACAAAACTAACCGCCAATGTCACCCCAAAAGGCAGCAATGAGGTGAAAGTCTTGTTGCTCAGAGATTTCATAGAGTCCCCTCTCGTCATCGGAAACAAAGCCTCTTAATTCGTCGTCGTCGGCGACGCCGACGCTGACTTACCAGCAGCCGCGCAACCCTTTTTGATATCGACCTTGAAGTTCGAGTATTCATCGAACCAAGTTTCGCCCTCTGCTGGAAACCAAACTTTGTCGCGTGCTTGGCTGCCCGTCGTGCCGACTTTTTGCGAAGTGCGACCTTTCGTTGCCGAGATCACGCGATCGGAAATCGAAATCTGCTGCAGAAGTTCAGCTTCAACGATGTGAAGTTTCTGAAGCATTCCAGAAATTTCTAGAAGTTCTTCTTCTGCAAGCGCCTTCACTCGACCGTAAGTCGCGGACCGCGCCGCTACAGTACGAGTATCGACAGCTTTCTTGAAGCCTTCGAGTCGCGCTTGAAAGCCGACTGTCGCCGTTCCGCCCGTAAGCGATCGTGCGTAAAGTTCGCCAGCCAATTTCGCTTCTGCTTCCATGGCTTTTTCAGTCACGACATTCTGAAGTAATGCGGCATCGCGAGTAACGAAGCGAGGCAGTGCCGCCGCGTCTTTACCGAGTTCCGCAAGCTTCACTTCGCCCTTCGCTTTCATGCGTTCAACGAGACGACCAACAGCCGGCGTGTTCGCCGATTCTGCGAGCTTCGTCAGTTCAACCGCACGCGGTTTGAAGCGATTTCGGAAGTCGTTGAGAGTTCCAACAACCGCAGGATAGTCACAAACTTTCAGCTGCGAAAGTGATCGCAAGAAGAAAGGTTCCGGACCAACTTGGCTGGTGAACGCAGGTGCAACGAGTGTTTTCGTAATGGCAATCGCGTTTTGCGGCTCACCTTTTCGAATCTGCGACCATGCCGACTCTTCTTGAGCATCGAACCAATAATCGGAATTTTTCGGAACGCGCTCGTAATACTTCGAAGACGCATCCAAAAATCCGTTTTGGAACAAAAGTCGCGCAGCCGTGATCGTCATTAGATCTTGGCTGACAGGATTGTTCGGAGCCTTCATCAAAAGCGCTAATGCCTTACCAGCGATGCCGGCATCCTGCCCCTGAGCGAGCGCGATCACGAGCTGCCACGAGAGCCAAGCACGTTCGCGCGTGTCGATTTGAGTCTTCTTAATCAGTTCCTTAACCGTTTCGACCTGGTCGGCATTATAGATCTGACGTCCACGCAATCGAACTTCCGCACCGATTCCGAAAACTTCAGTCCAAGCGGGACTCCACGTCGCCGTGTTGATGACTCCCCACACTGGCGCATTGTCTGGAGCCGCTTCACGCCACTTCTGCAAAATGAACTCGTCGATTTTCTTCGGAGCCTCGATTGCGAGAAGCATTTCCAGCGAAGTGACCTGAATTCCATTTTTAAACAAAAGCAGCGCGTTTAATCCGCGACCCGACGGAGTTTTTGCAAACGCCGATTGTTCGAAGGCCGTTGGCCACTGATAGAGAGCTTTCTCAAATTCGCCCTTATCGAAGAACTGCAAAAAGATATTCTGCTCGGCCGTGATTTTTCCCTGCGCATCCTTGATGGATTTCGCGAGAAGACTGTCGCCTTGTTTTGTTTTCGCTTCAGGACCCGCGCCGCCCAAGATGCTGAGCAGCTCGTCGTCGTCGTTAGCAAACGCAAGACTACCGGCACCTGTTGAAAGTGCGATCGCTGCGGTGGCTACGATGATCGATGTTTTAGACAACCAACGCGTGATCATAACATGTAACCAATCTGAATTCCTGCGACCGTCGTATTCATACGAACGTCGCCGGTATACCGTTTCGCGGTGTAACCTTCGTATCGAAGCTCGAATCGTGTCGAGAGATGCTGAGAAACCCAAAGACCGAGGCCTGCGCCGCCAGTGTACGACGTAGTCATTCCAGACTTCAGTTCAACTTGGCCAGCGCCAGCGATCGCATAAACGTCGAAGTGAACAACACCGAGATCGTACAAATTCATTTTGCCGTAGATCGGGTACCAGTTAACCAAGAACATCGCCTGCTGTTTTGGGAAGTCGATGTCGGGAATCATGCCTTTGCCGTTCACCGAAGTGTCCGTCAAAAGATGTTCACCCTCAGGACGAAGAGCATTGAACGAGTAACCGTACTTCAGGCCCAAGCTCCACTGCGGAGTAATGTGGTAATTGAGGTTCAGTCCGAGAGTCGATGTCTTGTTGTAAGCGTCGCCGCCAAGAACTGACAAAAACTCTGGAGCAAGTTCGAACCGGTTACGACGAGAAACAACGCGGTCTTGAACGACCCGAATTTCTGCCTCAGGATTCAACGCCTGCGCTTTTTCAAGAAGCACATCGTTTCCACCAAGCGAATCGAAGTCTTTCATCAGATCAGCTGCGAAAGCATTCGAGCTTACGAGCAAAGCAAAGATCGAAAGCAAAAGTGAGTTCTTCATTAGCGACTCCCGCCCGTAGTGGGTGTGGTCACCGGACCCGGCGTGACTGGAACTGCCGGCGCTGGAGGTGCCACAACTGATCCCGGAATAACTCGGATCATACGTTTGAATACTTCTTTGATAAACTTAGTGTCCGTTGCAACCTTGCTCTGGTTCATCGCTTCGAACTCGATCGGGAAATCACCCTTTGTCGTCGCAAGTGGTTTCCAGCTGATTCTGCAGAGAACGTTGCCTTCGCGAGAAGCCGTCTTGCAGCTCGAAACTGCCGAACCCGGCAATTGATCAACACGAGTGATGAAGTTTACGTTCAATTTTCCTTCAGCGTACGGGTCGAACACCGTGAACTGAATCACGTTCTCTTGCCCTGCAACTGCATCGATCACGTCAAACCAACTGACGTCTGGTTTCATGACATCTGTAAGAATCGACGCATCGACATCCTTCATACCAACGCGGCCATAGCGCGAAATGGTTTGAAGTCCGAATTTGAACGTCTCTTGATTACGTGTGAAATCACGACCGCGCTGATCCGCTTGAACTCGAAGATCGAGTATCATCTTGAACGTCCAGTTCTTAGTTACCGGATCGATCTGTGGATTCAATTCTGGAGCTACAACTTCCTGCATGTAGACGAGGCCCGAAACGTCTTGAATTCCCTTTTTCGCAGGGACGCTGACCAAACGCGGTCGGCTGCCATCGGCGTCCGCTGCATCTGGATCTTTCACAACAACGTTAAATTTGCGGAGCTCACCTTCACGAGTTGGAACCTTCATCATATCGTCGACCGATACGATTTCTGGATCCACTTCAGCGCGCGTAACGTAAATCAGAACCGCTTTTGTCGTACCTTCCGTTGTACCAGTCGGTGTCGTCGCCGGAGACGTCAGACGAATGATCAAACGACGCTCAACTCCGTACTCAGTGCCCGTGGTATCTCGCGGCGGAGTCCACTTGAATGCGCCTTTTACTGGATCAAAAGTAGCACCTGGGAACTTCGCCATGTTGTCGATCGAAAGTTCAAACTTTGCGCCGGGCTCAAGCACGCGACCCGAGAAAGAGATTTCCGAAGAAACTGATTCTTTGAAAGTATAAAAGTCGAGCGAGTCGATATGAAGCGCATCTTTATCGCGTGGCTTCTCGGGCGTCGGTACTTTCTGAAGTTCGGGCGGAATTCCGTTTCGGATTTCTTCCGACTTTTCGGCGAACGGATCTTGTTGGCAACCGATCGTCATCGCGAGCGATGCCGAGAGAACCAAAAGGCCCAATGAAATGCTGTTTTTTCTGTGATTCGTTGAACGATTCATAAAATTCCCCATTTCCTAACCCTGACCCGTACGTCGCAACGCGAATGGATACGAAACCTTCACGTCAGCTCCACCCTCGGGAAGTGGAAACTTCCAAGTTTTCAGGCGAAGCAGAATGCAATCTTCTACTAACTTTGAATTGAGCGTTGTCGATCCGACCGATGCGACCTTCACTTGGCCCTGTCCACCGATTGTGAAATCAACCGCAACACGTCCCGCGAGTGCCGGGTCACCTTGCAGACCTTGCTCGTAGCAGAAACGAACCTGGCCGAGATTTCGATTGATAACGTCTGCGATCAAATCACGATCGAGTCCGCCACCGATAATCGCTTCACGTCCAAGAGGAATTGGTGAAGTGCCAGCAGAACCGACCAGCGAAAGCTGTCCGTATCCGGCCTGACCGCCGCCTTTTCCTTTTGTTCCGTAACCGCCGCCACCTTGCATGTTGCCGCCAGCGCCAAGCGGAGCTGCGACTAAACCTTTTGAATAGATTGATGTCTGAACGCCACCCGAACCGGCGTTTCCACCAAGGCCCGGACCAGCCGTTGTATTGACGGCGCCCAAGTTAACTCCACCTTTTTGCGGACCCGACTTCATCGAACCGAAGACCGCGAGCGCGCCCATTCGTTTGATCGAAGCCGTTTTCGTAGGAGGCGGAACCACTTTCGGAGTTTCAACTCGGGTATCGGCAACCGGAGCCTGAACTGGTTTCGGCTGAACTTTGATTCGTTTTAAAATTTGAACGACCTGCTGCTTAAGCTCGGCATCCAATTTCGGATTATCTTTCGGACGAGTCAGCATAACCGTCAGCAATATTGCCGCAGCAATGACGACCGCTACGAATGACTGACGAATCGCTGACTTT
>JAYSYF010000143.1:0-5217 GCA_043716655.1 Bdellovibrionales bacterium | reverse complement strand
TATTAGAGACCAGAGTTACCTCTGAAGATTTCTCATTTTGAGACAGTGCTAAGTCGCAGAACCTCTTCGGGGAACTCGACTGGAGTCGAGGAGAGCCGTCGCTGGTAGGTTACGAAATTTCGTATGACTAACTTTACGTAAAGTCGCGTTTCGTCGTATGGGATTTCCTCGATAAATTCCAGCGGATCAGGACGCATTCTCGAGCGAACCCAATTCTCGATCGCTTTGTCGCTCGCGTTGTAGGCTGCAACGGCCAAAACGAATCGGCCCTCATGCCGGTTGAAAAGTGTCTTCAGGAAACCGGTTCCGAGCGCGATATTTTTGTCGGGATCGTAAAGGTCTTCCGGACCGTGAAAATCGACTCCGAGGCCTTTCGCGGCTTTCACTGCCATCTGCGGAATTAATTGCATTAAGCCGAATGCGTCCGCCGGACTTCGTGCGAAGGTGTTGAACATAGATTCTTGCCGCATGATTGAGTAAACGAGTGCCGGAGGAATCGTCTGCTTCGTTGCCTCTTCGATAATTCGCGCTCGATAGGGGAGTGGGAAAAGCAATTCTGGACGCTTGAGCAACAGTCGTCGTCGATCGTCGGTATTTAATTCATCGACACGAACGCCGACGGTGATGTGTTGTTCGAGTCGCGACAACATAATCAACACAGCTTCTTTTTTGTCGAGCGACCAGTTTGAATCCCAGATTTCTTTCGCCGGGAAGCTGTCGACGAATCGTCGACCGACTTCGAGTTCTCCGAGCACGATAAACCAATCGACAGGCACACGAATGTGATCTGCTACAGGCGATGATTGACGCGGGTCATAGCCGCTAAGGCCGTCGGTCATCAATGAATGAAACGGAAGTTTCAGTTCGCGCTGCGCGAGTATGCCGTAAATACCGAACTGGCTAAATTCCGCTAGATCCGTAAAAAGTTTTCGAGATTTTTCCTGATCGCCGAGTTCTTTATAAAGGCGAGCGGTCCAAAACATATTGCGAGTTAAATCGCTGTGTCTGTCTTCAAACGTCTGCGCGAGTTCGAGATCTGCAATCGCTTCTTTAGTGTCGTTAGAAGTTGGCAACCGTCGCTGATTCCAACCTTTGTACCAAAGAAATTTTGCTTTCGTTGCGCGGTCGGGAAGTGTGTTGACGTTCACTTCTGACAAAATTGCTGCGGTCTCGGCGAAATTTTTATTTTCCTCGGCAATACGTGCGCGAATCAGCATCGACTCGTGCAGCGCGATGGTCGGCGTCCCGTTCTTGCGCTTCAATTGCTTTTCAGTTTCGATTAAAATCTTTTTGGCTTCTCCAGATCGGTGATCGGTCCATATTGCGCGCGCATACTGAATGCGAGTTTCGAGATACGTTTTAAGCCGAGCTGTATCGCGATTTTTTAGGCCCGGAACCAGAAACCGGGACTTTGCGAAAGCTTGCCACTTGTCAGACTCGGCAATGAATTCTGGAGTTTGAAGCTCGAGCTTGTGCGTCATGCGAATTCCGTCGAGCGCCCGAAGACGTTCAGTGTCGGATCGAGACTTGTCGCTCGCGACGCCGCTAAACAATTTCCGGGCTCGGTCAAACTCTCGCGCGTTCTTTAAATCATTCGCCACGAGCAATTGGTCAACTCGTGAAGACGGCTCACTCAACGAAAAGCGAGGTGCGACCGCGATGAGTCGCCCAATCGCGGCTGTGCGCTCTCGCTGAATAGACTCGTCAGCTGGATCGGTTTTAGAGACGTCTTCGAGAAGCTTCAGCGCTTCCTGTACTCGTTGAACTTTCAGCTTCTGAGTTTTTTCGTAGAGCGAAACTTCGCGAAGTGCAGGAGCAAGAATTCGGGGGTCGCCAATTCGTCGAGCAACGATGAGACCTGCACGTGCCGTTTCTTCTGCGAGCCATTTCGGCGATGCCGTGCCTGCGACAGGCTGTAGGACGCGATCGGCAGGGCAGACAGGAAGTGCCCGAACGCGTGCGAGTGACCGAATCGGCTCGGGCAGAGTCATGTCCAGCGCGATCGTACGAAACAATTCACAAGCCTCAACGTTCTGTTCCGATTTCGCGGCGGCAGTCGCAGCTCGATACATCGCGACCGCTCGTTGCGCCGGGTCCGAGATAGAATTAAAATTGCGGTTGATGGGGTCGCCGAAAGCATTTGCGCTGGGCGCACGAAGACCGAATTCTGAACGCTCGGAGATGGTTGAGCAACGGGACGCACCGACAACAACGATTCCTGCAAATACCAATTTTGCTATCTTCAGTTGTGTTGTCGACATCCCTCAAGAATACAGCAAAACCTGAGGCGAAAGACAGTCGAAATCCTTAATATCCGCCTGGTGTGTCGTTGACGACATTCTTGTTTTCATTGATTGACCAGACATCCGTGGCAGTTCCGCCGACATAACCTTCTGCAGCAGCGTTGAACGTACTCATCGTAGCCGTGGTCGCGAGTGTGACTGCGGTCAGAACAACTCCAGCTGGAGACGTTGCTGCATTTGTGCAGCCTACCGAAGCGCAAACGCCGGCGATTCCTGTGCTGTAATTTCCAGGAGTTAACGCAGGACCAGAATAGTCTGGGATCGAGTGTGTCGAGGCTGTATTGAATCCAACTACGTATCGAAGCAGACCTTGTGGTCTATATCCGACGTTAGCCGCGTCCGTGTGGTACGAATTGAACTCGGCCTGAAACGTTTTCTCCGCAGTGAATAGAGCGGATAGTTGCGCTCTTGATTCTGCGGCCTTCGCTCTTGCCTGGAACTTTGTGTAGTTCGGAATGACGATCGTCGCAAGTAGTCCGATAATCGCAACCACAGTCATCAATTCAATCAACGAGAAACCTGCTTCCGATTTGACAGTACGAATTGCACTCACAAATCCTCCAACCTTCGGCTGAGTGTTCAGCCTACCGTAAATTTATTCACTCTTCGTGCCAGAACTTCCGTATCATCAAGAAACACGCTCGGAGAAAGTTCGAAAATCTGTGGAGACTTCAAACGGGTACTTCTCGCAAACCGAAAAACTCTTTGTCGACTTGCGCATCGAAATGGGAACACTTTTTCGATGGCGCAAACTGACGATAAGTTCGACCGATGCAACCGGCTGATTCCATAGGAGAATCTGTGCAAGTTTCGAGAACTGATCACGCAACCGACAGAAAAACGCCCGAAGACGTCACTGGATCAGGATGGACCTGGTTTTAAGTTCGACAATAATGTTAACTTTCAGCCTGATGTCCAAAATCATTCACGTCGACATGGACTGCTTCTATGCAGCGGTCGAGATAAAATTCCAGCCGCATCTTAAAGGAAAGCCCGTCGCTGTCGGCGGTTCTCCTGATGGACGCGGCGGCGTGCTGACGACGGCGAACTACGAAGCACGGAAATTTGGTATTCGTTCGGCCATGCCGTCGGCGCGCGCGATGAAGCTATGTCCCGATTTGATATTGGTACGTCCCGATTTTTCAAAATACAAAGCTGAGAGTCGCAAAGTACGAGAAATTCTCGAGCGCTATTCTTCGCTCGTAGAACCTCTCAGCCTTGATGAAGCCTACCTTGATGTCACAGATTCGCCGTTTGAAGGTGGCAGTGCCACGCGCATCGCTGAACGAATTCGTCGCGAAATCAAAGAAGAGACCGGATTGACCGCGAGCGCTGGTGTTGCACCGAATAAGTTTTTGGCGAAGATCGCAAGCGATCTCAATAAGCCGGATGGCATTTCGGTCATTCGTCCCGAGCAGATCGAATCTTTTATGAAGACGCTGCTGATTGAAAAAATTTGGGGCGTCGGAAAAGTGACGGCTGAAAAAATGAATCGGCTTGGGATCAAGACCTGTGGCGATTTGCAGCAGTACCCGGTGTCAAAGCTTGTTGAGATGTTTGGCAGCTGGGGACCGCAGCTCTATGATTTCGCACGCGGCATCGACACGCGCGAAGTTTCGAACGATCGCGAGCGCAAATCGCTGACCGTTGAAGAAACGTACGGGCACGATCTCGTCACGCGAAACGAATCGCTCGCGGCGCTCGTTCCGCTCTACGAAGATTTTGTTGAGAGAATGGTTAGCTATCGAAGTCGCGGCGAAGAAGAACGCGATCAGATCGCAAAGTCTGTCGTCGTAAAGATTAAATTCGAGAACTTTCGTCAGAAAGGTCGCGAACGAAAATGGGATCGCCTTGAAACGCCTTCGCTGGAAGTGTTTCGCGAATTGCTCGAGCAAGCACTAGATGGAGAAACTCTGGGCGTTCGCCTATTAGGCGTGGGCGTGCGTTTTACGTCGAAGTCGCCAAGCACGCGGCCAAGCGATTCGTCGCAGCTGTCGTTGCTGGGCGACGAACCGGTTCGTTAAGAGAAATCAAATTTCAGCGTGTCGTCCTTCGCGTTCACGTCGATGTTCACTGTGCCGCCTTTTTCGAGGCGACCAAAGAGCAGTTCGTCGACGAGTGGTTTTTTCAGGTGATCATCGACCGTGCGAGCCATCGGGCGAGCGCCCAAGAGCGGATCGAAACCACGTTTGAGCAACCACTTCTCAGCAAGCTCGGTGACAACGAGCACGACTTTCTTTTTCGCTAACTGCTTAGCGAATTCGCTAACAAACTTTCGAACCACTTTCAAAACCACGTCTTCAGGAAGCGGTTGGAATTGCACGATGGCATCCAATCGATTCAAGAACTCGGGTGTGAAGGCTCGCTTGATCGCTTCCGTTTGTTTCTCAATGCTCGATCCGGCCGAAGTAGCTCCGATTCCGATCGAACTTTTCTGCGCCTCAGAGGCACCGGCGTTGGTCGTTAAAATCAGAATCGTGTTTCTGAAGTCAGCCACTTTGCCGTGTGCATCTGTCAGCGAACCGTTGTCCATCACCTGAAGCAGGATGTTCATCAAATCCGGATGTGCCTTTTCGACTTCATCCATTAAGACGACGGCATAAGGATTTCTTGAAACCGCTTCGGTCAACAAGCCGCCATCTTCGAAGCCCACGTATCCCGGAGGCGCACCGACGAGGCGAGAGACCGCGTGTTTCTCCATGTACTCGGACATATCGAATCGCAAGAACTGGTTTCCCAACACTTGTGCGAGCTGCTTCGAAACTTCCGTTTTGCCGACACCGGTTGGTCCCGAAAACAGATAACTTCCGATCGGTTTGTTTTCGCGGCCAAGACCGGTGCGAGAAAGCTTGATCGAAGTAGCGACTCGGCGAAGTGCTTCGTCTTGTCCGAACACACCTTTTTGCAATTGCGC
>JAYSYF010000142.1:0-5221 GCA_043716655.1 Bdellovibrionales bacterium | reverse complement strand
TTGCCGCGTCTATCACGATGACGGCGGATTTTGGAATCCTTTTAAGCTCCCGGGACCGCAGCCATCTTTCGATGCATGCTTCACCGCAATGAATATGAAACGCTTGTAAACCCATAGGCCGCCAAACGTAACGTCAGTTGACGCTATGGGGCGAAATATCGTCGAAGCTAGAGTCCTCAGCCAGAGCTGCTGATCATTGGCGGGTAACTACTCGTCAGGAAGTTTGATCCTGATTTTCCCGATCAGTGCTATCGTCGGCATGTTTCAATTCGCGATCGGGCTTCAAGTGCTCTGGAAGCGCTTATCGGCTCTTTCGGACCGACAAGCACTTCAACGAAATTAAAAAGCAGTGATAACCGAACCGGTGACTTCGAAAGGTGTTCTGGACAACTCTCGTTTTCTGAAGGCAGATTCAAGTGCCTTCTTTTAACATCACTTCCAGAGTCGCGACGTTCTCGCCTTCGGCGCCGGCGCGAGCCCGGCCCAGTGGCATTGATTTTTTTTTGTCGGTCGTGCACACAGGTGCCGATTCTAAATCTTGATGTCGCCTTAAAAATTACAAATGCCGTTTCGAACTTTTCTGTTTAAGATTTTGCCATTAGCTCGCGGAGTTACTCTATAAACTCATTCGGAATTCGGAGCTAAAATGAAAAAAGTGAAATTGGCCTTGTTCTTTCTGACTGTAACCCTAATGGCGACATCGTCCTTCGCGTACGACCGCAATTGCCTGTTAAACTACGGAATGGCTCTTGCCTCTCACCCCAATTTCGATTCAGACCCGCTGGGCTCGATAATCGCTGTGTTGGAGCAACCCGCCAGCGACGTTGGCACAGTTGTACGAACCTACTGCGCTACTCAGCCAGTATCACAGCGAGTTTGCCTAACGAATTTCGCAATGGGGGTGACCGCTTATCCAAATTTTGCTTCCGATAAGGTTGCCTCGATTATTAAAGTACTTGAACAACCGAACAGCCCGGAAGGAAAAGTTCTGCGAGATTCTTGTCCATAGACTCAACTCTTGCCGTCGTTTCGTCACGATCCGACGGCAGTTCCGAGATCGTATCGACCCATAACACCTGCCTTCGCGTGCCTCCCGCGTACGAGAAGGCACAGTCTCCATGAACTGTGCCTTCTTAATTTTTCACGTTCGACCGCGTTTCTTTTGAAGGGGACGCCGAGTTTGATTGTTTAGATCAACGGCGTTTCCTGATTGTGCCAGTAGCTTCGTCATCCGTCAGCGCGCGCGAGAATTTTTCATACAATATGACTCCGCCCTTTGTTTTTTCGGCTGCGAGTCCGGCCATCGTGAGAGTGCAGGTCTTTAGCTGCCCGATCAGAGCGAGTGACACTCCGATTCGAATAACCCATACATAGAAACGAACGACGATCATCGAAGACCTCTTTCTCGTTCAAGGCGATGAATCGCAGTGATAACGGTCGATCGAGGCGCGCCAAGACGCTCGCTGATCACACGTGAGCCGAGATCCAGTTCGAATCGCAAGAACGCCAGCTCCGCGATATCAAGACCTTGTTTCTTCCAGCGGATTTCTTATTCTCTCGAAACGGTAAGCCCTGCTGGTTCGACCTAATTGGTCGGTTTTTTATTTTGTCTGTCTGTGTCGCTTCGGCCCTCCGGGCCTTCGCTGCTTTCCCCGCCGGGCGTGGAAAGATTTTCGCCGTCCCCTAAAGGGGGACTTGCTCCTTTCGGCGCGTTCCGCGCCGAAAGACATTCTCGGTGGTGCTTTACCTTTCGGCTGGCGCCTGATCGCCTTCGGCGCTCGCGCTCTTCACCTTGTGGCTCGGGTGATCTTGACGTATTTTTGGATCATGCGTTCGCCTTTGAAAAAACCAGAGCAGACTTGGATCGATAAATTCAATAGTGCTGTTAGCGCGTGTGCGCTTCGTGGGGATTATGTCGCGGCTTTGGTGATTGCTCGTGATGGGTTTCGTCGGCATCCGGATGAGTTTGTTTGTCAGTATCAGTACGCCAAGATTCTTGGAGATTATGCTGATGAACTTCCCGCTAAGCGGAAAAAGAAATTAAAAAAAGAGTCGGCGCGTTTGTTGAGGCCTTTGTTGCTTCGTTTAAATGGTCGGTCTTTGGGTCTCCGCTTTGGAATTTGCCTGAACTACTATTATCAGACCGAAGATTTTCACGGCATGTATCGCTATGGTGGACGCTTTCTGAAACAAGATAGCCAGCGGTCGTATTATGCTAAGGGCCTTGCTGCCGCATTGATTGCACACGAACTCCATCAAGGGAACAAAGTCGCGAGTTCTAGATCCTGGGCACGCAAAGGCGTGAACGCTTGGACTCGTTATGATTTATCGAAAGATCGATATTATTTCGCGCACTATTCAGCAGCAAAGGCGTGGGCACTGTCGGGCGATGGATCGAAGGCGATGAAGGCGTTGAAACGAGCTGCCGTTCTCGGTAAGCGCCCGATTTCAGACTGGGAATTTGCCGATGTACTCGCGTTAATAAACGGCGGAACTTGCGAAGGCAACGTTCGAATCGATTCGCGACACGCTTAAAGATCTCTTTGCGCAAGTGAAAGAGAAACCAGAACCATTCATCGCAGCTGCAGTTCCAGGGATCTTGGGAGTTTACCTCTTGTTCCGTCGTACACAACAAGTCGGACCTGCGCGGCGTTCGATAGCTAGTGACGCTCTAACTCCGACAAGTCGGGTGATGACGATGTGGTCGAGCGGACCGATCCCCTTTTTGAACTAGAGATGTCAGTATCTGACTCGTCACTTTCAGACGATTCGGACGCGGTCTCATACATCTCGGCAATTCGATCCAGATAGATATACGCGCCAACGGCGGCGGCTCCGACGGCAATCGCGCCGAGACCCCAGTAAACGGCTGTGCGAGGGATGCGGTTCACCGTTCGTTCCACCGCCTCAGCTGCCTCATCAAATGTTTCTGACAAACCTCCAATGGCAGATTCAGATTCACCTCTTTGATTCGATTTACTTCGGCCTTGGCGTCCACTTCGAGAATTTTTCTTTTTTGCCATTTCATTACCTCTGCTTTTTTAAATGCGGAGCCAGGAGGGCTTCGCCCGAGCCACGGTTTTGCAAAAAACAATCCGCATAGCATATGCGGCGGGGTTGATGAATTTGCCTTATCAGGCGGAGGCGTGCCCCGTCTGGAAAAAAAATAGGGTTCAATTGTCCGAGTCATGAAAATACGAAAGTGTTCTTTGAAAACACCGCGCAAGGTTGCAATGCTGACTTCGGGGGACGTGCATGGTGCCTGGACGAAGGACAAAGTCCAGATCGACGAGTGAGGATCACTCGAATTATTCAAAGTGTGATCGATTGTGATTTTGAATAGCGCGAACCAAAGCATGCTGAATGTATCAAAGTGAGAAAAGTCGGCTGTGGAGAACTCTAGATCCAAGGTCCAGGATGTTTCACTTCGATGCAGAGAACGCGAATTATTAAGCTCGTTTGACCATTTGGTCGAGTTGCCAAATCTCTATTGAGACGAGCGACCCAATTCTCCGTATAATGAATAACGTACCTGGAAGGTGGGATCGTGCTTATGCGCGGGCAAGTGCCTAATAAATCTCCGAAAAGGAGAACTCGAACGCTTATATCCGAAGCGGGCTTCACTATTGTTGAAGTCATGACAACCGTTGCGATTGCCGGTGTGGTCACGCTCGGCCTGAGCACTTTTTTCGGGGACATGTTCACGATGCAGAAACGTGGCGAAGTCGGAAACTCGCTCATGCAACTTCGAACGTCGCTCCAGACCGCGATCGCAGGAACGTCTGCCGACCCATTAAATCTGTCGGCTTGGGATAGAACCATCGCAGACCAAGATGCTACAAACGGAAATCCTGCGATGGCTTGCGTCCTGAACCATACTGCCTGTACGCATGGAGCCTTTGGGCCGTTGAATTTGAAGAATCGTAACGGGGAAGAATTAATGTATTCGGGTATCGCCACCAGAGGCTTCACGTTGACCGGCGAAATCTGCAATACATTTTCAATGGCTGGTAATCCGACATGCCCCTTCCGCTATGATTTAATATGGAGTGCGACTTGTACAGACGGGGCAATCAGAGCTAATTGCGTCGATCCACAAATCGAAGTAAATGGAACTTTATTGTATCGCCCAGGGGCGAACGATCTTCTCGGCGGACAACCGTTGAACACGGATCAGTACAATATCAAATTTCGCCGCGGCGAAGGCACGCCTACAAATATTCCGATTATTTTTTCATATACAATGAACAACGCAAATGGCGAAGGCAATTGCAATGGTGGCGCTGCAAGAAAATTTAATAACGTGTCGACTCCTCCTGGAGTTGTTGCGACATTTGCAGCGCAGTCGTTTACACTTCCGCAGGGGCGTTACGAGTGCCGTGTCGACGCGCCGGCATTTAAGAACGGCGAAAACACTGTGACCTTAAGAATTGTGAGTGGCGCGACAATAGCGACGGGCAAGGGTATTGCTTCGATTCAGGGCGGGGCGACAACCATTTCGGTTCAAGCGACGCTTACGTTATCCTCGGCAACTACCTTCGAAGTATTTCACCGCTGTACCCAGCAGCCAACCGACAACGCATTTGGAATCCAGGATAATAACTTTGCGATGGGCGCGCCTGTCGGAACACTCGGCCTATATAACAGCGTTACCTACACCGTCGTCACCTGCATGAAGACCGGATGATCCTATGAAGAATTCAAGGGAGCTCGCGATGCTTAACAGAATAAATCATGAAAACGCTCAACGAGGATTCGGTCTCGTCGAAGTTTTGATTGCGACTGCGATTATCTCTGTCCTCGCAATCGGGATCACGACACTCATTACAGACATGTTCCGCATGCAAAAAAAGGCGAGTGCAGTCGCATCCGTTACGCAAATGCGTTCGAGTATTATCAGCGCGGTACAAAACGGTGAAGCTTGGTCACTCACTGCACTCGATCCAGCAAGTTCGACTGGGAATCCAGACATGACTTGTATGATCGCGAATCCGACGGTGGCGTGTACGGCCTCGGTTAGCGGTTACAATTTGAATTTGAAAGATCCGCAGGGACTTGAGCTGTATTACGCCAGCACAGCTGGGAATGGTTTTCAGGCGAACGGAACGCGTTGCACCGGCTATCCTTCCGATGGTTGTCCGTTTAGTTGGGATTTGAAGTGGGTTCCGACTTGCCCAGGAGCTGCCGCGACCTGCATGACTCCGACTATTACGGTGGTTGG
>JAYSYF010000141.1:0-5241 GCA_043716655.1 Bdellovibrionales bacterium | reverse complement strand
CGCGATAATGTTTTTCCAGTTGTTTGTAGGTCGCGACGAGATCGCCAAAAACTTTCGGCATACGCTCTTCAAGCGACTGACCGACAATGCCGGCAAGTTTCGCTTCGACAGCTAAGATTGGAATCGGAGTACGGATGCCCGCGACAACGTCTTCACCTTGCGCGTTCACCAAATATTCGCCGTAAAATTCTTTGAGCCCGTTCGAAGGGTTGCGGGTGAACGCAACGCCCGTCGCAGAATCGTCACCCATGTTTCCGAAAACCATCGACTGAACGTTGACGGCTGTGCCCCACTCGGCGGGAATTGCATGCATCTGGCGATAGGCAATGGCTCGCGCCGTATTCCACGAACGGAAGACCGCCGAAATCGCGCCCCACAATTGTTCTTTGGGATCGACCGGAAATTTTTGTCCCGTGCCGTCGACAACTTGTTTCTTGAACTCAGCGACAAGCTTTTTCAAATCTTCAACTTTAAGATCCGTATCGAACTTGTAGCCCTTGGCATCCTTCATGTCTTCCATCGCCACTTCGAGGAAAGACGAGTTCATTCCCATTACGACGTCCGAATACATTTGGATGAAGCGACGGTACGAATCCCATGCGAAACGCGGATTGCCGCTCGCCTCAGAAAGGCCCTCAACCGTTTCGTCGTTCAGTCCCAAATTCAAAATCGTATCCATCATCCCTGGCATCGAAGCGCGAGCACCGGAGCGGACCGAAACTAAAAGTGGGTTCTTCTTGTCGCCGAATTTTTTCCCGATCTTCGTTTCGACCTTCACAAGTGCCGCCTCAATCGAAGCAACAAGATCTGCCGGCAATTTCTCGCCGCTCTCATAAAACTTCTCGCACATCGCTGTCGAAATTGTGAATCCCGGAGGAACCGGAATTCCAAGTGAAGTCATCTCGGCCAAGTTTGCACCTTTGCCGCCCAAGATGTTTTTCATCCCGGCATTGCCGTCAGTATCCCCCGCAGAGAAAAAATAAACGCTTTTACTAGAGTTAGAATCGCCGGATTTTTTTGAAGAAGAAGTCGTTGTCTGCATAAAGCTCCTTAAAAATTCCGCAAGCCATTCGCGATGTAGTTCGTCACGTCAGTCAGCGCAACGCGATCTTGTTTCATCGTATCGCGATGACGGATTGTGACCTTCTGATCGTTCAAAGTTTCGAAGTCGACCGTAATACAGAACGGAGTTCCGATTTCGTCTTGGCGACGGTAACGTTTTCCGATCGATTGCGAGTCGTCGTACTGCACATCGAATTCGCGCGCGAGCTCGTCGCGAATTTTCATCGCTGGCCCCTGAAGCTCTGCTTTTTTCGACAATGGCAGAACGGCCGCCTTCACAGGCGCCAAAGAAGGATGGAAACCAAGAACGACACGAATGTCCGGCTTCTTTGTCTCCTCGTCGATCGTCACTTCTTCGCGGTAAGCATCGCACATCACAACCAGAACCAGTCGATCGCAACCGACCGCAGTTTCAATTGCGTAAGGAACGTAGCGTTCTTTCGAAGCTTCTTCAAAATACTCGAGTTTTTTTCCAGAGAATTTCGAATGCTGAGTCAAGTCGAAGTCGCCACGGTTGTGCACGCCTTCAAGCTCCTGCCAACCGAATGGGAATTTGTACTGAACATCGACCGCCGCTTTTGCATAGTGTGCAAGCTCGTCGGGTCCGTGCGGTTTCCACTGCAAGTTTTCAGTCTTGATGCCGATCTGTTTGTAGAACGACCAGCGCGTCTCGCGCCATTTCTCGAACCACGCCATGTCGTCGCCAGGCTTTACGAAATATTGCATTTCCATCTGCTCGAACTCGCGCGTTCGGAAGATGAAGTTGCCGGGAGTAATTTCGTTTCTAAACGATTTTCCAATCGCCGCGATACCGAACGGAATTTTCTTACGCGAACTCGTCAAAATGTTTTCAAAATTCACATAGTGGCCCTGCGCGGTCTCTGGTCGCAAGTAAACGACAGCGCCAGAATCTTCCGTCGGACCCATGTGCGTTTTGAACATCAGGTTGAACTTGCGTTCTTCCGTCAGATCTTTCGAACCGCAGTTAGGACATTTTTTTTCATTGATGTAGCTATCGGAGTTGTCCGAACGGAAACGTGTCTTACACGCTTTGCAATCCACCAACGGATCGCTGAAGCCATCGACGTGGCCTGACGCTTTCCAAACTGTTGGATGCATCAAGATAGCAGCATCGAGACCGACGACGTCTTCTCGACGAGTCATCGAATCCCACCACGCGCGCTTCACATTCATTTTGAGTTGCGCTCCGAGCGGACCGTAATCCCAGCAAGAGCCGAGGCCTCCGTAAATTTCGCTCGATTGAAAAACGAATCCGCGACGTTTCGAAAGTGAAACCATTGTTGCGAGATCGGTGAGGTGCTGAACGGTGGGTGTCGACATGCGGTAGGAACCTTTCCTGCGCATTTGCGTGCGTCAGTTGGCTAAGGAGGTTTGCTACAAATTGCAGTGTCTGAGCGCTAGGGTCAATGGCAGCGGTTAGCTATGTGAAGCTCGCCTGAATCAGCAAAAGATAACGCAGCGCTTCGAGAAAAGGTACCTGCTTCCTTTTTGCAGAATCCGGCCCTTTTCTGCAAAAAGGAAGCAGGTACCTTTAGCGGTTTTTGAGGATGGCGTCGGTCGCGGCCTGAAGAAAGGCCGTAGAGTCTGGGCTCTTCGCGCGGCAGGCATGGAATGCTTGAACGACGACTTCGCGCTTTGCGCCTGCGGGAACTCCCAATACTTCGAATGCGTCCCAGGTGTGGCCGTTCCAGTTGAAGAAGACGTTCAGCTGCCGCGATTCGCCCAACTGCGGTTCGTCCTCGTCGAGTCGCTTGAGCGCCGCGGCTCCATACCCTCCGCCCGATGGACCACGACCTGAGCCAGTGATGCGAGGTGTACCGTGCTTTGCAGAATCGGTCTTCAGGCGATTCACGCGTTGTTCTGGAGGAATTTCATCATAAGCAGTCGTGCGACGTGGCCCAGTGAGATTCAGATGTGGCGCCTTGCGATCTCGTCTGCCGAAGGCAAGCGAGAGCCCGATCGCCGTGACAATCAAGGCGTTCAAAGCTACGACATCGTCGAGGCTAAGCTGGGTCACCGTTTAAGTTCTCCGAATCTCTAGTCATTCTGTGCACGACGAAACGTCGTTACACTGCATCTGACTTTTCGGAGGCACACCGACTCGACTGAAGCCTAACCTGTCTCGCCTTGAGACAAGTGATCGAATAAAGCTTGGAATATCAGGAATGGAGCACTCATGGCCGCTATGAATCCGTTTGAGCAACAACGTCCCATCGAAGGAATCTCAAAAATCATCGCGGTTTCCTCTGGCAAGGGTGGCGTCGGAAAAAGCACAGTGGCTGTCAATTTAGCCGCAGCCCTCTCGCGCAAAGGTCTAAAAGTCGGTCTGCTCGATGCCGACATATATGGTCCTTCACTTCCGCGAATGTCCGGCACACTTCATCAGAAAGTTGAACTCGGTGAAGATAAAAAACTGCAACCGCTCGAGCGTTTCGGAGTGAAGTTGATGTCGATCGGTTATCTGATCGACGAAGATCTCGCAGTCGTATGGCGCGGTCCAATGTTGTTCAAAGCGATGGATCAATTTCTTCGCGATGTTGCTTGGGGTGAACTCGATTACTTGTTGATCGACTTGCCACCGGGCACTGGGGACATTCAATTATCAGTCGCGCAAAAAGTTCCGCTCGCAGGAGCCATCGCAGTTTCGACACCGCAAAACGTATCTTTGACCGATGTGAAAAAAGCGATCGACATGTGGGCGCGCGTTCAAGTTCCTGTTATTGGCGTTGTTGAAAATATGAGCTGGTTTGTTCCGCCAGGTTCGAAAGAGCGAGTGCAGCTCTTTCCAAAAGGTCAGATCGACTCTTGGCTTTCAGAACGCGGAATTGCAAAGCTCGGTGAAATCCCGTTCACGCAATCCGTTGGCATCGGCGGAGAAGCCGGAATCCCCGTCGTCGAAAGCCACCCGACTTCCGAAGAAGCTTTGGCGTTCATCGCCATCGCTGGACGAATTCTCGAAGCGTAAGCCTGAAGTCTTAACAAACGTATATTTCCGCTAGCTCAGCGGCGCGGCCCTTGCTCTTCTCATCAGCGTGAAAACGTACGCACCACCACGAGCCGATGGTCGCTCCCCGCGACCTCTGACGTCACCCTTGACGTCACTTCCGGCTATGATTTCGACAGTGGCTCCCGTTCTGGCTCTGGCCTTCATCTTCGGCGCGGCAGCCATTCCTCAATTTGCTTTCGGACTCACCTGTGAGCACCATTTCAGATCTGACGTAACAGGTTTTAAACCTAAGAGTTCCGTATCAGGTGTGCTCACACATCCGGTGATCGTTCGCGCGATGGAACTGAAACTCGTTGATGATTTCAAGCCGCTTGTCGACCTCGTTCCAAAAACTCTGACACGCGCTGAAGTCAGTAAAATTCGCGCCGATGCTCCGAAAGAAGAAGCGGCGAAGATCAAATACTTGATCGAAAAACTTTTCGATTCGTGGCTCGAACTTCAAGCGGTTAGTGATCCGAAAATCGCGAAACTAGTTTTGCCGCAAATGACTTTGAACCCGAAATCGAAGCACTACGCGGCTTTCAATTATACCGAAGCAACGTGGTCACTGCTCGTTCGCAAAACACCCGAGCAAACCAAGAGCACGTTGATTCCGCTGCCGAACGCGATCATTATTCCTGGCGCACGCTTTCAAGAAGCCTATTACTGGGACAGTTATTTCGCGGTACACGCGCTTGTAAAAACCGGCCGTGCCGAAATCGTTCGGGGTCAAATCGATAATTTTGTTTTCCTCATCAAGAATTATGGGCTGATCCCAAACGGCAATCGGGACTATTACCTTTCGCGATCGCAACCACCACTTTTGAGTCGAATGGTCCGTACGTACCTTGAACTGACAGAGCCCGGTGAACTTTCTCCCGAAAAGCTTGCTTGGCTGAAGGACGAAGTCTTGCCGTACGTGAGAAGCGATTACGAAAATTTCTGGATGAATCCGGCCACACGGCTCGACGCCAAAACGGGACTCAATCATCACTATGACGGACTCAACACCAAGCGGCCCGAGCGACATGCATCGGATAAAGAAGAAGAACTCGGAAAAACGTTTCGCGATGTTCGCGCCGAAGCCGAGAGCGGAAAAGATTTTACCATTGCATTCGGCGGCGAGACGACTCGCTATGCCGGTGTTTTGTTGAATACTGTTTTACACGGAG
>JAYSYF010000015.1:0-2483 GCA_043716655.1 Bdellovibrionales bacterium | reverse complement strand
TAGAGACTTCAGGTAAGAAACAGCTTTTTTAGCAATCTGTCGTGGATCGCGATTGTACGGTTCGCCAGTTTCTGGAACGTGTACATCGCAAATCAACGAGAGGGTTGGAACTTCCATGAATGGATCCATACGCGCTGTCGTTGGATCTGGTTTGATCATCATGTCGGACTCGTGAATACTTCTCCATCCACGAATCGAACTGCCGTCAAACATCAAGCCATTCTCAAAAACTGAGGGCTCTAGTTGGTGAAGCGGGATTGTGAAATGCTGCCACATTCCTGGAAGATCGCCGAACTTAAGATCCACCATCTTCGCGCCGTTTTTCTTAGCGAACTCGATGACTGCTGCCGGTGTCATAGTCTCTCCTGTGTGACACGGTTTAGTACTCTCTTTACAGTGCGCTCTCATCGCGTTCGCCTGTGCGAACGCGAAGGACGCTCTCGACATTGAAAACAAAAATCTTGCCGTCACCGATTTTACCAGTGCGCGCGGCCTTTGCGATCGCTTCAACGGCGGCATCACAAAGGTCATCGTTAACCACGATTTCTAGTTTTGTTTTCGGAAGAAAATCGACAACATACTCGGCGCCTTTATAAATTTCGGCGCGTCCTTTTTGTCGTCCAAAGCCCCTGATCTCAGAAACCGACACGCCTTCGACGCCGATCTCTGAAAGAGCTTCGACAACATCGTCCAACTTGAAGGGCTTGATGATGGCTTCGATTTTTTTCATGTACTTGGGAATTCAAATTAGGAGCGGATTTCAGACGAGTCAAAAGAAAGCCGAGAGACCGGCGAACCTTTCATACTTGGATCGCCGCGTACGGTAGGAGACTAGAGTTTCGACTCGTGGTACACCAATCCCGATGTCGAAGAATTCGCCCGAAGTTTCTCCATTTTTGCCGCCGCAACGCAGCCTGGTGTCGCCGCTTTGCCGGGTCGTCTTGATGGAGCCGCTAATCCCCGAAAATACCGGAAACATCAGCCGTACTTGCGTGGGCACCGAATCGGAACTTCACCTCGTCAAACCGCTCGGATTTGAAATTACTGAATCTCGGGTCAAGCGGGCCGGTCTTGATTATTGGAATCATCTAGCCCTCGACGTCCATGAAAGTTTCGACGCCTGGGTCGAGCACGTCACCGCGCCAGCCTCGAAGCCGGATCGGGTCTTTTTCGTCGAAACTTGGGGTACGGCTTCGATTTTTGATGTGGAGTTTGAGCGAGGCGACTGGCTCGTTTTCGGAAAAGAAACCACGGGGTTAACGCGCGCGCAGATCGAACGGGTGACGACGCGCGAAGACCGGGTCATTCACCTGCCGATGCCGGGTGAGATCCGCAGCCTCAATCTATCGAACGCCGTGGCGATCTCGGTGTTCGAACTGTTTCGGCAGGTCCGGGACCGAAAAATGCCTTAAAAACTCAATTTGAGGGGTGCCTTGATAGCTGTGAAAAGGCTATTGTATCGGGATGATTAACGCAGTCCTGACAAAAGTATTCGGCACGGCTCACGCTCGCGAAATGAAGCGACTTGGACCTGTCATCGAACAGATCAATTCACTCGAGCCACGCTTTAAGGCGATGAACGACGGTGAGTTGCAGAATCAAACCGCACTTTTCAAAGAACGAATCGCAAAAGGCGAAACTCTTGATCAGCTTTTGCCCGAAGCATTTGCCGTTTGTCGCGAAGCAAGTTCACGCGTGCTTGGCATGCGCCACTACGACGTACAGCTCATCGGCGGAATGATTTTACATCGCGGTTCGATTGCAGAGATGCGTACCGGAGAAGGTAAAACTCTCGTTGCGACTCTGGCTGCGTACTTGAACGCACTCGAAGGCAAAGGCGTACACATCGTCACCGTTAACGATTACTTAGCCGCTCGAGATGCCGAGTGGATGGGGCGCCTCTACGGTTGGCTCGGTCTCACCACGGATGTGATTTCACACGGGCAGAGCGACGCACAGAAAAAAGCAGCGTACGCAGCCGACATTTCTTACTGCACAAACAACGAGCTTGGTTTCGATTACCTCCGCGACAACATGAAGTTTGAACTCAGCGACTACGCTCAGCGTCCGCTTAATTATGCGATCGTCGACGAGTGCGACTCGATTCTGATCGACGAAGCGCGAACTCCGCTGATCATCTCGGGACCTGCCGAAGATTCGACCGACAAGTATTATACGATCAACGCGATCATTCCTCATCTCATAAAAGAAGAGCACTTCACGATGGAGGAGAAATCGAAAACGGTTGCTCTGACCGAGGAAGGCAACCACAAGGTCGAAGAGCTTTTAAAAATCGACAACCTCTATGATCCAGAAAACATCGAACTGCTTCACCACGTTTATCAAGGCTTGAAGGCGCATCACCTCTATACACGCGACGTCGAGTACATGGTAAAAGACGACGAGATCATCATCGTCGACGAATTCACCGGTCGATTGATGGAAGGTCGGCGCTGGAGCGACGGTCTTCACCAAGCTGTAGA
>JAYSYF010000140.1:0-5253 GCA_043716655.1 Bdellovibrionales bacterium | reverse complement strand
GGGTTCATGGGTGTTCTTTCATCGCTCTATACGGGCGTATCTGGTTTATCGGCACAAGGCGAAGCATTGGGAGTCATTGGTGATAACATCGCCAACGCAAATACCATTGGTTTCAAAGCGAGTCGTGCAGAGTTTCAAGACATTATCTCGAAGAACCTGAAGGGTATCTTGGGAGGTAACCAGATCGGGCGTGGTGTTAAGATCGGCGCCGTGAATCCAATTCTCAGCCAAGGTAACGTCGACTCGACAGAGAAGTCGACCGACCTCGCAATTTCTGGAGACGGATACTTCACACTTCGTGGATCAGACGGCGAGTCGTACACTCGTGACGGATCTTTCCATTTCGATCGTGAAGGTTATCTCGTTTCAAACGACGGACAGCGCGTGCAGGGCTTCCAGTCGGATGACAAAGGTAAGATCATCAACAAGACGGGCGACATCAAATTCCCACGCGCGCTGATCCCAGCGAAGGCGACTTCAGAAGTGAATCTCGACATGAACTTGGATTCACGTATGGAGGCTGGGAAAGTCTTCAACGCGGAAGATCCATATTCGACATCGAACTTCTCGACTGGCGTCGAAGTATTCGATTCTCAAGGTAACAAACATTTGATGACGATGTTCTTCAACAAATCGGCTGATCGTACTTGGGACGTTCGCGGTATGTGCGATGGCAAAGAAGTCACTGGTGGCGTCGGCGGAAAACTTTCCGAAGTCATGACAGCGAAACTCACATTCACTGTCGATGGAAAACTCGATACGGAACAAATCACTAAACAGGCGTTCAACTTCGCCGGTGGTGCACTTCAAAACCAGTCCGTGAAAATCGACTTCGGTGATGCGATCACAACTGATAAAGGCAAAGGCCTCGACGGATCGAAGCAGTACGGAAAAGAATCTGATTTGATTTCTTGGCGCCAAGACGGTGCGGCAGCAGGTACGATCACTAACATGTCGTTCAACGACGAAGGTGTTTTGACTGCGCTGTACACGAACGGTCAGGCTGCGGATCTCGGTCAAATCGCCTTAGCTAAATTCGAGAACCCAGAAGCCCTCTTCAAGGCTGGTAACAACCGCCTGAAAGAATCGCGTGATTCGGGTGCTGGAGCGATCGGCAAGTCTCGTCAAGCAGGCCGCGGTCAGCTGTTCGCGAAGTCTCTCGAGCGATCGACAGTCGATCTCGCAACAGAATTTGTTAACCTGATCCAGAACCAACGGGGTTTCCAAGCGAATGCGAAGACCATCACGACAACGGACGAACTTCTCAACGAAGTTATCCAGTTGAAGCGATAATCCTAATGTGATGCTAAGCTGGGGCCCGCCCCAGCTGCGCTGCTTCGCGCACGTCTGCGCGAAGATTAGGAAGGCGTCGCTACTATTCTTTAAAACACTGAAGAGCGTGGTCATCGGAACAAGATGATGATTGCGCGCCTCGGTTGCGGAGTCCGCGCCTAGTCAGCGCCGGTATTAGGGACAGCCCTAGACTCGAGTGACTCCGCACCCTCCTCAAATGGCCCAGAATGCGACACAGGCGGCTCGTCAAAAGCCTAGGTATTTTGGCTTAAATTGGAACACCCCTGATGGCCCGAGTCTTAGGTTGACCTGCGATTAGAGGTCGAAAATATGCCTTGTTTCAATTTTGAGCGCTGCTAGAATTATCGTAGTTGAATCGGGAGAGATTGAAATATGAGCCGGACACTCAATAAGTTAGGGCGCAGGTCGCTGATTTTTGCAGGTATTGCGGCTGCGACTACTCAATTGCCACGATTGTTAATGATGCCCTTCGCATCAAAATTTCTGGGAACGTCACCTGTCGTCGCGCACGTTTTCATCTCATTGCCTGAAGCTATTTCTTCTGCCCAATTTGAAGATCAAGTGCCTCTATGGGCGAACAACGATGCGATCAAATCTTATATCGGACTCAGATTAAACGATGGATCGCTCACACACTTTTCGAAGAAAATTGTGGATTCAGTTGTGGAATATCGATTCGAGTTTCCATCTAAAAAGTACCTCACCGCGTTCATCGACGATGTCCGCAACATGGGTTTGGTAGATTTCGAAAAGCGCAAACTCCTTGGAATGAAAACATCTATTCGAATCAATGGAATAGACTATCCATGCTAGCTGACGGCGTTTCCGAGTTCGAGTCACTCGACTCGAAAACTGCGGATCAGCTTCAAGAATATCTAAAAAATCTCAAGGGCGACAAAAAAGTAGATATCGACAAGTATCGCCGCGATGATCACAAGCTCACATTGTTTTTATTGGCTCGAGATGGACAACCTCGATATCTTCTAGGGACTCGGCGTTGGGATCAAATGCCGTATTTTTCTATGTTCGACTTTCGTTCCCTTTCGGCAACGTCCAGTGTGGGCGACCGCAAGTTGTTGAATATTCTGTTCGAGGAAGCTTTTAAACGTATGCATGCCGACTCGCTTTTCACATTCTTCTACGCGACTCGAGCGCGCTCGCTTCCTTCGAAAGCTCTGGAAGTGAACGGCGCACTCGCCCCATTGCGTGGCTTGCCGGTTTTTGATTGCTATGACCTGACGATTGATGCGGTTGTTCCACGCGACGTTGTGCCGAAGTTCCACTATCAAAAAAGTCTTCTCAGTCTTGAAACGCGCCGTGCGGATTACTGGATCAAAAGAGGAACGCTCAAGATGGAGTATCTTGCCGAGTTTCTTTTACGTTCAGAAAGTCGGTAAGCAATGAGCAGTTCACTACATACTGATAAAGATCCTCATTTTACGGACTACTTGTACGCGCCCAATACTGCTTGGACGAAACCGGCACCGAAATGGATGAAGCTTCCAGCGGCGTATTCGTTCGACCTTGAAGAAGCGCGAAAAGAATTCGAGTTAGTTCGCGATTTGTTTCCACTTAAGCCATTTGAGATATTATCCGAATCAGGAAAGAGTCGTCCTCGCCGAACCTATCGTGGCCTTGGGTTGACCTCGCGGGCGGCTGCCGAAGATCCTCTGTACGACTCACTCTCTTTGTATGGCGCGGACGACAAGAAACTTTCAATCTACAATACCTTCAAACTGGTTTCGGATCGTGTGCCTTCCGAGTCGAGACACATCGAAACACTCGACGAAACCGGATTTGATCAATTAACGGAAGCTTGTCGACCCTACTTCCAAGGAATTCTGGCGAAGTTCAAGTCAACGACGACAAAGGTTCGTTTCCTTGAAATGATGCCAGGTGGTTTTATTCCTCCGCACGTGGATTTTCCCTTCTATCAGGGCATCCGTGTGCATGCGTGCCTTTACTCAAATCCTGATGTGGTTTGGGAAGTTGAAGGCGAACAGTTTTCGATTCCTTGCGACGGAAATTTTTATTGGTTCGATACCGGTCGCTATCACGCCGTCAGCAATCAAGGCGATTCGAGTCGAGTCGTAATATCGATCAATCTGTCTCCCTACATCTCGCGTGACGGTGTTCAGCTGATCGATCCATCAGTGACATTACCAGAGCTCATCACCCAGGCGCGGATATGAGAGCATGGAAAAAAGTTAGCGATTTATTTTCTGTTCGAACGTTGCAGATGCTCTGCGTGGGCGCCGCGTGCGCGACGCTGGTCGCTCAGCCATCATCGGCAATCTTCCTCGGTGTCAGCTTAATCGTTTATGCGATCTTTCTTATTTTCGGCGTTGCGATCGGATTCCACCGCGGACTTTCGCATCGCTCGATGCCGGAAAATTCTGTGTGGACGTGGATATGTCTCGGAATTGGAGTTTTAACTTCGCTCGGGAAACCGCTCGAGTGGGTTTTGATCCATCGAATGCACCATAAATATTCCGACCTGCCGTCCGATCCCCATGCGCCGGGACAACAAGGATTTTGGACCGTCTTCCTCAATCGCTGGCATCTTCCCAGCGCAGAAGAGGGCGGAGTGCCGCCGCAGCTGAGTCTCGTTCGAGATATTGTCAGATCGCCCGTGGTTAAGTTTTATCAGCAAAATTATTATTACGTTTTGTTGGCTTACGTCGGCACATTAACGATGAGCGGTGGTTGGCTTGCGGTGATCTATGGATACTGCTGGCCAGTAATGTTCTGCGTTGGCGCTACGTCGCTTGTGAATTCGGTGTGCCACAATGGCGATGTACCCAAGGATTGCTGGTGGGTTGCCGCATTAACTTTCGGTGAGGGCATTCACGAACGACATCATCTTCAGCCTAAGCAAACCAACCTATCGCACGCCTACTATTTTGATGTATCAGGCTGGATTATGGATAAGCTTTGGGTGGTGAACCGAGAGGGAGCGTATGAACAAGAGCGCATCAAAGCTGTTGGTGAGTGACGAACATAGTCAGCTTGGTTATTTCGAAGTCGAGCCCGAAAAAAGCGAATTCTATACTGTTGGCGTCGATGTCACCCATCGCTGCAACATGGAGTGCGCGAATTGCTATAGCCCAATTCGAAACCTTCCAGATATTCCAAAAGAAGACCTTATCAAGTTTTTCTCTCGTCTCGGAAAAAAGACGGAGATTCGACTGACCGGTGGTGAGCCCACTTTGCGAAACGATCTTCCTGAATTGATTCGCGCCATCAACGATCACGGTCACCGTGCGGCGATCATGACCAATGGCTTAAAACTAGCGGATCGTGCTTACGCACAGTCGCTCTTCGATGCCGGCCTTAAGTTCGTTGCGATCTCAGTGAATGGCGCTGACGACGATGAAGTCTATAAGAAGACGGACGGAGTCGCCTGCGCGAAAAAGAAAATGCAGGCACTTAAGAACTGCGCCGAAATCGGTTTCTTTATAAATCTCAATTGCATCCTGATAAAGGGCGTAAACGAACACGTTCCCAAGCGACTGCACGAGAACTTGAAAGAGTTGAAAGTGAACGGTGTAATCCGATTCCGTAACATCGGACGACTCGGCCGCTACATGAGCCAAGATAACTTCACATTTGACGAGATGATTGGCCTGATCACTGATGCATTTGGTGTCGATCGTGCGTTGGCCGAAGAATCAAGAACGGTGAACGGCTACGAAGAAGAACATAACGTTTTGTTCCCCGTTGATCCTTCAAAAAAGCGCACCACCACTTGGATCAAAATCACCGACTGGCGACCAACAGAGGACTCGATCCCGGATCCAAAAAGTACACGACGTGGGCGCATGACGAAAACGGGCAAGGTCGCTCCCTTCTTCGAGCACGCTAAACTTAACGGATACTAACGGCTACTGCCGCTTCATGAGTTCTGAATTCGAGAGAAATGGACTTTCGAAAATCCGG
>JAYSYF010000139.1:0-5256 GCA_043716655.1 Bdellovibrionales bacterium | reverse complement strand
TTAGCGATATCGGCGCCGCGTTCCATCACCGCGACTACACTGTCGCGACGTACAACAAAGTACTCGAGCTTCGAAAGAAAAAAGCGGCCACGGCAGCCGGCGCAGCGACTCCTGAAGCCGGAACCGTTTCCGGTGGCGGAGTCGCACCGACAAATCTTCCACCTGATCCGCTGGCAACCGCGACTCCACTTCCCGTCCCGACTCAACTCACGGGTTTCGTTGGAAGCGCCGAAGCGATGACATTTACAACTCGAAATCACGTTCGACGATTTATCGAATCGAAGGAAAGTGATCAGGCTCGAATTTCATACTACCTGAAAAGTTGTCAAAGTTCAGACCCAAAAGCGACTTCGTCTCAATGTCTTGTACGCCTTGAAACGACGAACCCGACAAACGAATTTCCGCTCACACCTGGCGACGAAGATGACATCAAAGGCGTCGTTCTCGTTCATCACGTGACCGAGTTCAAACTTCGTTACATCGTTCTTGGACAGCAGGAATTCGTCGACGCTTGGGATTCGATGCCGACAAGCTCGAGCCAAGTTTCGAGGGATCGATTTCCAGACGCCGTTGAAATTTCTCTAGCGTTGCACGATCGATCGAATCCGTTGGCGAAGGAACGAAAACTTTCATGGCTTGCCCCCGTGCGCGCGCCAAACAACCCTGACGAATCCGACAAAGACCCTGCAGCCGCTAACGCAGACGGAACTGTACCGTCACCGACGGTGAAGAAATGAGCTGCGCATGCGTCTAAAAGAATTGTTCGGACAAGTTCGTAACGAAAAATCCGAGCGCGGAGCCGCTTTAATGCTGGCTCTGTTCACAACCACGCTGCTTATGGTGATCGCAACGCAGATCATGTACGAAAGCAGCGTCGAGTTTGTCGTTTCGACCCAAGCGGTGAACCAAGTGAAAGCTTACTGGGCAGCTCGCTCAGGAGTCGAAATGAGCCTGCTGCGCATTCATATCTTCAAACAAGCGCAAGCTCTGGGCGGAATCATGATTCCCGACCCGACAATGCTTGATGAAATATGGCGGCAGCCGTTTCTGTGGCCACCACCTGTTCCTGCGAGCACGAGCACTGTCGATACGGACGAGATAAAAAAAGCCGTTAAGGCCAGTGACCTCACCGTATTAAAAATGTCTTACTTCACCACGATCGAAGCCGAAGGCGCGAAGGTCGACATCAACGATCTCGGATCACCGTCAAAAATCATGGCGAACGCCGCTCGAAATCAACTGTTGCAACTCTTCCTTCAAAAGATGGAATCGGATGAGGATTTTCAGCGGCGGCATCGCGGCTTCGAGTTTGAAAAAGTTGTGAATAATATTGCGGACTGGGTCGACCCCGATGGCGAAGGTCGAAACGGCGGCGGTGAACGCGATCTTTATTCGGATCGTGGTTCGAACACAAAGTTTCTACCTCCGAATCAACCCTTTCGAACGGTTCAAGAGCTGCACATGGTGGCGGAGGTCACGGACGAGATTTACGATTTGTTAGTTCCGTCGATCACTCTCTACGGCGGCAAAGGTATCAACGTGAATCAGGCGCCGAAAGAAACGCTGCGAGCCTTTGGTCCGGCTTTCACCGAAGAACGAATCACTCGAATTATCGCGGACCGCTCGGATCCTAAGCGTGGCCCGTTCAAGGACGAGAAAGATTTTCTCGGCTACCTCAACGGAATCGGCATCAGCGGAAATCCATTTCAGATAGACGAAGCCAAGACACCCCTAGTCTTTGAGCCAGAAACGAATTTCAGAATTCGTTCGACCGGCAAAGTAGGACAAGCACAAAGCGACATCACTGCTGTCGTCTACGACGTCGAAAAAATCCGCGAGCGACTTGAAAAGGCACTTGTCGAGCAAGCGACGAAAGGTGTCGGAACTGGTACGGGAGCACCTGGCAGCGTAGCTGGAGGAGGACCAGCAGTCGATGCTGCTGGAAATCCAATCCCGCCGAAGCCAGAAGAGAAACCGGCTGCGGCCGCGCCGCCACCACTTCGCCGACCAAAAATCGTCTACTGGAATGAAGAATAGTCGCGACTTAGTAATTCTCAAACACAGGACCCGAGTCTCGTTCTCCCTTGGATTCGGCACCCGTTGATAGTTAGAATCGAGGTGTATGAAATGCCTCGGCGTAGACATCGGCAGTAGCAGCATCAAGATCGCTGAAATTGAAGGATCAGGTCGCACAGCGACGGTCACTCAAATTTGGGAGCTTCCTTTATCCACCGATCCCATGCGCGATCAAGCGCTCGAGATCATCGAACGATTGCGCGCTTTTTCCGCGCAGTATCCGACCAAGGATGCCCGTTGGGTGATTGCCGTTCCACAGAACTCAGTTTCAACGCGACTCCGTCGTTTTCCTTTTTTAGATCGTTCGAAGATTCTCAAGAGTCTGCCGTTCGAACTTGAAGAAGATATTCCATTCGATGCGAGCGAAACAGTTTTTGACGTTCGTGTCGTCGAAACTTTTCAAAACGCTTCCGACGTTGTCGCCATCGCCTGCCCGCATGAACCCGTCGAACAGGCACTGGGTCGCGCAAAAGATGGTGGCTTTGAAGCCGAGATTGTTTCCGTTGAGGGACTCGCGCTTTCAAACATTCTCGACAGTTGGTGGGCGGCGCCCGTCGCAACTTCCGGCCCCGTTGGTCTCGACGATGCAGCTCGAGAATTGCGTGTTGGCCATGCGATCCTACAAATCGGACATACGCGCTCGAATCTTGTCGTCTACCGTGACGGACATCTTGTCGCAATTCGTTCGATTCAATGGGGCGGACATGACGTCGCGATGTCTCTCGAATCTGTATTCAAGATCTCGTACATCGAAGCGATCAAAGTTCTTCAGACAAAGAGTTTCGTACTTCTGAATCCGGAGGGTGCGTCGCGCGACCAGTTGGCGATGCACAAAGCGGTTGCGGATGCGGCGACGCCGTTGATTCGTGAGTTGCGAATGACTTTGTTAGATCTGCGGGCTTCGGCCGGTGCGGATCTCCGCGATATCCGCCTCACTGGTGGCGCAGGTCAAATTCAAAACTTTTCTCAGTGGCTCTCGCAATCGATTGAAGTCGCAGTTAGCCCGCTTGAATATTTCGCGGCATTGACCGCAACAGGCAAAGTTGCATTCCGCGTGAATCATACGCCAGAACTCGAAAGCACTTCTGCAACTGCCGTCGGACTTGCGATCGAGGGATTACGTAAACCGCGAAATCCAGCGATCAACTTGCGCAAAGGTTTGTTCGCTCGGTCGAACGAAAGCCTAAAGATCTTCTGGAACACTTGGAAAGGCACAATCCAAGTTGCAGCGGCGATTTTCGTCGTGTTCTGTCTTTACTCGTACGTTCGCGAATCGATTTCGCTCACTCTTGCGGAACGGTCGGACGAAGCTTTGCTGAGCGCCGCAAAAACTTCGGCGGGACTCACGGGCAGCAAAGCCACAGCCGACGGAGTCAGCAGATATATCCGAGCAGAAACGACGGCGATCGAAAGCCGCGAAAAACTGGCTGAGCTCGATAGCTATATACCCGCTATGGATTTCGTTGCGCGACTGTCGGAAAAAATGCCAGTTCAGTTGCCACCCCGATCCGGTCGCGGACTCGATGTCGATTTACTTACAGTCGATAACGACGACCTCACGATTGAAGGACGCGCCCAAGGTTCTGACGTACTTGCAAACGTGGAGCGTGAGTTGCGCAGCATCGCGCGCGAAGGCTCGGTGAAAAAAGTAACACCCAAGTCGATTCGCAGCGGCGCACCGGGCACGAGTTTCGGCTTCGTCATGAAAATCGATCGTAAACTCTAGGAGCTCATCCGTGATACTTGATGACATTCGCGAAAAAGCGCTAGAGCGGTTGCAGAGTTTCCAAGCAAGCTTGGATGAATCCGATAGCTACATCCGACTTAAAGAACGCTACGACTCGTTCTCGCCATTGGTTCAAAAGCTTTTGATGGGAACCGTCGTTTTTTTAATAGCGTACGCTCTGTTTTTAATTCCGAAATCGTATTACGACGCGGGATCAGAAAATCTCGCGCTGTTCGAAGAGAATCGCGATCTCGTACTCGATCTCTACAAGGTCAAACGCCTTGCTATCGTAACTCCGCGAGCGGCACCGCCGATGTCGGGTCCCGAACTCGAAACCAATGCTCGCAACGCCGTGACGAACGCGCGAGTTCAGCAAGATCAGATAAAAGGAATTTCGCTTTTCGATAATGCCGGTCCGAACTCGAGCAAGTTCATTCCGAAATCAATCACTCAGAGTGGCGTTGAAATTCGTCTTGCGAATTTAAATCTCTCGCAAGTCGTGGATATCGGACATGCGTTGACCAATATGGGCTCGGCAAAAATCATTGGACTTGATGTTCGCGCTGGCTCGGTTCCCGGCAACTATTTCGATGCAACTTTTAAAGTCGTCAGTTTCAACATTCCTGCGGCGCCAGCAAGTGCAGCGGCGGGTCGAAAGTAGTTCGATTTTCAAAAATCGGCGTGAGGTCGTAACGTGGACGGAATTGTAGAAACCTTTAAAAACTTTTTTAACTTTCTTTGGCGCAACAAAGGTTTGATCGCTTTAATTCCGCTCTTAATGATCGCGTGGATACCGATCATTTTTCCGTATGGTGATTTACGCGCCGTCGTTGCGACGACCGTGTCCCGAGCGATCGGCGACGGTGTGGCGATCGACTTTGAAAAAGTCGGACTGGTTCCTGGATTTCCTTTCGCTCTCGAACTTGAAGAATTCGAATTCAACGGCCCTGGCCTACCATCGATCGGTGCAGACCGATTGGTTGCATCTCCAAGCCTGACGTCGCTGATTACTCGAACTCCTGGCGGAACGATCGAAGCGGAAGGCATATTCAAAGGCAATGTCATGGCGAGTCTTTCTTCGGGAGCGAAATCGAAGAGCGGCGTTAATCGCCAAGACATCACAACGAACATCACCGGCATTCAGCTTGGCCTTCTTACTGGTGCACTTCGCCGCGCAGGAATTCTTCCGCTGACGATGCAAGGTACACTCGATACGACGGGCAGCGGTTCGTATGATCCGGGTTTTGCAGAGCAGCCAGAGGGCGATGTCTTCTTGCAGGGAAAAACAGTTTCGATTCCAAGCGTTCCAATCGCGCTCGGCGCATTCGGCAGCATCGTGACTCCGTCATTGCAATTGGGACAAGTGGCTTTCAAAGGTAAGATGAGTCAGGGAAAACTTCAGATCGAAGATTTCAGTTTCGGCCAAGCTACCGATTCGTTGACCGGCCGAGTTC
>JAYSYF010000138.1:0-5262 GCA_043716655.1 Bdellovibrionales bacterium | reverse complement strand
CCACTCTCAGAAATATCTCTTTTTCCTAGCTTCACGGGTTCCGTTTTTGGCTCTCGGAGCACTTCCAGGTCTTCATTTAATTTATGAGTACGTCGCGCAGCGATTTAAGCTTCGTGTGAACGTCATGGTGGCCGGATTTATGATCATTCTGCTGGCCTCACTGACGGTTACTGGAATTCGTCTCTCAAATTATCCAGCGTTCAGAATCAGCGAACAGAAATCGGTCTACTTACTTCTCGAAGGCTATCTCGATCGCACGAAGGTCTCTCGTTATTGGGATGCCATCGGTCTCTTCCCAACTCGCAATACCATTTTCCATTATCCATCCCCGGGGGATCGAGTGAATTCCGAGATGCTCGGTTATGTTGAAACGAGCCGGCCGAATTTAATTCTGCGCACTTCCAAAATGGAGTTGCTCGAGCCATTTTTTATGATGTGGCTGCTTCCCCGCTATGCTCCTATAAACCCACAAATTTATGTCCGCTTCAAAATTTTAGAACCCGGTTCCGAATGTGTGTATGACGTCACCGGGCTGCTGAAATTAGCGGACGCCGAAATGTTTCAAGCGCCGCTGGCTTTGATCAAACGAGTCGCGGCTGATCGAGCGTGGATACGAGTGCCTTTTGAAACCAGCAGTGGTCTTGGCCGTTCCGTATTAACTGCGGCGGACGCCGGTGAAGAAATTCGGCTGTATCAATGCTCAAAAGAACAAATGCAATACGCCATTACCGATGCAGGCCCCTGGGACGCATTGCCCGCGCCGCCGTTTAGTCGATCTTTCGGCTATGACGGAAGACTCTGACGTGTTCCGGAGTTCGGATCCACGAGCCGACGATGCGAATGAAAAAACGAGGCCCATCCGTTAAAACTCGAAGCTTCGATCTTCCGATCCGCCGAGCGTAAGGAATTGGAATCTCGACGAGGCGATGCCCTGTTCGCAAAAAGGTCAGAGTCATGGCGAGCGAGTAATCAAGTCCGTCTGGCAATGCGCTGCTCGAGAAAAAATCTCGCAAGTCCTTTGAGAAAACTCGCATACCCGTACAGCTGTCGAAAACCCGAGTGCGGAAAAGCAAATTGATGGTTCCCACAAAAAGCCGGTTTCCAATTTCGCGAGTCATCGGCATGTGCTCACATTCGGACAGGCGATCTCCGCACACCATCGACGCTTGATGCGAAACCATCATATTGAGCATTTTCGGAATCAGCGCTGGATCGTAGGTTCCATCGACGTCATAAAAAGCGATGAAATCAGACGAAGAGGCGGCGATTCCGCTCTTGAGCGCTGCTCCGTAACCTTTACGGGACCGATTCGAGATGATCGTCAGCACCAAACCGTGACGTCCGGCGTTCGATTTTTGCCAGCCGTCGACCGCATCTCGGGTCGAGTCGGTCGAACCATCGTCGACGACAATAATCTCAGTCAGATGAATGCCCGCCGTATTCCAAGCCGTTTCAAAGGATGCCAGTCGGTCTAAAACCGGAGCCACGGCACCCGCTTCGTTGTGACATGGCAGCACAACGGTCAACGATTTTTGATTTCGGAAAGGCTCTGACGGATTTCTCATGTGACTTGGCATATTGTTTACAGAATGATTTTGCCAAACGGGAGATCTAAATCAGATATTTAGGGATGAGGACTTCATGAATAAATCGGTAATCCTAGGCTTGTGTTTCGGAGCTTTGGCGACCGTTGGGGCGTGGTACTATCTTTCTGATTCCGTCTTGGTCGATTCCCGCTCAAATCCGGGAACCAATTCCTCGGTTTCCGTCCCATCTGCTCCAGAATCGGCCGAGGCGCCGCTGGTACAGTCGTTTTCCGATTCTGAAGCGATAACACCGGACTTAATAGATTTAATGGCGCACCGGCAGAAACTCCGCTCTTTCATCACGGTTGAGGGGTGGGACAAGGCCGTGAAGCTGGCAGGCATTGGCGACCGGGCGTCGACCGATGCGTGTACTTCCGCCGAAGCGTCTCAAGCGATCTTTGTTCCCCGTGATTTCGCCCAATCCATCGTCGACGGCACGTCGAATGTATTGTTCGTAAGTCGAAGACAGGCTCGTTGCTACGCCTTGAACAGCAAGCTGACTCTCGGGATCGACGAACTCGTTCGCGGAACTAAAGTTTACGAACCTATTGGCGAAGTCGCCATCAATCGAATCGTTGATCCCGTTAATGTTGTCGACCATAAAGCATTCCTCGATCAGATTAATCTTCAGCCGGACGATGCCGTCTTTTTGTCAAATCTGGAACTTGCTCCAATCCGCAGCCGTGAAATTCTGGCGCTTCACATAACGTTCACCCCAGCGACGCATGTCTTGGATCGCATTAAGATTCCGAACTACGTCGCAGGTGCAGAGGTCGTCCTTCCTGCAAATATCGCGAAGCTTTTCAATCAATCGACGCTGCCGATGGAAAAACCGGTGCTCGTGGATGCGCGAGATCGACGCAATATTTCGGCTGGCCCAGCCTACGCAGGAGCTGTCTTTGCTCCGTTCATATCTTCGAATCCTTATCAGACTAAATACCGACCGGATTTAACGACAGCGGTCGTTGTCGGCGCAAAGTTCGACTTCAGCCGGCTTCCGACATCGCGAGATATTCCATTGGTGATTTTTGGAAATGACGAAGCCGATGCGGCTCCGCTTTGGGTCATCAGAAACTTGAGATTGCAAAACTACCGGAATCTTTTTTATGTCGCCGGTGGGCTTAAAGCGATGAACGAGCTGAAGCAGCCAATCGTATTTTAAAAATGCGATTTATTTTCCAGAATTAATCGTTTGATATAATTTTACGACAACCGCGTCCTGAAATTTTCGAACGACGTTGCGATTTTGGCTCGTGGTCGCAGTTAAAATCACGAACGGAATGTACTCGGTGGTCGATCCGCTGCCCTTCGGAATGAATCCGACTAGCTGGTAGGAACCCGTCAACGTGCCTGTTTTACCTCGAACTTTTCCAGCGGCCGCCGTTTGTTTCATTCGGTCACCAAGTGTTCCATCGACTCCAGCAATCGAAAGCGAATTCCAAAGCACTGGGAAGGTCGGCTCTTTCGCTAGCTGCCGAAGCACGGCTAAGAAAGCGCGTGGAGTCGCACGGCTGTCCGTCGAGAGTCCTGCACCGTCGAAAACCTGAAATTCATCTCTCCAGTTTCGATGTCCGTCGGCCGTAAGCCAATGTTCGAGTGATTCCCGAACTTTTTTCTGACTCGCCAATGACAAGTTCGATTCATTTGCTCCCAGTCGAGAGCCAATTGCCTTGAAGAGTGAGTCAGCCAGAAAATTGTCGCTGTGTTTGTTCATCTCTTCCGAAATTGCGGCGAGTGAAGGCGACTCGATGACGATAACTTTTGAACCGAAACGTGCCATTTCAGCGTTCGCCGATGATCTTTCGGCCGCAGTCTTTGCCGTCTTGATAACCGACTTGCTCACGTTAATTTGGTTCGACCGCAATGCTTTTAGAAGTTCGCCAGAATACCATCCGACCGCATTCGCGACGGGCAATTTCAACTGCAACGTTTTCGGTGTCTTCGCTATGTAAGTTCCGCGCAGAGCGAACCCTTGAAGGATACGCTCAGGAGAAAGCATTGCCGACAGAGAGAGGCTCGTGCGGTCGCCGATCAAAGTCTCGACTGAATTTGTGAGAGAATCGCCTGCGCCTGCAACTTCCCAGCGAAATCCACTCTTTGCGTGAATCCTGACGTCCGAGCAGTTCGAACCAAAATTGAATGTAGAAGCCATTGCTCCGTAACATTCGCGCGCGTCGCGCTCTGAAATTCCCTGCGCATAGACAGCATTATCAACACGTGGATCCTGCGATAAGAGCGTGATGCTGCCGTGGATTTCGCGAACGCCTTTTGTTTTCAACGCTTCGACAATATCCACCATGCGTGTCGCAGGCTCTGCTACAGGCATCAGAGTGCCCATTGTCGGATCCCCGTCAGAATGAATGATGAGATTCGTCGCTTGCCCTGCTGAATTTAAATCGAAACCGATTCGAGTCTTAAATTTGAAATCAGATCCGAGACCTCGCAGAGCCGCCGCTGCCGTCAGTACTTTTGTGATTGATGCTGGAACGAATGGAACGTCGTCATTCTGCATTCGCGCTTCTGGAGCATCGCTCGCCAAGCCAACCGAGATGTCTTTCGACTTCGACAATACGAATTCGATATCGACAGGTTTTGGTTTTGCGGTCGGTTTTGCAGTCGGCTTCGCTTTCGGTTTCGCGGGAACGCCAGGTTTCGTTTTAGGTTCTGGTTCGACTGTTTGTTTTGGTGCGGGCTCACTGGTGTCTATTGGTTCTGCCTTCGGTGTTCCTGAAGCTTGAGGCTTTGCCATTTCCGGTTTCGAGGTTCGAACGTAATAGCGATCTGAACCGACTAGAATCGTCGTTCCTTCGGCGGTGGCCGGATCATTTAAAGGCGCTTCGGCGCTCGCGGGAACGCCCTCTGGAGCGACCGGATTGGCACTCGGTGGTGCGCAGCCTATCATTGCAAGAGTCGTTGCATAGGCAAGAGCGAGTCGGCAGGTAGATTTCATTCGTGGTTACATACCAAATCGCGTGCCGAGCACGCCGACATTCAAGCGGCACTAGGCCGCAGAATTATCGTACAAGTCTGAAAGGTTTACTGAAGAAAAGGCGCAGACCGCGCGCTTTAGCTAGTTCGCGTGCAAGATATCGTCGTGTAGCTAACTCCACCTGTGTAATCACCTGCGTTTCCGACGGGTACGCCCCTGCTGAACGCATTGATCTGACTTCCGAATGTTACATCGTTTGGTTCAAACTCGCATGTGTGTTGAACCTGGAATACCGTCGTCTGCGTTAACACCAACGTCGTTTCGATCGTGTTGACGGTCGATCCCCCGTTCATAGCGGCAATCGAAACAGATGAAAGTATGTCGGGAAACATAGAACCGCTTACAGCATTCAGTCGGATGCGATTGCCTCCGTTTTTAAATCCCGGAACCTGCACCCGGCAATTGTAAGTTCCTGCCCGCAGCTGAACCCTGTTGGGTGGCGAGAGCGTGACCGGTCCTGAGCCGGTCTTATTGAGAACGTTGTTTCCGGAGTCCTGATCAACTTGGTTAAGATCTCTCGTGCGCCAAATGCCTTTGCAGCCGCCGCTCTCGCCCGAGCTATCATATTCTCGGTACACGACGACGACGGGGTCGTTGCGGATTGCTTCAGAGCCGCGAAGCACGTTGATTGCGTAGTTTTGAGGATTAAAACCGCCTGGGAGAGGATCGGCACCAGCAAAGTATTCG
>JAYSYF010000137.1:0-15883 GCA_043716655.1 Bdellovibrionales bacterium | reverse complement strand
TGCGTTCCAAACATGCCGGGCGTCGTGGCTCGCACGTCGACGTACGCGCTGACGAACGCGACCTTCAGGTACGGTTCGATGCTCGCAGCGCTCGGTGTTGAAGACGCGATCGCAAAGGACAAAGCGCTTTTCGCAGGTTTGAACGTCTACAACGGCGCTGTCAGCTACGAGCCTGTCGCAAAGTCTCTGGGTATGGAGTACAAACCGTACCGCGTTTAGTGTATCAACGAGGAATCAACTAGTTTCGAGGAGAGTTTCATGAGCATCGGTACTATTCTTTTGGTCGTTCTAGTTTTAATCGTCCTCGGGGTGCTTCCCGCCTGGCCGCATAGCCGCGGCTGGGGTTACGGACCAAGTGGTGGTTTGGGCGTCTTGCTGATTATCCTGATCATTCTGATTTTGACCGGCCGACTCTAAACTGCCAACGGCGAGAGTTTACTCGGCAGTTCCAAATTCGGAACGCACACTTTGTGACAATGAACGAGCCTTCCTTGGGGGCTCGTTTTTTAATCGAAATGCTGATAGTTTGACTTCATGAAAACGGAAAATCCATTTCAGATCGATTCTGTAGCAGGCAAAATTCTTGCGCCCTTTCTGGTTATCACTCTGCCGCTGATTCTGATACGAGATGCATTTAATGTTTGGAAGATGCAGCCGCGCACATTCGATCGACTCGAGGATGTGACAAATAGCTTTATGATGTTCGGCGCCGAAAATTTATTAATGGACGTCGCCGGCGTTGTGCTCGTTCTTGCTTTTGCGTTCTTCGTGGGTCGGCGATACGTACCGCCGATTGAGTGGCGATTCTCTTCAAAAACATTGCTGATGGCCGTAGTCGTGGTGGTAATCGCAGCCGCCATTATTTCTCTTCAGTCTTACTTTGCTGACGGTCTGCAGCCGATGGAAGGATGGTTCGGGCCGATGATTCCGGGCGCCGCTCATTTACCAGTTTTAGCTCTGCTTTGCTTTGGAGTTATTGAAGGCTTCAGGCCGAGAGTTACCGAACGACAGCTTTTTCTAATTGGACTTGCTAGCTACATGATCGTGATCCTTTTTCAGCGAGTTGCGGTTTCTCCGTTGTTACCGTTTTCCGACTTACCCAGTGGAGATCGGCTCGATATCCCGTTCGTTTCTATCGAAAGCACTTGGCGCGACTGGACGTACCTCGTTCCATCAGCCTCAGTTATTCTTGGTCTATTGATATACATTCGTTTGGGTCTTGCGGCGCTGCTGACTTTCCTAGTTTCGAGCTCTCTACTTTGGATTGGCTTGACCTACGCGGGCATCAAGCCCGGCATGTTCACGCTTGGATACTGGATCTCCTTCGGTGTCGTGTTGGTTATCTGCGAGCGATTTTTGCGAAGGGCCAAAACCTGAGGAATGTGACGCCTCGGAAAATGCGACGTCCTTGTCGCGACCCAAACTTTTGCAGAGTCTTCCCGTAGCAGTGACGCCTGCTACTGCTTTCACCGCACGCAAACAGGCACATCCTTTCAAAACGTCGATCAAGCCGCACGAGTGTTGAACTGGAAGCGTTCGCCAGCTAGGTGTTTGTGCGCCACGTTCCTAAAAAAATTCTTAAACGGGAGTTCGCATGACACGTTTTCTTTTCGCACTCGTAGCGATCTTAGGTCTTCAATCGGTTGCTCACGCGAACAATACAGTTTGTGCAGGTGTGAAGGTTTATTATCGATTTTTGCAGCAGGATTCTGGAATCATGCGCATGCCGGCCTCGTGGTCGATCTTCGCAAATTTGGACAGCGGAAAAGAACTTAACTATTCGGTGAGTGCCAATGCGATGCCGAAATACGATATCGAGTTCTCCGAGAAAAATGTCGTAAGCGGCGGCGCCGTCAGCGGCCCAAACATCGACGAGACTTACACTGCGAAGCTGACCGTAAAAACCCAGCGTGGGAAAGAACTGGTTTCCGACGAAGTAACTTGCCGACACACGCAACGCTTCTTGCCTTAATTACAGAAAACTAAAATATGTTGTGCTTTTAAGCAATTCTGGCTGAGAAGTTTAGGTCATGAGAATTCATCTGCTTGCAGTCCTTATGACATTGGCATTCCCTTTCGGCGCGTTCGCAGTTGAAGCGACCTCGACGACAACGGTCGACGAAGTCAGCACACAAATGCCCAGCATATTTCGACTTGGTTTGCTCGGGTCGTACGCAGTGACGCCTCCACTAAGTGGCTATGAGAATACGGCTTCCACCGACAAGTCGGCTGGTCTTCTGGCGCTCATGTTCGGAGTTGGAAACGGTATGCTCTCGCTCGAAGCGGGAGCCGGAGTACTTAAAACTGCCGAGGTCGCCATTGTCACGAATCCAGAACACCGTTTTTTGGTGAATTCGCAGTACTATGCGTTCCCGGTGTGGGCGAAGTTTAACTACATCGAACGTTCGCTTGCTTCGTTCTTTGTGAAGGCTGGCGTGATGCCCTTGACTCTCTTCGCTCAGGACTCGGCCATTGGAATTATCTCGTCGGCGAAGAATAGTATGCTCGCTGTAGTGGGAATTGGCGGAACTGCGGCACTTACAAAATCGCTGGCGTTCGTGCTTGATATCACCGGCTTTCAAAATTTAGGCGGACCTGAAAAGCTCGGCACCGAAAACCGCGGAATCCCGAAAACGTTTGTGACTTTGGGTGCAGGACTCTCGTTCGATCTTTAAAAGAGTGCTTTCGTTCGAGCTTTAGGAAAGTGCTTTCGCTCGATTTTTAAATGCCGCCAGTTTGATTCACCCGCGTCGTCGCGGGCGCCACGTAGGCGAGCGCGTGTAGATCGATAGTTCGCGCTTTTGCGGCGACGAGAAATTCTCGAGTCCCGCGGATTCGGTCATTCGATCATGATGCGCCCTTTGTTGTGAGATCACTTTCTTTTACGACCGTCACCTATACAGATGTGCCGGACTCTAGCCGAACTCGGATTCGAATTGTCTTTCGATTTTCAGCATGAATCGCGCATCTTCGCGTTTGTAGCCGGCTCCTTCGAATTGATTGATCTTGATATAATCTTTTAGCGTCAACCACGCTTTGAAGCTCTCAATCACGCGCGTATACGGCCGGCAGTCCCAAAAATTTTCGCGCGGCTGCTTCGACGGTCGATTTTGCTGGTCGCTGGCCAGGTCGCGTTTATTTCGCGCAATCTTCTGGGAATCACTTTGAGTCCATCGATTGCGACCCGTGACTGCCATGGCGATCGCGGCGGTGACCGCGCGAATGAACGGTTTGAAGGTGAATCGATTCGAGAGTTTGATCTGCAAATGTAAATGATTTCCGACATTCGCCATTGAGATTACACGCACGCCGTAAATCAGAGCGAATTTGTCGACGATCCGGTTTACGTGCGCCTCGTTTCGGGGTTTGCGAAACGACCATTCACCCTTCGCCTTCGTTGAACGCAGAACGAGATGCATCGTCTCGCGAGTGGAAAGCGGTCTTCCGTGCCTTCGACCGGCGCGAGTCTTAAGTAAATCACCGCCGTAAGCCGATTTTTCTTTTGCGAGCAGGTGAACGAAGGTATGGATGCAAGCCCAAACGCGCTGCAGAGCGGAGAAGAGCGCAGATCTTCGGATTCAAATTATCCAGGCGCGCCAGCCAAAGACGCCAGCCAGAGACGCCAGCCAGAGACGCGCGCGCGACGGGGCACAAGAGCGTGTGAGTACTTAAGTAATGTCACATAAGATTTCGGTGGACCGCGATCGCTAGCAAAAAACCGAAGGCAACCACGAGTAACGGCCAGAGCTGTGAACTTGTCACACTCTCGCGTCGTCGTTCGCGCCGCGAGCGAATCAGGAGTGCGGCGGTGGCCGCCGCGATTCCCACCAACAGGGCCATGGTCGTCTCAAACCCGAATAGCAGCGGCTTTTGACCACCAATGCGCGGCGATGCCGTCGGCAAAACGTCAGCGAGAAATGAAATTGCGATCGAGATTTTCTCCCAAACAAAATCAAAAATATAACCGAGACCAACAGGATCTTTCGCTGCCACGAGCGGCGGAAGAAATCCGCTGAACCACGTGACCATCGCCAACGGAATCAGCGATACGCCCATCAGCGGTGCGAGCACGACGTTCACCATCGTCGACAATGGGTGCGGAACGCCCATCGTGAAAAGCAGTGGCAGAAGCACCCACCAAACTGCAGTTTGCAATGCGATGGCGGCGAGCCATCGATGTCGATGAAGTGAACGAGCCGTTTGTTCGACGGTGACGGACGCGAAGAAAGCGAGAGCAAGCGAAAGCAAATCGTAAATTGAACTGCTAAACGGCAACGATAGCCATGTGCTCATCAGCGCGGTTTCGGGTGGCCGCCAGCCGCGACGCTCAAGCGGCCGCCGTGCATACCATTCGATCAACGCTCGAAGCACGGGCGGTTGAAGTCGATTCGCTAAACAAAATAAAGCTAGCATGCAGCCGATGACTACAAACGAAGCACGACGCGCAACTGCGGTGTTCAATCTGTTACGCGTGAACAGATTCACTGCGAGCGTCAGCAGCGCCGCTAAGATGGAAAGATGGCCGCCGGACACGACAAGAATGTGAATCAGTCCAAGACTTCTCCACGCCGCAATCACTTCTGAAGTTTGATCACGAGATTCAAGTCGCGACTTATGTAAGGTGCTTCCACAAACGAGCGACTGAATTTCACTTTTGTGATGAGAGATCGGAGTGTTTCTAAGGCACGTTTCAAAAAACGGCCGTGTGAACTCTGCTCGCCACTTGGGCAAAAAAGAATACCCAACGATCGTCAAAAACGTACAGAACACAGCGAATCGAATCATTTCATGGAGTTAAAGCAAACTACGAGTCGAGGTGGGTGATGACATACGTCTGTCAGTTCATGACAGATTGCCGAGATCCGGATTTAAGGACTAAAACAGAAACGGCTTACAATCTGTGATTTCGGAAGATTCATAAGTCGAAACAACAGCTTATGGCATGTATAAATAGCTAGCAATCACTTGAAAGCCTTATCCAGTCACGGGTCCAAGGTCCAAGGTCATGAGTCATCCACAAGTGCTGTGGATAAGTATGGGAGATCTCTTTCCGTAACAGTTGGGTGTTTCGCGCCCGATTTCAGAATCGCGCATAAAGAACCAGCCCTAGACCCTTGTTCTTCCTAGCTTTTCATTGTCCGCGACGCTCCTTACCATAGAGGAGTATGAACACTAAAAAGCAGGTATCGACTAGGATGGTTGGCACACTCGTTATCGGGTGCGTGCTTATGACGGGAACTCTCACCGCGTGCGGCTCGACACAGAAGTCTGAACGCATGCGAGTTGCGAAACTCGAAATGCGTTTGCGACACGCGAAAAACAGAATTGAAACTTTGCGCGAGCTGAATGCGGTTTTAAAAAACCGAATTAAGATCGCGAAAGAAAACGCCGGCGACAGCGGTGCTGGAAACGGAGCAGATCCGCAGCTCGCGGTCGAAGCTTTGGCAGCATTCAAACCCGGCGTACAACTTGAAGTACCTGTGACTGAAACTTCCGCACGCCGATCTAGTGCCGGTCGTCAGGATGTTTCTCTCGTTCCGAGAAGTCTGCCGAAGAAACGCGGAAAGTTAACTAATGCCAGTCTTGCGAGTACTGAAGCTTCGAGTGGCGAACGGGCCGATCGCGTTCTAGCTCGTACCGTTGCCGATCTTTTGAAAACGGGGGACTCGCTCGAAGCCGAACGAACTGCGGCTTTGCTTGAAAAGTCTTATCCAGATTCCGAGTTGATTGCCGAGACTCGCTTTCAACAGGGATTGTATTTCTTCCGACGCGGAAATCTTCCGCAGGCCGATCGCCTTTTCCAGGCGACGTTGAAGTCGCCGAAGGCGCACATGCGAGCAAAAGCTGGCGCGGTGCTGATGCGTGGAATTATAGCGCGACGTCTTGCGACGGAAGGAGCTGCGGCCGGACGCAGCGATTCAGTCGTGAAAACAAATTTCGCGCTCTCAAGAAAAACTTTTGAGTACGTTCGCAAAGCTTTCCCTGGATCACCAGAGGCAGCGCGAGCGGGTCGAGAACTTCGCGCTTTGAATTCTAGCTCCGTCAATGCATCGAGGGTGAAATGAACGTTGTGAATAAAAACTTCTTGGGCAAGCTCGCACTCTGTGCGGCCGTTCTTCTCGCCCCGTTTGTGTTGATGACTGCGGTGTCGTCTGCTCAGGATTTAGATGATCTCGATAGCGAAATTGATGCCTTAGCAGCACCGACCGGTTCTAGCGCTGCGCCGCCGGCGGCTGAACTCGATGTCGCCGATGACGATGAGCCATTGGCAGATCCTTTCGGTGGCGAGAAGTCTGCGCTCGAGCCTTTGGAAGCTCCGGCATCGCATCCTGCAAAAGCAAAGAAGGCAGTTAAAGCAGCGAAAGCACAGAAGGCTGCTCCGGCTCGAACGGAACCCGTCGTTGCTCCAGAAAAAGCCGAAGAATCGATGGTGGCTAAAACTCAGAGCGAGTCCCTGGCGCCCATGTCAGACGAACCAAACCCAGCTTTCGAATCGCGTCTTGCTGCGATCTACGCTGACTCACAACCGGTGAGCGACGAGAAATGGTCGGGACTGCTCGGTTCACGCGCGAGCGAAAGTTATTCCGTGCAAGCGGGCGATACACTTTGGGACTTGAGTACGACACTTTTTGCGGATGGATTTTACTGGTCAAAGCTGTGGGCGGAAAATCCCGAGATTCAGAATCCCCATCAAATCGAAAAAGGTCAGGCGATTCGTTTCATCGGTGGAACTGAAGCATCGCCACCAGAAATTCGCGTTGTGAAAGAAGAGCCGGATCAGCTGACGATTCAAACGCAAGCTGCGTTCGAAAAAGAAGATGTCGTTCCTGCGATGCAAGAGCCGAAACAAGACGAGATTGGATCTTTCGAGGTTAAACAATCGACGAAGTTCACGGGAACAACTCCAAATCGTATTCTGAATCAGGCGCCATACTACCAAGAGGACATTGAGGGGAAAATTACTCAAGCCGATCTCGAGGCAGGCGTCGTTATCGAGCAAAGCGAAATTGTTCCGCGACCGATTTTGCCGCCGCCATCGGAAGAACGCAGAAAAGTTCTGCTGAACATTCCGCGCAGTTTCCGCGAATTTCAGTTTAAGCATTTCGAGCGTTCGGTAACAGTTCAGCGCAAAAGCAACATGGCCGAGAAAATTCCGGCATCGGTTGTCCCTCCGTTTATCGCCTTCGAAAAAGTTCCCGAGCCGATGGGCGAAATTGCGGAAGTCGATCATCATGAAGTCGCATCGCTTGGTCAGAACGTTGTCATTCGCGGCAACGAGCCGTTGACGCCTGGCACGCGAGTTTATTCGGTGGTGCCACGATTCAACCTAAGATCGCCTGTGAATGGCGGCGTCGGCAAGGCGCTAGAAATTGGCGGAGTATTGAAGATCGGCGAGAAAATTGGCGAGCGAGACAATCTTTATCGCGCGACAGTTGTTTACGGTGTGAATGCTGTTCGCTTGGGTAGTCTCGTATTGTCGGGAGAACCACCGCGCGTGCCGATCACGACGACGGGACGACGTTTGACTGCGCAGCTGACAGTCATCGGTGGAAGTTATTCCGATACACGACGATTCTTTGGCGACGGAGCTTCGGTATTCCTCGATGTTGAAACGAGCGGAGCCCGCGTCGGTGATGTCCTTGCGGTGCAAGCTCGCAGAAGCGAACGTCGTTCGGCGATCAGTGACGATTATTCGGATCCGATCGGCATCCTGAAAGTATTTGCAGTTCATGGTCAGGTCGCATCGGCCTTCGTTGTTTTGGCGACGGAAGAAATTCGACCTGGCGATCGAACGGGAGCGGCGTTTCCGAGACGACTTCCTGACCTACGAAATGATCCTCCGAGAATTACGCGCGCTGAGGGCGAGTAAACCCGGGCGAATCGCGGACAGCGGCGATCTCTTTAATCTGTGTTTCCATTTTAAACGCGCGCTTCATTCTTGAAGTGCGCGTTCCAGTATGGAACTACGTTGCGTTTATCCGCTCTCGGCAGAATACCCGGTCGCACTTCGCGATCTGAAAGATCCGCCATCGCTTCTGATGGTTGAAGGCAAACTTGATTTCAATACCCGTCCAATACTCGGAATTGTTGGCACTCGTGATTCGAGCATCATGGCCGAGGCGTGGATGAAACGTCATCTTCCGGCAGTGATGCCTCACGTATTGACGGTGAGTGGTGGGGCGAGAGGAATCGACGAGCTTGCACATCAAATTGCCGTTCACGAACGCCAGGCGACCGCCGTAATTCTTCCTTCGTCACTCGATCGCCCGTATCCCTCGGACTGGTCGGATCGCAAGCGGGGAGTACTTAAATACGGTGGCTGCCTTATCTCTGAGTATCCAGCGGCGACCGAAGTTCGCCGCTGGCATTTTGAAAAACGCAATCGGCTGATTGCCGCACTTTCTGATGTTGTACTGATTGTCGAAGCGAAACGTCGAAGCGGAACCGCGATCACAGCACGACATGCGGGGGAAATGGGTCGCGCGGTTGCGACGGTTCCGTGGTTTCCTTCGGATCCTCGCGGAGAACTTTGCAACGATCTGTTGTTTAGTGGCGGCGGCGTCATGGTGCGCAATGCAGACGACCTCTTGGCAATGCTTGGACGCGAGTCGGTTGCTCGATCGACTCGGATGTACCGCGCGCTGTGTGGGTACGAGCGAGACGCATTAGCTCTAGCCGCTTATGAATAACTCGGGTAGCGTCGTCGTCGTGGCACAAACAGTCTGGGACCCACAACAGTACGAAAAGTTTAAGGACCAACGGTCCAAACCTTTTTCCGATCTCATGGACCACGTTCTTCCTCAGTCGATGATGAATGTAGTTGATCTGGGTTGTGGGACGGGCGAACTCACCGCGCAATTGCATAGACACTTGAAGGCACGAGAAACGACAGGCCTCGATTCGTCAGACGAAATGCTGATGCGTGCTCGTGCACTCGAGATGGATCCGGTTCGAGATGTGGGATTGAAGTTTACGAAGAACGACATCGAGAAGTGGAAACCGCGGGAAAAATTCGACCTCGTGTTTTCGAATGCGGCGATTCAGTGGTGTCCCGATCACGAAAAGATTTTTTCGAAATTAAAAGGCATCCTTACGCCACGGGGCCAAATCGCAATTCAAATGCCGTTCAATCACGACTATCCGACCCACACTGTCGCGCGTGAAATGGCCGCTGAAATTGGGCCGGACTTTTCGATACAGTCATCGATGCTAGCTCCCGAAGAGTATGCGACGTTGTTGTATCGTCTCGGATTCAAAGAGCAGAATGTGTTTGTTAAGGTGTATGGGCACGAACTCGAATCTCGCGACGGCGTCATCGAGTGGGTCAAAGGGTCGACGTTGACGCCGTTCAAAAAACGCCTGCCTCCGAAAAAATACGATTCATTTTTGAAAGAATACGAACGCCGCCTCTTCACTGAGATCAAAGACGAGCGACCATTCTTGTTTACCTTTAAGCGCATTTTCCTTTGGGCGCGGCTTTAGCGTGCCCGTCGACTTTTCTCCACGCGGCTCGCGCGGAGAAAAGTCGGCTGACACCTAGCCGTTCCAGACTCGTTTTAGCAGGAAGAAGCCGCCGATGCTGAACAGGAAGTTTGCGAGCCACATCGCGAACCACGGTGGAAGCTGACCGCTGCGTGCGAGACTCTCGGAACTTACGTACAAAATCCAATATGTGACAATAATACCGATCGACACGACGGCGCCGCCAGCTTTCGCACTTCGACGATTGGTAACTGTACCCATGGCGACGCCGATGAGTCCAAAGACTAAACATGCAAGGCCGATGGCGATTCGTTTATGAAACTCGGTTTCGAGTTCAATGCGTTTGTCTTTTGGAAGCTCGGGGGTCGTTGGTGGAGCATTCAATGCGTCCCGAACTTCCCAAAGATTCATCGACTGCGGCGATTTTGAAGCTGTCGACTCATTGACCGGATCAAACAACTGCAGTTCATTCTCCGAAAAGTTGATTTGCGTGTGCCTTGAATCGCTCGTTCTGTGCATGGTGCCGTCATAGAGCTTTAGCGAAGCGGCGTGGCCTGGCTGATCGGCATCCGTAACGATTCGTCCTTCGCGCGCGATAACTGTGATCGGGGCTTTTGGATCTCGCTCGTCATAGATGAAGACTTCTTGAAGTGTTCCGAGCTTGTTGTCGACTTTATTCGCGTAGACGACGAGATCGAAGAATCCTTCCGAAAAAGTTCCTTCCTTGATCGTGACTCCAGGTTTCATTGCGCCGAGTTTGGTGACGATGATCTCGAACTGCCGATTTCCCCAAGGTGCGATGTGAAACGATGTCTGCAGACTTAAGATTGAAACCAGGACGCTCAATAGCACGGCAGGCATCGCAATCGAATACATGCTAAGGCCCGACGCTCGCAGTGCCACGATTTCAGAATCGGCGCTGAGTCGTCCGTAGGTGAGAATGACGGTGAACACGAGACTCATCGGAAAAAGAATCGGCAAGAAACTGGTCGAGAGATAACCCATCATTGCGAGAACAGTCGTGAGCTTAACGCCGTGAATGAGAACAAACTCTGTCAGGCGCAGAGCTTGGAACATCAGAAGAATAAAAACGAATACGACGACCCCGAGAAAGAATGTCGGGATCATCTCGGCGAGGACGTAGCGTGTAAGGAGTCGTGCTCGCATCAGTTGAACTTTCTAGTAAGACATCATCCCGACGTCTTCAGGTGTTCTGATGGCCTTTCGAACAGCTTGCGCCATACGAATCAGCGGCTCCCAGTACTTCATATCAAGTTGAGAAGCTGCATCGCACTTCGCATCCATCGGTGACGGGTGAGACTCGATGAATAGTGCATCGGCACCTGCTGCGACCGCAGCCATGGTCAGATGTGGAACAAAACGGGGTTCTCCGCCAGCTGGATCGCTCGATGAAATTCCATAGAGGCGAACGACGTGAGTCGCATCGAAGCAAACCGGTGCACCGAGTTCCTGCATAACAGGAATCGAGCGCATGTCAGCCACGAGACGGTTGTAGCCGAAGCAAGCGCCGCGCTCGGTGAGCAAAACGTTTTTGTTTCCCGTCGAGTGCATTTTAGAAACGGCGCCGCCCATGTTTTCTGGTGCGTTGAACTGACCCTTTTTGATGTTTACAGGTCGGCCGGTCTTTCCGCAGGCAATGATCAGCGAAGTTTGTTGGCACATGTAAGCGGGGATCTGCAACACGTCGACGACTTCGGCCACGCGCTCGACGTCTTCTTGGCGGTGAATGTCGGTGAGAACGGGGATACCGAATTCTTTGCGAACTTCTGCCAGAATTTTTAAACCGTCATCGGCCATCGGGCCTGTCCAGTTTTTTTCAGTTCCACGATTGTCTTTCTCGTACGAGCTTTTGAAAATCAACGGCATGCCCGTTTTTTGCGAAAGCTCGGTGAGCGCTTTCGCCGCTTTCATGATCATCTCGCGACTGTCGATAACGCATGGACCAGAGATAATCGCGAGACCGTGACCTTTGCCGATTTTGATTTTTGTGTTGCCGCATTCAACGACGAATTCGCGTGCCGGGAGAGTCGTTGTTTCAACGCGAACTAGCTTTTTCGTGTTTTGCGGTGTCATCGGCTGTGTCGTTTCTTGGGCCATAAAAATCCTCGTCTGGTTCAAATTCAAAAAAGTTTTCGTTTCAATTCACAAGTCGATACGGCTTGTCTGCTAGTCGACAAGCCTATACGGCTTGTACTCGCCAATCCGATATCCAGTGAACTTCTCGAGCATATCGCTTGCCCAGAGGTTCGCGTCTTTCAAAGTCCAATCAGACAGCGCCCGGCTTGGATCAAATTTCCAATCCTGTGACTCCACCAGCGTTTTCATCACCGACGGATGTTGGCCGGTGTAGGTGTGAAGTCCATATTGCCGAGCATACTCAAAATTCTCGAATTCGTGATCCCTTTTGTTGCCATGCCACCAACGATTCAACAGTTTACTTTTCTGTCCCATCAGTTTCGGCGGTTTCACCCAGCCATAGTGGAACATTCGAGCCGCTGTCCGCAATACGCGCGGTTTGGCGAGACCAGAATCTGTTGGGACACGAAATCCCTGAGCGTCATTGTGGCTTTGAATCCCGGTGCTTTTTCGAACGACGCGCACTTCGTTGCGATACCAGCGACGCGATTTTGCGATCGTAAAGTAGCTGCCGTAGAAGTGAATGTAATGAAATAGAAGTCCCTGAACTTCCGGCATCGTATTGGCTTTTTCGATCGCACCGCGAATGATCATCAGATCGTCTTCGTGGACGACTTCGTCAGCCTGAATGTAGAAGCACCAGTCGTGGGAGCATTTCGCCAATGCTTCGTTCGTCTTTTCGCTTAAGATCAAACCGCCTTTGGTTTTTCCGGTGTCCCAAAAACTGTCGAAAATTTTGATCTTCGGGCTCGAGAGGCTTTCGAGCATCGCTCGAGTACCGTCATCGCTCTGGCCGAGGCCAATAACGAATTCATCGACGAGCGGTAACAAGCTCTTGATACTTTCTAAGACCGGATAGCCCATTAGCTGGGCATTTCGAATGACGGTAAATCCGCTGATAGGGACGTGCATAAGGTCCCTCATTATTAGCAATAGCCGCATGGTGAAGCAAGGCGTTACCAGAGAGCCTTCTTCGGTTTACGTCATTGACGATCATGAGGCGCGTTTTCGACGATAAGCTATGCGCCGAATCATGCTTGTCATTGACGACTTTAACGAACTCGTAGGTCTCGAAACTCTGTTTCGACGCTTGGGATTCGACGTATTGAGCCTTGGACGCGAGATTCATGTTCCCGAAGCGATTCTCGGTTTTCCGCCAGATCTCGTCATTGCAACCGGTCTTGGACGTCATGTCGACGGACTCAGTCTCGCGCCGAAACTTCGTTACGGTACGAACTTGCAGCCCAAACTTGTTGTTTTGCTTCCGTACACGGATCCCGCCGACGAATTCGGAGCACCCCGCGATTTGTCTTTCGCCGAAGTCGACGCCGTCATCGAGACGCCGTTCGATCTTTTGGCGGCGTTAAAAATTGTCGCAAAACTTTTGAACATGGAGCCGGAACCGCTGTTGCAAAAGTACGGGAAGATTGTCGGCGCACGACTCTTTGCTCCCGACGAACTGAAAATTATAAAACACCAGGTTGCTCCGACACGAATGTTTCACATTACGGCGACTGAACCTGCCGCGCGCCCCACGCATACAATTCCCGCTGGACCTGTCGATGCGAATGGAATTCCAATTTTTAAACGTGAGCTATCCGCGCGTGAATCTCGTTATGCGAAGTTCCTAGACGACAAAGCCGAGGAAGAACTGCCGCCGATGGCGAGTGCAGATACGATGCGGAACTCGATTAAAAAATTGGAAGAGTCAGAGGAGTCAATTGAAGCCCTTCAAAAGGCAGCGAAGCTTAAGCGTGAAAAACGAGAGTTCGTTCTTGCGATGATTTCCGCGAGTAAGCCCGACGAAAAGTCGGACGAAGACGATCCACCGGAAGAGAAGTAGGGACTCGTTTAAAACTCGAGTCTTTATCTGCTTTCTATCTACGTTTTTTTCCACCGAGCAGGGCGCCCAAGACGTCTTTCAGATCGCCCTTGAGAAGATCGACAGGCTTGTCGGCTTTTCCGACCTGAAGGCTCAAGACGTTCAATTCGCGTTTCGCGTCGACGAAATTGGATTCGATACCGACAGCTTGTTCAAGCGAGCGGCGAGCTCCATCGAAGTCGGCTGACGCCTTTTGCACCAATCCCTTACAGAAGAAGTAAACGGCATTGTGACGATCTTCCGGCGGAACGGCCGAGAGTTGATCTTTCAGCTTCGCGACGAGTTCGATATCTTTATCCGCACCGATCGTTTTGATCTGTGCCCACATCAGTAACAATCGCAGGTCGGTGGTCATCGGAACGTGAGTGACGGCATCTTCCAGCATTTCTTTTGCGCGCCTGATGTCGCCCTTTGTAAGGCAGCTGCGAGCTTGTTCCATCATCTGTTCAGATTCGATGATTTTCTCGGCTCGGCCTTGTTCAAGTTCCAAGACATAGTTGTCTCGCGAAGCTTGGTTCGACAAAACTTCGTGCGCTTCCTGAATCATGTTAAAACATTTTCGCGCGAGATCGCGAATGTCCATAGGAGCGTCTTTAGCCAGACGATCCGGGTGAATCGTCTTCGCCAACTCATGGTACGCTCGCTTGATTTCGACTTCTTTCGCGCGAGGAGAAACGCCCATGCGCTCGAAGTAGTTCTGTCGCTCGAGATCGACTTCGAGTTTCTTCAGTCGCTTTCGCTGAACTTGAACGTCGGTCGTTTTCAATTCTTCGCCGAAACGAATGCATCCGCCGAGTACCAAGTTGTGAAACGCTGGGAAAAACTCATCGTCGCTTAATCCCGAATCTACCTGAAGTTGTTCAAGCGTCGGATTTTTTGAGATCTCTTTGATCATTCGCGATGCACGAAGCACCGAAGGACCCGACATCGTGCGATTCATGCCGCTATAGTCTGGACCATTTGTGACTTTGTTTCGAACCCACGGCATGTAGAAAGTCTTCAGCCAGTTGGCTGGAAATTTCGAGGTCACCCAATCGTTAAAGATGTCGTTCAGCATGTGAACGTCGATCGACGCTTCTTCGCGAAGGTCGTCGTTCTCCATGAACGAAATTTTCACGCTGTTATTGCCGACGATGCGGCCGAGACGAATACCTTGCTGCTCGGCCATGACAATCGAGATTGCGTGAGGAGAAAGCAAGTTTGCATCGACAAGTCGTTCGCCAAGTTTTTTTGCGCTCGAAGTGAGTTCCATCGCAGCATCGAGTTCTTCTTGTTCAATGAATCCGTGTTCAACTAACAAAACGCCGAAGTACGACTTCTGATCGCGGTTGGTAACCTGAATAATTTCGCCTTGCTTGAATCCAACCGACGACGGTTCGCCATCCGCATTGATAACGAGCAGTCCCGAAATGTTTTTGTGCATCAGCATGGCGAAGACCCATGGCAGTTCATAGCCGTGGATGGTTTCGCTGGCGTTGATTGCCGAAATACGTTCGCCCGGAGTGGAAGCGTTCATCGTCATGAGCTGAACGACGGGAGTCACCGGCATGTCGACGAGGTGGCCAACGGCTTCGTTCACCTGGCGAATCAATTCTCCAAGATCGAACGGTTTAGTTAAAAAACTTTTAGCGCCAGTCTTTGCTAACGATTCACGAACGAAGTTTTTGTCGCGGAAAATTCCGGACATCAGAATTCGCTGCATTCCAGCGCTTTCTTCTTCCATTTTGATGGCGAGATCGCGGCCGTTCATTCGCGGCAGCATGCAGTCGATGATCGCTAAGCTCACGGCGTGAACTTTGAGCTGCGCCATCGCGTCTTCGGGCTTAAGCACGTGGATCGCGTTGTAACCTTCGCGCGTTAACGCCTCTTTGATGGTCGCTCCGAACACGGCGTCGTCATCGACGATAAGGATGCGGATCTCGTTCTTTAGCATGCTCTTATTATCGGCTAAAACGCCTGCGAGCAGGACCTTGTTTCGGGGAAACTCGACACACGTCTTGCGTACAAAATCCGCGAATTTCGCTGAAAATCGGAGAATTTTACTGCCGAGTTCAACTCCCTCTGAACGCCATGCGGCAAACGTCTCACAATGGGACACGTCATTTGAAGGAAGTCCGGGATTTAGCTATAAAGAAGAGGTCGAGTAATTCGACTTAAGGAGACAGTTATGGGTGCCAACACGACCGCAACTTCAGACAGCGGATTTGAAGCAGATGTTCTGAAAAGCGATGTTCCAGTTCTTGTCGATTTTTGGGCTGAGTGGTGTGGACCTTGTCGCGCACTTGCACCAAAACTTGAAGAGATAGCTCAAGAAATGAGTTCGCAGATAAAGATTGTAAAAATGAATGTTGATGAAAATCC
>JAYSYF010000136.1:0-1648 GCA_043716655.1 Bdellovibrionales bacterium | reverse complement strand
TCGATTCGCGAATCCAACGGCGCCACATCATCGGCGCACGAAATGGATCGAGACCGGCGATCGCCAACGTTTCTGTGACGTCCGGCGCAAGCACGCTGAGTTTTTTTCTGTGAAGCAAATCTTCGTAAGTTTGGCGGACAAGCTCTTGTCCGTTCGCTTCGACCTCGATGATTCGCGCTTCCAAACCAACGACCGGTTTGACATGAATGCGAACCCAGAAAACCGCTGCATAGTGTTCGCGCTTGTCATCAAAGCGACACGCGATTCGAGGAGAAATAATTGTGTGAACACGGAACAACGTTTCGCCACGGCGGCATCCGTATTGCGCTTGGTCGCCTCCAATACAAACGTGCCGAATGTATCCGCGCACGAGCACTCGCATCGGATCGCGCTCGATTTCTGTTCGTGCATCAGGTCGCCATCGGAAGGCGGTCAGCGCCGCGCCCTCTTGGCGTTTTCCATTTTCGATCAGTCGATTGTAGCGATTGAGAACGAGACTCGCGTGCCCGAGATCCGTTTGCATACGTAAAAATTCTTGAGCCCGAGGATCACGGGGCAATATCGATGCGCCGTTGTCCCAAGCATTTGACCACGTCTTGTGATCGAAATGATTCGCAATGACCTTTAGCTGTTCTTCTGCCGACCGAGCTCTATGTAAGAGGCGTGTCGAGTCTTCGACGAACGAAACGACGTCGACGCCCGCTTCAACCGTTAAACGCGTTTGTTCTTCAGCAGAAATTCGATCGCAAGTTTGTAATCGATGGTGATTGAAACGAACGTCGAAAAGTTCGTCCGAAGCATCGAGACTCGAAGGAGCGACGCCCAATACGCGAAATGTATTCGCTCCGGCCTTTGTCGACAGAGCGATACCTGGCCCCTGGTAGATGAGAAATCCGAGGAAGCCGAGAACTGAAAGCCGCCAAGCTACTCTGGTAAATCGTATTTTCAATGAGCCCCCGCTAGGAGGCTAAAGTAGCAATTTCCGTACGAGTTTTTGACGAGTTATCGGTGCCTAGTCGATTCAGTCATTCAAAAGTGAATCGATTTGAGACACCGCTGTCGAGGTCGTGTCAACCAGACATTCGCTATACATGCGGTGAATTTACCTATGGAATTCGATCTCTTCCTACAGCCGAGCGCGGCTCACAGCGAGCGCCCAAGCTTTCATGCGAGTCGCGCGAGCTTCATCCGTCATTTTCGGTTTAAAAGTCTTGTCGACGCGCCAAATATTTCCGATGGCATCAAGCCCGTCGAAAAGATCTGCACCATGGCCAGCAAAGAAAGCGGCGCCAGCCGAAGTCGTTTCGATCACGCGAGGCCTCACGACATCGACGCCAAGATAGTCGGCCTGTAGCTGCATCAACAGCGAATTTGCGCTAGCTCCTCCATCGACCCGAACATTTTTAAGGCTCGCACCTTCAGTCGCTAAATCTTTCGACATCGCGACAAGAATTTCTGCGTTCTGCAATGCCATCGCTTCGAGAGTTGCGCGAGCAATGTGTGCTCGCGTGGTTCCGCGAGTCAGGCCCGAGATCAACCCTCGCGCGCGTGGATCCCAGTGCGGAGCACCGAGTCCCGTCAACGCCGGTACGAACTCAACGCCGCCCGTATCGGGAACTTGGCTTGCGAGTTTTTCAATTTCTTTTGC
>JAYSYF010000135.1:0-15979 GCA_043716655.1 Bdellovibrionales bacterium | reverse complement strand
TGTTCACTCCACGCTTTTGTTTTAGCGCAAGAATTCGCTCCATAAAGGCAGGAGTCAGAATGTATCGAGCGTCGATCGCGTCAGTCGAGTGCACTTGAAAAACGGATTCGAAAACCGGGTTCTCTAATTCAACGAGTGTCTTCTTCGAAAACGCCGGCATAACCCAAGGTTAGATTAAGCGACTCGTTATAAGAAACTTGCTTCAATCTGAGACGATGACTCACGCAACTACTTAAGAATTCCGATGAAGAAACATGAAAACACATCGTCTCACGCACGTTTCTAAAGCGATGATTTCGACCATCTTGTTTGCTTCGCTGCAGTTCGCTTGCACGAAGAAAGAAGAAAGCGGAACGGTTCGCATCGTACTGCCGTCGACGCCAACGACAGCGGCCGTATCTGCAAAGGCGGGCAGCGCTTCGACCGTCGGCGCACAATCCGTGTCGGCATCGAGCGAAGGCAGCTCATTCAATTCGAACATCAATCCAATAACTGGTAGCGACATCAATTGTTTTGCGGTGTTCATCGGCGGCGGCGACCTCGGCGCTAACAGTTGCACCGTAGGAACTTCGGCCGCCGATGCGACGACGATCAAGTTTGGACCGAATATCGGTTTCATTCCGGCAGGCACTGCAATTTCGCTCGATACTCCACCGGGCCAACGAATGATCTATGTCATCGGTCTGCGGGCGGCCACGACTGCTGCTTGTTCGAACTATGCGTCGGGCACTGACGATGCGAATCTTTCGGAACCGTTTCTGATTGCGTCGCAATCTGCGAATATCGTCTCGGGTGCGAACACGGTTGCGATCACGGCCGCGCTCAACACTTCAAAGAAAGTACTCGACTGTCAGTTCTTAAATCCGGGCGGCACTGGCGGGGGCTTTAAATCGTTCGGCGACAAACGAGACGGCAGCATCGATGCGATCTCGCCAGGTAGCGCGATGACCGCAGGAACCGCGACATTGGCTTCGGCCACAGCTCGGTCGGGCACAAGTTCTTTGCCGAACTCAAAGATATTCGGAGCCTCACGTCGGATCTCGTCGATCGCGTCAACTGGCGCCGATCCGGGCCGCGCGATAGCGACGAGCTCCACTTTTAACTCAGATGAATTTGCACAGGGTGACGAAGTCGCGTGGTACGTCGCCGGCGGACAATCGAGTTTGGGTTCGCCGGACGATCCGGTTCTGGGTGCGTGCGGCGGCGGATTGTATTTGGGTCGCTTCGGTGTCACCAGAATCAAATCGATTTCGGGATCCAACGGAATGATCCTCGAACAATCGGTTTCTGGATCTCCTGGCACGATTCGTTCGACCTCGTTGAACCAACCGCCGACAGCGGCGGACTATTGCACGGTCGTTATAGCCCGAGTATCGAGCTTCGACAGCATCACTGTCGGAAGCGGAAACAATTTAACGATGTCGGCGCAGGCATTTAATTATGCGAACGGTGACGGCGGTATTGTCATGATTCGAGCCGAAACGATTTCCGTCGCGGCGGGATCGACGCTGACAGTAACTGGTTACGCTGGCGGCTTCGGCGGAGGAGTCGCAGCGGGAACTCGCTATCAGGGCCAAGGCGTGAATGGATTTGGAACCACGACGACCAATGCGAACTACAATGGCGGAGCGCCAGGCGACAGTTCTGCAATCGGCGGTGGCGGTGGCGGACACGCAAGTGCAGGTGCGAACGGCGTTGGCGTATCAGGTAGTACCGGTCTCGGTGGGGCACCTTTGAATCATTGTTCGGGCAGCCTTGTATGCAAACCTCTCGAAGACCAAAAGACCTTCATGGGTGGTGGCGGCGGTGGCGCCGGCGGGTCAGGTCAGGGCGGAAACGGTGGAGGCATTGTCCTCGTTTACGCGCGTACGATGACGGGCCTTGGAACCGTGAATATCCGAGCCGACGGTCAAGACGGAGCTATTTCTGCCACGGGTGCGGGTGGCGGCGCGGGCGGTACTGTCGGCCTCGTCGTTCAGAGCCGGCCAATCCTAACTTTGAATCTGTACGCCAAAGGTGGAAATGGTGGAGCAACAGCCGCGAACGGCGGCGGCGGCGGCGGGGGTGTCGTGAATCTTTGGCGCTGCTCAACAAACCCTGCGGGAAATAACTTTGGCGTTAGTGTTGTCGGCGGAACCGGCGGATCAACGACAGCAGCCACTGGTCTGAGTGCGATCAACAATACGGCGGCTTGCGGACTTCAGTAGTTACGGACGAGGGCCCGGAAGTTCGAGGGGCCCAAGTTTCGCACTTTTCACAGTCAACACACTGATCGGGCGCTGCAGTTCTCTCGCCGCGCTCATATCGAGCGGGCCGAAGGCGCCTGGAAATGCACGCACGCCTGCGAGCTTCTCTTGCAGCTCAACTCGCGAACCCGCACCAGAACCAATCATCTGTCGCAACAACAAACCTGAATCGTAAGCCTGCGCTTCGATCATGCCAGGCTCTTCGCCGAATGTTTCTTTGAATTCGCGAACGAACTGCGAAGCTTGGAAAGATTTGTCGCCAGTATAAAGGCCGTCGACGATGATCGCGTTCTCCACAAACTTTTGCCCACGACTGACGAAGTTTGGATTGTTCCACAAATTCGTGCCGAGTAATCGCAAGTTATCTACATCGTTGTACGCGAGCATCGGAGCAATTTGTCCTGCGGCTTTTGCACTGTCGGGAATAAACAGCGCATCGAAGTCGACGATCGGCGGAAGAATTTCTTCAGGAGCAATTGCGCCCTGTCGTGAATTTCGTTTCGGATTTTTTTCTAGATATTGGCGATACCGAAGATTGTATTCGTTCGAGCGATCTTCGACATAATAATTTCCGACAAGACGTTGAACGTAAGTGCGGAAATCAGTTTCTTTGGGATCGTAGGATTGAACAGCGGTGATGCTTCCGCCGCGAATGCGAACCGCATCCCAGAAGAAGTTCGCGAATTCGGTTCCGTATGGATCGTTTGGAAATAAAATAGCAAAACGTTTGAGACCAAGATTTTCGATCGCGACGGCTGCGAGCCGTTCAGCCTGCATTTGGCTCGTGAGTGCATTTCTAAAAACAAAATCGCCGATTTCTGTAAGGCCCGCTTTTTGACCCATCATCATTGCCGGGATTCCGAACTCCTGAGCTTTGCTCGCTTCGGCGCTCGCTGTTTTAGAGAGAAGCCCACCGACCACAGCGATGGCGTTGTCTTCAATCACCAGACGTTCGACGCCACGGCGTGCGATGTCGCCATTTCCTTCGCTGTCGATGACAGCAAGTTTGAAACCCGAGTTCTTCTTACTCGGACCATAAATTCCGAGTCCGAGTTGAAGACCGCGAAGAGCGCGATACCCAACGGACTGTTGTTTTCCGCTGAGCGGAAGTATGGCGCCAATCATTTGCGAATTCACACGGCTGCGCGAATCGATTTGAGTAATAAAATTTGTCGCACGTTCCGCAAGTTCGGTTCCGGGAACCATTGAGATTACATCTTGAAACGCCGAGCGAGCTTTCGAAAGTTGTCTCTGATCGGCGAACGAAAGGCCCATTCGATACTTGGCCGTCGGTCGCAAGAAACCAAAGGCGCTGCGATCTGCCACTTCACGAACGTCATCTTCGCTCAACCGCGTATCGAGTAAATCCTGTGCAGCCACTCGATACTTTTCTTTGCGCCGTTCATCGGGAGTTTGGTCGACCAATGTCACATAAAGTTCGATGGCCGCGAGGACCTTGTTTTCAGCAAGCAGAGCTTCGCCGCGAAGTTCTTCGGCATCCAATTTTTGTGCGGGTGTCGCAGTCGACGAGCGACGAATCTTTTCTGTGAGATCGGCAACCTCAGTGAACTTGCTGAATCGCAGATTGATTCGTGCAGCGCGGATTAAAGCTTCACCTTCGTGCGGGCTTGCGATTTCGCTATTGGCAACGGTGAGGTAGGCTTTCAAGGCGTCGTTCCATTGCTGATCGCGTTCGAAAATTTGACCCATCATCATTGCTGCATCGTCGGCGAGGTCAGATTCAGGAGACGTCGTCGTAATTTTTTTCAAGCGAGTAAGAGCTGTTTTTTGATCGCCCTTGTCGAGTGCTGTGCGCGCTTGCTTAAAATCTTTTTCGACCACAGGCGGTGCCTTGGTCGGTTGTCGTCGTGTCGGCGCCGATTGGCAGCTCATTAAGAACCCGAGAGCACCGAACGCGATGGCCATCATGGCGCGGCGAAGGACGCGACCTTGATTCCGAGTTGGAAACTGACTTTGCAGAACTGTTTTCGTCTTCAATCGCATCGTGGCCTCTGCGCTATTTGTCGCGCCAACGGCGCGCCTATTTCTTTTTAAGGCGTTCGACTTTTTCTTGGAACGACTTCACCATCGGACCCGGTCGAACGCTGGAAGCAAAGCGCTTCAAAAGTTCCCGCTGATCATCGGTCAGGTCACGAGGCACGTCGATCAGAACTTTGACGAGCAGATCACCCATTGCCGCGCCGCCCTGACCGACCGCAGGAAAACCTTTGCCCTTCAGGCGGAAGATTTGTCCTGACGGAGTTCCTGGCGGAATTCGAAGTGAAGCCTTACCTGTGAGCGTAGGAATTTCGATAACGACGCCATTCACCGCGTCGACAAAATTCATGGGAACTTCAAGATGCACGTCGTTTTCAACGCGTTTGAACAAAGTGTGTTCAGCCACGTTTACAATAACGTAAAGGTCGCCCATCTGATTTCCCGCAGGAGGCGCGTCGCCTTCGCCGCGAAGTTTCAATCGTTGGCCCGGTTTTACTCCAGATGGAATTGTGATCGCGAGCTTTGCAGTTTCCTCGCGACCTCCGCGCTGTCGAACGAAGCTAATTGTCTTTTCTGTACCAGTCGCCGCTTCTTCGAAAGTGATCGTGATTGTGTATCGCAAATCCGCGCCACGAGTTTTCGAACCACCCCGCGGACCTTGATCGCCTGGTCGTGGACCACGTGCTCCCGCGCCCCCGCGAAACGCTTCGCCAAAAATATCGCCGAAAATATCTTGAAATGATTCTGGTCCTGACGATCCAAAACCACTGAAGGTTTGATCTTCGTAACCACCGTACCCAGCACCACCGTACGGATTGCCGCCGCGGAATGGTCCGCCAGCGCCTGCGCCGGAAAACGCGGCGAACCCATGACCGAACTGATCGTACTGTTGGCGTTTCTGCACGTCGCTTAAAATTTCGTAAGCTTCGCTCGCTTCTTTGAAGCGCTCTTCAGATTTTTTATCGCCCTGATTCTTGTCGGGGTGAAATTGAACAGCGAGCTTACGAAACGCTTTCTTCAGCTCATCAGGAGTCGCAGTTCGCTTTACTCCAAGAACTTCATAGTAATCGCGCTTGTTTGCCACGGCTAAGTACTCTTACCTTTCGCCACGACAACCTGACCAGGTCGAACGACACGTTCATGCATCTTGTAAGGTTTCTTAAATACTCGCGCAACGTGGCCCGGCGCGAGGTCGGCCGTTTCTTCGCTGCTCAGTGCTTCATGATGTGCGGGATTGAAGGGTGCACCCAATGCCGGAATCTCTTCGATTCCATGTCGCTGAAGTGTCGTCTTGAGCTCGTTCGCCGTCATCTCGATGCCTTTGCGAAAGGCCCCCATATTTTCAGGAGTTGCGTCGAGTGCAAGTGCGGTTTCAAAAATGTCGAGCACGCCGAGCAAGTCGACAACCAGACGTTCTGAACCGTATTTGCGAATATCTGATCGCTCTTTGATCGCGTTTTTTTTGTAATTTTCGAACTCAGCATAAAGGTAAAGAAATTCGCTGCGCACTTTCGCTAGTTGCGCGGGGCAATCGTCTTCTGTCTCGGCTTTGGGTCCAGACGCGTCCACGCCCGACTCGGTAATGTCCGGATCCTCTGAAAAGCGCTTGGGTTGTTCAATTTTCGAATCGTTGTCTTCAGCCATTTGGGCATTATGGGTCGGCTATAGAAAATGTCAAACTGCGAGGTCTTCTTTGAGAAAAGTGACGCTTTCAAACACACGATCCGCCATTGCTTGGCCTTTGCGTGTCAGGATCCACGCTCCCGCATGCTCTTTCACGAAATCACCGAGTTTCGGGTCGTTGAGACGAAGAGAAACGAGGCTGGTAATGCTCTCTCCAAACTTATCGACCACCGCTTGGCGCTTGAGGCCGAGTTGGCTACGTAAGGCGGTGTGAGTGAAATCAGTTAAGGCCTCATGCACCTGAAGGGTCTCGATTCGTTCTGACTTCAGTTTGCTCCAGAAGCGGGCACCTTCAGCACCGGTAAGTTCGCTGCGATAAGCCGCGATGGTTGCTGGGTTCCAAAACCGAACGCCCCATGGTTCCGACGTACTCGAAAGCGAAGCATCGCCGCTCGGAATGTACGAGTGTGAACCGATACCCAGGCCCCAATAGGCCGTGTCGCTCCAATAAAGCCGGTTGTGCTGAGATTCAAAACCAGGTTTTGCGAAATTTGAAACTTCATAGCGAAAAATCCCTGCTTTTTCGAGATCACGTTCGATCATTTCGAACATTTCAGCCTGCTCGTCATCGCTCGCTCGTCCGACGTTCAGTGGATGTTTCAAGGGAACCGTGAGGTTGTATGCGCTTAGGTGGGAGGGCCCAAACTCGAGCGCACGTGCGACATCTTTCGCAACGCCTTCGAGTTTTTGCTGAGGCAAACCAAAGAGTAAATCGAAGGAATAATTTAAATTGCGAGCAGCTAACATTTTGAGCGTTGCGACGGTATCGGGCACAGAATGTTTGCGTCCGGTCACTTTTAAAAGTTCCTCGTCGAAAGTCTGGGCGCCGACTGAGAACCGCGTCACACCTATCTTTAGAAATTCGTCCAACGACGCCTCGGTGATTGTGCCTGGATTTATCTCAAGCGTGATCTCGGCGTTCTTTCCTATGCGAAGTCTTCCTTCTGACTCGGTTGCAATAGCCTGAAGGACAGATAGAATTTCTGCTGGAGAGAAGAGGCTCGGAGTTCCTCCCCCGAAATAGATCGATGTGAGTTCACGAGTTCCTAAGGCGCCCGAACGTGTTCGGAGTTCGCGCTGCAGGAGCGAAACGTATTCACCGTTCGGAGGAAGATCGCGACTCTCGAATTTTACGAAATCGCAGTACGTGCAAATCTGCAGACAATAGGGGATGTGCACGTACAGGCCGAAACGTTTCATGGAGCCACCGAATGTCTCAAAAGCGCGCCGTTAGCAAGGAATCTAAGTTCAAACTGAAAAACGGACTCGATGTTCGTTTAATTCCCTCAATGAAATCGCCGGTCGTGTCGGTGCAGATGTGGGTCAAGACGGGTTCGGCCGACGAGCGGCACGCGGAAGAGGGCATCAGCCACTTCATCGAACACCTTGTCTTCAAGGGAACAAAGAATTTCGGCGTAGGGGAAATCGCCCGTACGGTTGAGGCTTCCGGTGGGGAGCTGAACGCGTGGACAAGCTTCGACCAAACCGTTTTCTACGTGAACATCTCTCGTGAATTTGCAGATACTGCGCTCGATGTCGTCAGCGAAATGATGGGCTCGCCGATTTTCGATGCGAAAGAAATCGACGCTGAACGTGAAGTTGTTTTGGAAGAAATTAAACGGACAAACGATAGTCCGTCGCGCAAGGGAAGCCGCCTTCTGTTTTCGTCGCTCTATGCGAAACACCCATATCGTCTTCCAGTGATCGGTCGACCCGAAGTTGTCTCGGGAGTTTCGACGAAAGTTTTACGTCGCTATTTCAAGGAACGTTATTCGGCAAAAAACATGGTGCTTGTGATCGGCGGTGACTTCGACTCGGCCGATATGAAAAAGCGCGTTGCTGCTAGGTATTCGGTGTTGCCGGGTTCGCGAGTTCGCGCCGTCAAGCGAGCACCCGAGCCGGTTTTGAAAAAACCGAAAATCAAAGTTGTCGTTGAAAAAACTGACGTTCAAGAATTGCAACTGTTCTTGGCGTGGCCAATTCCGAGCGCAAAACACAAAGACATTGCTGCGCTCGAAACATTGTCTACGATTTTCGGTCAAGGCGACGCAAGCCGCCTCGTTCGCACGCTCCGCATTGATTCGGATAGCGTCACTTCGATTGGCGCAGGATGTTTTGCGCCAAAGGATCGAGGGTTTTTCTCGGTGTCGGCACATCTGAATCCAGCACGGTTGAGCGAAGCTCTGCCTTTGATCAAAAAAGAACTCGTTGGACTTCTCTACACGCCTGTTCAGCAGGAAGAGATTCAGCGGGCTATCACGAATGTCGAGAGCGCCGAATTCTATGGTCTCGAAACGGCAGAAGGTTTGGCCCGCAAAACTGGGTCGCTGACCACTTTGCTAGGAGATCCTTCGGAATTTAAGAAATACCTCGCGCGCGTTCGCGGCTTCACAAGCGATCAGGCGAGAGCGTTGACGAAGTCATATTTTGCGCCAGAAAAAATGCAGGTTGTCGCCCTCGCGCCAAATGCGCTCGACGTGAAAAAGCTAACTCTCGAACTTCAAAAGTTCGCCGATGATTTGCAAAATGAGTGGGCCCTTGCTTTGAAAGCGAAGCCAGGAAAGAAAGCGAAAAAGAAGGCGAAGAAAAAAGCGATTAAGAAAGCGATCGCGTGGACGCCAAAAACCGACTCAATCGTTGAGATCGAGCGTCGGGAATTATCTTCCGGTCTGAAAGTGATCGCGCGCCGAACGAAGTCGACTCCTGTCGTCAGTGCACGCATTGGCTTTTTAGGCGGCGCACGCCTCGAAGCTCCTGGGCAAGAAGGTTTGACCGAGCTTTTGAGTCGCACTTGGATCGCGGGAACAGAAAAACTTGGCGAAATTCAACTTCTGAGCAAAATCGAAAACCTCGCTGCTGGAATTGGCGCTTTTGGCGGTCGTCACACAGCTGGTGTTTCGGCACAGATGTTGTCGATGACTGAAAAGGAAATCTGCGGTCTTTTCATGGACACAGTTTTCCAGCCGAAGATGACGGACGAAATTGTACTTCGCGAAAAAACGATGATGCTCGAATCATTGCGGACTCGCGCCGATCGCCCTGGCCAAATCGCCGGTCGACTCTTTATGGAAACGATGTTCGCGGGCCATCCGTATGCTCAGGATCCGATGGGAACCGAGCACTCGCTGACAAAAATAAAACGAAGCGACGTTGAAGAATTGCGTCGCCGAATGATGACTCCGAAAGATGGTGTTTTCGTCCTGACAGGCGATGCCGATCTCGACATGTGGTGTGAAGCGCTTGAGAAAGCGACAATGCCGTTTGCAGATCAACGTTCTAAGTTTGCGAAGCAGCCGTATCGATGGCATGGGAAAAAAGAAGAGCAACGCTTCCATGAGGCGAAAAAAGAGCAAACGCAGATCCTGATCGGTTGGGGTGGCATCACGCTGGACGATTCTCGTCGTTATGCTTTGCAGATCGCACAGGCGGTTTTAGCTGGGCAGGGCGGCCGACTCTTCATTGAACTTCGCGATAAGAAATCTCTCGCCTATAGCGTCGGACCAATGTCGATGGAAGGTGTTGATTCGGGATACTTCGGTGCTTCGATAGGTTGTGCGCCAGAAAAAGGCGAAACTGCGATTCGGATGCTTCGCGAAGAATTCAAAAAGCTCGAGGACACACTGATTCCAGAAATCGAAATGGATCGCGCCGTCCGATATTTGATCGGCAGTCATGATCTTGGTCTTCAGAAAGCTGCATCGGTTTCTTCAACGATTCTGTTCAACGAGATCTACGACTTACCGGCCGAAGAAGTTTTCTCGTACGCCGAGAAACTTCGCGCCGTAAAAGCCGAAGACGTCCGAAAACTGATACGCGATATCTTGTCGCGCGCGCCAGTGCTTGTCGCGGCCGGCCCGTCAGTTCCCTGGAAGTAAACGGTGGGCGGTAAAGCGAAGTCGCTTAAAGATGGGCCAGACGAGAATAGCGCGTTCATCTTGGGCGCGTTCGACGACTGCATTGACCGCTATATGACTTCGCGTCGCGCCCTCGTGCCGGAATTCGTGGACCGGCACTTCTCGTTTCAGGAGACGTACGCACTTCAAAAAAAATCTGTTCTCCTAGATATGCTCTCGCATCCATTGAACGCACTTTGGTCAATTCCGTATCTTTCGTTGAAAAAGATCGCCGAAGTGTTCGAGAAAACCGAATGGGAAAAGCAGACACATCCGCTAGGCAAAGTTCCTTCGGGTGTAAAAACGCGTTACCAATTCGACGTTGAAAAGATGGTTCTCTCGGAAGTCTTGGATGCGGAAGCGTTCATGAAAGACTTAAAGAATTATCCCGGGCTGCTCGAGAGTCTTGCTACCAGAAAGATCTCACTCGAGAACCTGCACATCGAAGCGACGTTCAAAAAACACGTTGCGAAATATACGACCCATCAAGCTGTCATTTCGGACGTGATCAGTACACTGCTGACGTTTGCGACGGGCTGGGCATTCTTCGGAGATCGCAGCATTGGTGTTCTTGGAATGGGCGATCGAATCGCGCGAAGTTTCGCGCGTGATCGTGCGGCATCCGATTTCTTTCTAGGTAAAGAAATTGGATCAGGCTTTTACAGTATTTTCCCACCGCAGCCGACTGGCTTTCAACTAGTTGTCGCGACTGCCGCCGTGGGATTTTTACTAACGCTGATCAGTGTCTTCGCAAGTTTCATGAGCGACCCGGTTCGAAAGCAGTTCGGTCTGCATAGGAAAAAACTTGGTAATCTGATCGAAGATCTCGAAGACGCGCTGATTGTTCAGGTTCGCAAGGCCGTTCGAAAGTCAGAATCAACAGCTTCAAGATAGTTTAAGACTCGCGAACCGTAATTTGAAAACCCACGCCGTTGATCGGCTAACACCTGCCGATGAAGTGGATCGTTTCGTCGAGCGTGTCGAATCCCGTGTACGATATCCTCATGACTCATTCCCAGATCTCGCAAATGGGGATACTGAAAAATAGAAGTGATAAAGCTGTTCGAAATGCCGACGCTTCGAATTTGATCGATCAATTCCGAACGCAGTTCAAAGGCGCGCGGCCTATTCATGGTGTCGTGTTCCCAGTACGTATGAGGATCAAATTCAACTTTCGTGAATCCGTACTTTGTCGGGTTTCTCGAGAAGTCGGCATAGTCGACCACCGCTTTATCAAGCCGTTCCGAATAAGGCCGTACCGATAAAACCGGCGCATACACGATGTCGAGCACTCGCGCCTCGACAATCCAGTCGAAGGTTTCGCGAATACTCGCTTCGGTTTCTCCTGGTAGCCCGACAATAAAAGAACCCATCATGATACATCGATCGCCATATTTTGCGCGAGCGTCGATCAGCATCTGCTTAACCAAAGCCGGGTCTGTTCCCTTACCAATCTCTCGCCCGATCTTGTGGTTGAACGTTTCGAGACCCCAAAAAATTCCGCGACAGCCGGACTCGATCATCAAGTCCAAGGTGTGGGGGAATTTGCAGGCGATGTCGACTCTTGCATACGAGACCCACTCGATTTTAAACGGTAGGCTCAAGATGGCATTGCAGATCTCTTCAACTTTCGGACGTGTGTCGTTGAAGCAGTCGTCACTGAAAGTATAACGAGCCACTCCAAATTTTTCGTAATTTCGAACGAACTCCGCTTTGAGAGCCTCAACGTTTTGGCGCAGGCTTCCCTGTTTTTCATATTAACAAAATTTGCAATTATACAGGCAGCCCTTAGAGATTTCGATCGGAAGACCTTCGCTTGGCAACAAAGCGTCTGACTTTTCCTACAGTAAACTTTCGATCGTATCGGTTGTCTTGGCGAACAAACCTTCGTGAGTGAAACGGCCGCCATTGTGTTCTTTGAACGGAACCGGTTTGCGGGCTGAGAGAACTTGCAGCATGTCGACAAAAAAAGATTCGCCTTTGCCGACGACGTAAAAATCGAAAAGGGGACGCATTTCGTCTGATTGAAGTGCAAATAACGCTTTGGTGCCGCCCAAGACCACAGGCGTATTTGTGTCTGCTCCGCGGTCTCGAATGATGGCGCGAACCATCGCGATGAAATCTGCTAACTCGGACAGTGTGTCGCACCATAAAAAGCCGCTGCCATATTCTGGAAGTTCGGCTTCGTCTAAAAGTGACTCGAGCTGATCGTCCTTACTCAAGAAGGTGCCCGACAGACCGACAAAAATAGTTTCCGGACCGATCGCCGAACGCAAAATTTCTTCGACGTTCTCTAGCCTCGTAAAATTATCGATAACAACTGTGCTGAAACCAGCTCGACGGGCCTAAGACGCAAGAACATAGGCGCCAATCGCCCGTCCCCATCCCGGAGCGGTTTTCCCTTGAGTTACATCAGTGAGAAGAATGACTTGAGCCACGCTAAACCGTAGGTCCAGCTCTGATGACCGTCAACGGATCAAATTGAGACGCAGAGGTCTAGGCGCCTCGCACTTTTGGAGAAACAGGACGTACAATAAGGAAGGCGGCATGGGCAACAAACAGAACAAGTCTGATTCAGATTCAGTTCTTATTACGACGGATGATTTCTTCGTCGAGGCGGTCGAATCCGCGTTTGTCGAACGTCGTTTTTCCACATTCCCTTCCGCACGTTCGTACCTTGTAAAACTCCTCGAATATTATGTGCCCGCTGGAAACCTTTTCGACGAAGTCGATGAGCAGGGCCGTCGCAGCCGTTCAACGCTAGCTGAAACATTTTTGAAGGCGATGAATGCGGAACCGAACCAGCGCGCCGGCATGCTGAAGAAGATGGCGGATCGCGCGCTATATATCACCGGTTTCTTCAGCGATTCCCTGCAGCGAAAAGTCGTGGATATAGATTACTACGCAGAGATGGGCGTCAGCGCTTATGGCGTTCTCGCCGATCACAGTCGTGAAGACACCACCGCAAAAGTGTACCGCGAGTACGCAGCAAAATTTGTCGCGTTTTCCGAAATCCTCGCGACCATTTCTGCTCAAGCAAGAATTCAAGATGAGGCAAACATCATGCGTCTCTACGAGACGTACGCAAAAACGGGTTCCGATTTTGCGCGCGAACGCTTGCTCGAGCGTGGCCTGATCGCCGTACCCTTGTCCGATTTAAAAAAGCCTACAAAACAGTAGTCCCACCACCGTCACAGGTCTATGCTGGATGTCATGTTCGACATCGGTTTCGGAGAGATGATTATGCTCGCGGCAATCGCGCTTATTGCGATTGGCCCCAAGCAATTGCCAGAAGTCGCACGCGCTGTCGGCAAGCTGCTTGGCGAAATCAAAAAGACTGTTGGTGAAGTGACTTCGACAGTCGCAAGCGTTCGCGATGAAACAGATCGTGCGATTCGTAAAGTGACCGATGACCTGACGAGCGAAGCTCAAGACATCGGTCGCTCGATTCAAAATCCGCCGACGAAATCTCCAGACGCGAAACCCGTTGCCGCCGCCATACCGCGCGATCCAGCGATTCACGCACCTGTACCGATCGCCGATCTTCCGCCGCATCCTGGTAACTGGAAACCTTATGTGGAAGAACCTTACGATCCCTTGGCCGGGTTGCCGCCTGTGGCGACAGATGCCGAGACAAAGGTTGCTCCGCCTATCGATGATTTGAAAAAGCCTACTGGTGGAGAAAACACTTGAAGGAAACGCGCGGACCCGACGATGGATTCTCGCTCGTCGACCATTTGACTGAGCTTCGCGATCGACTGATTAAGTCGGCATATGCGATCGCAATAACAACGGTCATTTGTTTTTGGTTTCACGAAGAATTGTTCGACGTCATCCGACAACCCGTCGCGAAATATCTGACTGAGGGCGGACTCAACTTTACGAACCCAATGGATAAATTCGTTGCGCACATGAAACTTGCGGCGGTTGCCGGAGTCATCATGGCGTGTCCAGCTTGGGTTTACCAAGTGTGGATGTTCGTCTCGCCAGGACTGTATGCTCACGAAAAAAAGTACTCGCTCGCATTTATCTCTGCGGGCATCGGACTTTTCCTCATGGGCGTAAGCTTCGCGTACTTCCTGGTTCTGCCAATGGCGTTCAACTTTCTTTTCAACTTCGGTGGCACAGTCGATAAACCGCTGATCATGATTACCGAGTACATGTCGTTCTTTTCTGGAATGGTTTTGGTTTTCGGAGCCGCGTTCGAGCTGCCACTGATACTGGTTATTTTAGGCGTCCTTGGACTCGTCTCGAGCAAGACTCTGCGGGAGAAGCGGCGTTATGCGATTGTCGCCCTTGCGACCATTTCGGCGGTGATTACGCCACCCGACGTGCTCAGCATGCTCATGCTGTTGATTCCACTCGCGTTTTTTTACGAAATTTCGATCCTTGTGGTGCGCCTCGTCGAGCGCAAGCGCCAGCTTCCAAGCACGCTTCCGGAAACTCCCCCATAATAATGCAGCGCGAATGCCTTTGGGCCTTGTCTACGCGTTTTAAAATCAACTAGGATCGAGATGGAGTCGGCAAGGCTGATAGTTTTGCCGAGCGAAGTTCATGTATTCCAGTTCACTGGATCATTTAAGGAGTCGTCACCATGGCGGATGTTCTCGTAGTTACGAGCAAAGTTAAAAAGTTGATCAAAGAAAAAGGCGACTGCAATACTTCGAGCGAAACGGTCGACGTTTTATCGAAAGCAATCGAGCGCCTTTGCCAAAAGGGAATCGAAAGCGCGAAGGCAGATGGTCGCAAGACAGTCATGGCTCGCGACATCGTAATCGACCACCTGTAGTCGATTACGCAAATAATCTAAATTTAGAAATGCGACTCACGCGCCTCTGGCGTGTGGCTGTCGCATTTTTTTTGAGCGCAATTCACCGAGGGGAAATCAGCATGATGGGTTCAATCAGTCGTTTCGTTTTGATCGCTTCGATCGCCCTAATGGCGAGCGCAGCAAACGCACAGATCGCTCCGGGCGCCGTTATTCCGCTCGATTTAAGTAAGCCGATGGATGGCGCTACTATTTCTAAAATCGTGAATACATGCATGGCCGAAGAGAGTCTTGTTTCGTTTGTGGCCACTGCACCAAATTCGACGTTGGTTCTGCGCGGAACCGCCATGAACAACGAACGCGAAGATGGCGACACCATGGCATGGACGAAAACCACATCGTGGTACCCGCAAAGCTCGGCAAAGATGACTTTTGACGAATGGACGACTCCAACAAACTCGATCAAACGGACGATCGACATAAACTTCAAAACCGAAACTGATTATTACTACCCAGATCGCCACACGATCAGTGCTTCCGTCGTGACGAACGCAAAAGGGAAATCGGTCAACGTTCGAGTAAAAATGGAAATGTCGCTTCCGCACTTTGAAATCGTGATGTCGGGAGGAAAGACGTGCTCGATCAACAACTGGGGTGTCGACGACTGCATGAGTATTCCGGAATCGCTGAAAGAGGCGAACCTTGTGATCCCAAATGACTTTGTCAGCAATAGCTATTGGGTCAACGATTCAACTGAACACAAAACTCAGAAGCTGTTCGATACATTCAAGTACGCCGAGTGCCTGCAGACAGCTTGGTCAGCACTTTAAATTCATCTAGTTGGCCAAATGCGCTTGGAATGTCACCCAGTCGATGACGGCAACGCCAAGCTCGGTGGCCTTTTGAATTTTGGAACCGGCTTCTTCGCCGGCGAGAAGGTAATCCGTTTTTTTGCTAACGCCGCTGAGGACGACTCCACCGTTCGCTTCGATCATGTCTTTCACTTCGTCGCGGCCGAGCGGAAGAGTTCCGGTGATCACATACTTTTTTCCGCCAAGTGAACCGCCCGTCGCTTTCTTCTTCGCAACTTCGATAACGACGCCCAACTTCTGCAATCGTGCAAACTCGTCGCGAATGTAACCGCGCTCGAGAGCGTGAGAAATAGAGACCGCCATCGTTTCGCCGACATCTGGAACGGCGACCAACGATTCTTCGGTTGCGGCTAGGAAAGCTTCGGCGTTTCCAAAATAGCTCGCCAAAGATTTTGCGGTTGTTTCGCCGACGTGTCGAATTCCGAGTGCGAAGATTACACGCGCGAGCGTTGTCTGCTTCGAGGCCGTCATGCTGTCGATTAAATTCTGCGCCGACTTTTCGCCTTGGCGATCAAGACT
>JAYSYF010000134.1:0-5325 GCA_043716655.1 Bdellovibrionales bacterium | reverse complement strand
GTCGCACATGTTTCGTAGTGTCGACGACTTTGGGTTGCGCATTTAATTCGAGAACGATTTTTTCAATATCGTGCTTGAGCGACTCGGGATGCTCTTGAAAATATTCGACGATCGAAGATTCGGTGCGGCCCTTCAGTGATTTTTTCTCCTTGATCAAGTCGCGGGCTCGATCGAAAGCTGCAGAATCGAATGAAACTAACTTAGCTTTCGACTTAGGAACGACCGCGTGAGCAGCGCCGAGGTGGAGGAAAGTGTTCGTCAACAAGACCGATAAAAATGCTGCGATGATGTAACGACTGGTTTCAGATCGTCCGTGTTTCGACTCAGTCCGCAACTTTTTCTCCCCTGATATTTTCATGCCTAAAACTTAATCAAAGCCTGTTTTTTCTTGAGTGAATGAGCGGCACATCGTTAACGTCCCGCCCTTATGTCGATATTCGGACCACATCTGGGCCAAAATCATAACCAGGGCCCCGGCGGTCATTCTGGCGGCACCGCTTCGCCCGCTGGAACTTATGGCCGCGGAGATCTGCAAGCTGCTTTCAACTGGCTCGTGAACCAGCCAGAGCATATTCGCAAACAAGCGTCCGATCCCGACCGTCTTATGACACTCTATTACCGATCGAGTGGTCGACCGGAAATGATCCGAACGACAGAAATAACGCGGACGACTGATTCAATTCGTCAGTCCGAGCGAACCGATTCAGCGCGACCAGAAAATGCTCGCATCGAGACTGAAGCTCCGGTCAGCGGACAAACTTTCATTTCGGATCTTCGTCAGATCAATGAAGCCTTGCGTCAGTTCGACGGACCGACAGCGCAGGCGACGATTCATACGCCCTTGCCAGCTCCGCAACCGATTATGCAGTCGCATCACCCTATGACGTATCCTTCGGCGCAATCGGCGCCGCAGGTTGCGGCCGCACAAGCTCCGATGCTCAATTCTGGCGCGATCGACACTCCCGCCGGCAAAACGCAGGCGATTCTTGCGGAAGTACGCGAGAAATTGAATCTCTCGAGCGAGGCAGAAGCGCTCAATGTGCTCATTTCGTTAGGTTATCGCCGCCTCAAGCCGCTTCTCGACTGAGACGCCTCGTGCTAGGCTGTCGGTTAATTAACGAGGCCCCATGAAAGAAACTATCCAGCTTCCGCAAACTGATTTCCCAATGAAAGCGAATCTTCCAGAGCGCGAACCGCTAATGATTGCGGATTGGGATAAGAAGCAGATTTACAAAAAGCTGTTAGCTAAGAACAAAGGGCGCACGATTTTCACAATGCCCGATGGCCCGCCTTACGCAAACGGCAGCCTGCACATGGGTCACGTTCTAAATAAGTGCCTCAAAGATTTCACGATTAAGTATCGCAACATGGCGGGTTTCGCCGCGACCTTTATTCCGGGTTGGGACTGTCACGGTCTGCCGATCGAGATGAACGTCACAAAAGCGCTCGGCGCGAAACGAAAAGAAAAATCGGACACCGAGGTTCGCGCGCTTTGTCGCGAAGAAGCTTCGAAGTGGGTTGCGCATCAAGGAGAACAATTCCGTCGACTCGGAGTCATGGCCGACTGGGAAAATCCTTATCTGACGATGGCGCCTGAATACGAAGCCGAAGAAGTTCGAGTTCTTGCACGCGCACTTCGCAAGGGAACGTTGTATCGCGGCGAAAAACCTGTGTACTGGTGCCCGACTTTGCAAACGGCGTTGGCTGAAGCCGAAGTTGAATATGCCGAGCACAAATCTCCTTCTATTTATTTCGTCATGGATTTTACTGAGGGAGCGAAGAAATTCGGTACCTTCAAAAAACCGGTCGGATTTGCAGTGTGGACGACGACGCCCTGGACACTCCCGGCGAATCTCGGTCTGACACTCAACGCTGGCTTCGAATACGGATTCTTCGATGCCGGAGATCGTATTTTAATTCTGGCGAACGGTTTGAAAGAATCGGTTGAGAACGAAACAGGACTGACGCTGACTCCAACTGGAACTATCGCTATCGGCAGCAAGTTCGATAAGCTGAACGCACGTCACCCGTTCTACGATCGCAACTCGCTGATCATGTTGGGTTCGCACGTAACGATGGACGCGGGTACTGGCGCCGTTCACACGGCACCAGGACATGGTCTCGACGATTACCGGGTCTCACTTCAGTATGGTATCAAACCGTTCTCGCCGATCGACAATGCGGGAAAATACACCGATGAAGTTCCTGAATATCTGGGAACGAAAATCTGGGACGCGAATCCGTTAGTCGTTCAACGACTACGCGATATCGGAACACTCTTATCGTTCAAAGAGTTCGTCCACCAATACCCTCACAACTGGCGCTCGAAAACTCCATTGATCTTCCGAGCGACGCCGCAGTGGTTTTTGGGAATGGACCTCGTCGAAGGAACAAAAGACGACAGCGGTCGCCTCGTTTCAAAAGATGCGGCACAAATGCGTGCCCGCGCGCTCAAAGAAATCGAGAAAATCAAATTTGTTCCCGCCTGGGGCGAAGCACGTCTGCGCGCGATGATCGAAAACCGTCCGGATTGGTGTTTGTCTCGTCAGCGCACCTGGGGAGTACCGATCCCAGTCTTCGAATGTCTATCGTGCAAAAACATGATGGCGGATGCCGATGTCATGGATCGCGTCGCTGACGCGATTGAAAAAGAAGGCGGCATCGAAGCCTATCACGCTCATCCAGAATCGCATTTCATGAAGGACAAGAGCGGGAAAGCGCTGCCTTGCTCACGCTGCGGAAAATCCGACTTCAAGCGTGGCGCCGATATTCTCGATGTGTGGTTCGATTCAGGAGTCGCTTGGTCAGCGGTGCAAAAGCGTCGCGAGGGCATGGAGTATCCAGCTGATATTTATCTCGAAGGAAGCGATCAACATCGCGGTTGGTTCCAAACGTCACTGCTCGCGTCGATGGCGACGGAAGGCAAAGCGCCGTTCAAAGCTTTGGTCACTAACGCATTCGTAAACGACGCCGACGGTAAAAAAATGTCGAAGTCGCTTGGCAATGCATTGAGCCCTTCCGAGATGACGAAAAAGTCAGGCGCAGAAATTTTGCGACTTTGGTGTTCATTCGTCGACTTCTCGCAAGACATGGCGGCCGGCCAAGAGAGTTTCGATCGCGTCACCGAAACGTATCGTCGCTTCAGAAACACGATGCGTTTCTTCCTCGGCAACATTTCCGATTTCGATCCGTCGAAGGATTCGGTTCCATACGAAAAAATGACGGTCCTTGATCAGTGGGCGCTGGGTCGACTGAACGATTTGGTCAATGAAGCGAAGACTAGTTACGACGGTTATGAATTCTATAAGGTCTATCACGCGTTGACTCAGTACTTCACCGTTGCGTTGTCTGCCGGCTACCTCGACATGCTGAAAGATCGCCTTTACACCTTTAAAAAGGATGGCATTGAACGCCGTTCGGCGCAGACAGCAGTTTACACGATTGCAGAAACGCTCGTTCGTGTGATGGCTCCGATCACTTCCTTCCTTGCTGAAGAAGTTTACGGATACTTACCCGGAACGAAGGTCGAAAGCGTATTCCTGACTGAATTCCCAAAGCCCAATGCCAAATGGGTGAACGATTCACTCAAGGGTGAGATCGCGGAACTGTTTTCTGTCAGGTCCGAAGTGACCAAAAAGCTCGAAGAGCTGCGCCAGACCAAAAGCATAGGTTCGGGACTCGATGCAAAAGTCATTTTGAAGGCGGATGGAACAAAGTCGGAGTACTTGAAGAAGTACGAGAGCTTGCTCCCAGAGTTTTTTATTGTTTCCCAAGTATCTATCAGCATGGGACAGTTTGAAGTAAAGGCCGTGCACGCAGAAGGCGCAAAGTGCGAACGTTGTTGGTATTGGAGCACCGAGATCGGTTCGGATCCAAAATATCCGACGGTTTGTCCGAAATGCTCAAAAGCGCTGAACTGAGAGGACTCAAGTGAAACTAAAATATCTCATTCTCGCAGCGATTGCCGGCGCCATCGTGACGGTCGACCAAGCAACGAAGATGTATGTGCATACTCATTTTCAATTGCACGAGTCAGTCGAAGTCATCGCAGGCTTTTTCAATCTTACTTACGTCCGCAACTACGGCGCAGCGTTCGGTTTCTTAGCGGAGAGCCATCAGACTTTTCGTGAGTTCTTCTTTCTGTCGATGCCGCCTGTCGCTCTTTTAATTATTCTCGCAATCTTGCGAACTGTGGCGGAAGTCGACCGATGGACAATCGTTTCACTGTCGTTGGTCTTCGGCGGAGCTATCGGAAATTACATCGATCGTATTCGGTTTCGATACGTCATCGACTTTCTCGATTTTCATTTTCAGAAGTTTTATACCTGGCCGGCATTCAACGTTGCCGACAGCGCGATTGTTGTCGGCGTTTCGGTGCTCTTATTCCTTGAGCTCACACGAATTAAAAAAACAGCACCAGCGACTAAGGCTGGCTCACCAGCAGAAACGACAAGTGACGGTCCTTCGTCCGACGGTCCTTCGTCCGACGGTCCTCGCACGACGTGAACGAGTCGAGCGCGATTTCAACATCGGGCTTCTTCCCGTGGATTGAGTTGGGCGACTTTAGAATTCAAAGCTACTTTTTCGTTATCAGCTTTGTTCTTTGCCTTTGCGCATTTTGGATTCCGAAACGCGCCGAAAAGCGCGGTCTGTCTCCCAGTCGCGCACTCGATATTTTCATTGCAGCCCTTGCCGGCGGATTTCTTGGCTCGCGCTTATTGCACATCTTCTGGGAAGAACCGGCGTACTATATCGAACACCCCACTCTCGTATTCGATATCATGTCCGGTGGATTTGTTTGGTATGGAGGCGCCCTCGGCGCTGCCGTCGCCATTTGGATTTTCCTTCGCTTAAGAAAAGACAGAAACGTTTTACGTTGGCTCGACTTTTTCGCGCCCGTTACTGCCATCGGATACGCGGGCGGAAGATTTGCGTGCGTTCTTACTGGCTGTTGTTTCGGTCGTGTCTGTGAATGGCACGGATCTTTTTACCGTTTTCCGACGCAAGGTTTCGCGGTCATCTGGGAACTCGTGGTCGGAGTCTTTTTATTGTGGTTGGAGAAGAAGCCGACTCTGTTTGGCAATCGAAAGATGCCGAGCGGAACGATCGTCGCGCTTTGGCTTGTGCTGCACGGCTTGGGTCGCCTGATCATGGAAACGTTCCGGGCAGACCCACGTGGCCCAAGTTTCGGCATGGTCACTATTTCGATGGCGATAAGCCTACTCATCGTTTGCGCCGGCTCATTGATTCTTATCAGGCAGTTCGTCCGTACTAAAATCTAGTCATCAGTGCCCGTCGACTTTTCTCCACGCGCCGCGTGGAGAA
>JAYSYF010000133.1:0-16049 GCA_043716655.1 Bdellovibrionales bacterium | reverse complement strand
AAATTCCGCCGACCAGCAAGATCGCCCACATCGCTTTTTCTTCAAGCGGGTGAATTCGTAGAAATCCTGGTTGTTTTGAGTCGACCGGTTCGCCTCGCGCTCGTGATTCTTCAGTCAAAAGATTTGAGAGAACATTCGCGTGTGTTTCGACTCCTGGATAGTTTTCTTCGAAGGGAGTTTGTCGCAAGTCGTAGACACCGATGGATGTTGCGCCAACGATAAGCAATTTGTCCTTCAAAAATTCTTTGCGTTCTACTTTTTTTGTCGCGGTTGCGCCGCTTCCTCCACCAACGGGATGGAAGGAAACTAAAAGATCGGCATCTGTCGAAAGTAGCGACGAAGCGCTGACATACTCGAACATCTGTTGAGGTCCCGCGTAATTTATCATTAAGCGTCCATGAGCGTCGACCGGGGCCGTAAACAGCGGTGTTCCGTCGGTCTTTAAAAATTCGACACTCTGAATTGCGCTTCGTTCGCGATCGCTGCGGCTGACATCTCTGTCGATTTTAAAACGGACTCCGAGTTTGCGTTCGAGCAGAAATGCTTTTAGTGCAAGCGACGGAATATAAACGTGCCCCCGACGCGCGATCAGGCGCGAACGACGAACGGTTCCGTCCGGATCTAGAGCAGCATTAAAGTAGCCAGTGTGCTTTGTCGTGGCTGCAACTTCGGGAACACTTATCCACGCCTTTTCAAATACCTCGATTGGATTATAAAGTGCTGAATTCCTCCAACTAGATATTGCTGCCTTCAATGGCATAGGCGGGTATTTTTTTTCAGCGACGAGTTTGTCCCAGAGCGGTTCGAGACCCTGCGCCTGCCACAGTTCGTCGAGCACTTCCCTTGGCTGTTCAACTCCCTGATACAACTTTGCTTGATCGAGAAGCTCGTCGTTCTCAGTGAGGAAGCGCTGACAATAAGTTGCATCGGCTCTTGCAATGGCTTGTCGCACGTCTGCAATTTGTCGGGTCGTCAGCGATCGCAAAACAGCAGAGAAAATCTGCAAAATCATAGGGCGGTTCGCGAATTGTTTCGTCGAAGCTTCTGCGCTCAAAATATCGAAGAGACTTTGCTCGTCGCCTATGTTCGCCCAAACGAAAAGAAGAGGAACAATTTCGGATGGTAGAGGAACATCTAAATTTCGAAGAGTTTCGACGATGGCACTGGAGGCAGAAACGTTCGCTTCAAACCACTGTCCGGCCTTCTGAACTTCGAGACCCGTGATATGGTCTGCGATTCGGTCGAGCATTTCACTTGGCGGACGATTCGCACCTTCAACGTTGTGCGTAGGATCGATGACGCTGGGAAAAATCTCTTCCTTGTCCCAGTATTTTTTCTCGAACGAGCGACCGTACTGCGCATCAATGCAGTAATCCCTTAACGGATTCAAAGCCTCGCCGACGTTATGAGTTTCCGTATCGTAGTAAGTACCCATGACGACGGCGTCGTTATAGAGGCCGACCGTGCTCGCGAATTTTTTGTCCGAGTTGTTGGCTTCGATTTCTCGATCAAGCAGAGCTGCGACTGCAGGGGAAAGTGAACTTCCGGACGATTTCTTTCCGCCAGATTCCATTTTTCCCAAATCAATTTTCAGTTTGGAAAGTGTTCGGCTCGACGAGTTTTGATCTGCCTCGGAAAAGACCACGTCGAATGCGACTACTTTGGCTCCGCCATCGACCGCGTTTTCGATCATCCGGCCGATTTTTTCACGTGGCCATGGCCAACGGCCTTCGCGTTCGATGGAAGCATCGTCGATTGCTAAGATAGCGACGCGGGGACTACCGTGAAACTCGCCGCGGTTTAGAAAACGAAAGTCGATCGTCTTCCTGTGAATCTCTTCAAGAATCCCTAAGATCGAACTGCCGTCGACATCCTTGAGTCGATGTTGATTCGAATAGAAACCGAGACCGAGCCACGTCATTGCCGCGGTTATGATGATGCCAATCGTCATCGGAGATGCCAAAAACGAAAGGCGTTTTTTCAAAACCTTCAAAAATTCCATAGCGTGAGTCACAGAGTATCAATCGGCCAAGACAAGCGTCGAGCTTCGAGGCTTGTGACATAGCTAAATCTGGTCCTAGACGGAGATGACGAGTCGGCACCGATTCGTCACTATAAAGGGATGAAAGCTACATTTAGAAAACACGTCATTCTCTCGCCTGGTGCTCAAAAAGAAATTCTGATTGTTCACCTGAGTGGCCAAATTGATGCCGAGTCGGTCGACCTATTTCGACAGGCGTGTCGCGGCCCGCTTGGCGGCAGACCCGTGCTTTTCAATTTCGAACATTTATCTTTCATTGGCTCGACGGGGCTTCGACCGTTTCTCGAAAGCCTTAATGATCTGACTAAATCAGCGGGAAGCGATGTCCGTTTTTGTGAAGTGCGAAACGACTTCCGCCAGATTTTGTCGGCAACACCGCTCGGCCGCCGTCCTTGTTTGGTGAATGAAGCGAGTGGTGTCGAGAGTTACAAAGTCGAGTTCATACAAACTGCAGACATCATGCCAGCACCTAGCGTCAGTCTCCATTTTGCCGAAGAATTTGCGGCCGTCGACGCTGTCGATCAGCCGCATTTAGATCAAGACGGCGACTTGTCCGCCGAAGGGTGAATCCCGAAGGCTTTCATCTCTAGATCCGAGAGAATCAGATCGAGTTTCTTGATCTTTTCCGCTCGTGCATCTTTTTCTTGAATGAAACCAATTCGACCCAAGGCATCGTCGTTCAAACGAACGCGGTCTTGCGTACGATTGTCGGTCAAACGTCTTGAAAGCTCGCCATTGATCTTTTCGAGCGCTTCATTCTGACTCTCGAGCATCTGCAGACGCACGCTGCTCTCTTGCCAAATATCGCGCAGACTCTTCAGCTGCGCTTCAGACCGGGATCGCATTTCTTCAGAAGCTTGGCGTGCCTGATCGGCATCTTCGCGAAGCTTTCTTGCCGTTTCAACGGATGCGCGAAGGGCCGCACATTCTGCAGCCATGTCATCAAGTGATCCGCGAAGTCTTTCGGTCTCGGTTTTGAGTCGAGCTTCGAGTTCTTCGGCACGTCTTTCGAAAAACACTCGTTCGTTGTTCGCACGCGCACTCTCGTGAGTAGCGTGGTCCAGGACAGACACTCGTTCAACGGCTCGTGCGAGTTCGTTCGAAAGACGGGCGTTGTCGCCCTCGGTCTGAGAAACGCGTTTTTCATACTGCTCGACCAGACGCGAACGATCGCGTTCGGCCGTCGTATTTCGACGATCGCTTTCGGACTTTTGAAACGAAAGTTCTTCGCGCAGATTTGTGACGATTCCCGAAAGTCTTAAGACGTCGGCGTCGAGCGCCAAGGCTTTAGACTCGAGAGCCTTAACGGCTTGTTCGCGACTTAGAAAGCCAGGTTTCACCCAACGCTTGATACGTCGGCGGTAAGCCCACGCACGCGTGTTCGAAATCTGAAGTTCACGACTGCGACGACCCAACTCTTGCGACTCAAGTCGCGAAAGATCGAGTTCTTCATTAGAACGTTGAAGCTTCTGTTCAAGTGCGGACTGCTTGTCAGCGACCGCCTTGTCTTTTTCACGCAAAATTTCGATTTGCGAAATCAGCGTTCTTCGGAACATCTCGCTCTCGACGAGTTTCTCATCGAGTTCGATGAGCTGTCCTTCGAGCTGACCATTTCGACGGATGTGAACCTTAAGTCGGCTCGACAAATCGTCTGCGTGATCGATCAATGTTTCGACTGTCGCCGAGTGCATGATCCGCGCAGGTACATCGCGCAGTTGCGGTGGTGGCGGAACATCGGTAGGCAAAGGTATTGATTCAACGTCCAAATTGGCCTCCTCTTCATCCTTGAAGAGCTCTTGTCTATAGCGTCTCAAGTCGAGAGAGTTCGGTCAAATTTCAGGACTTAAGTTTATGAAGTGCCAGGCCTATGGTCCAGTCCCCCGTCTTGATCCTGGACGTCAGTCAAGGCGGGGAGGGTTCAATCCGATGAGAAAGCATGGGTCTTCCAGCGGTAAAATCAGATTCCGTCGCGCTCGTCGAGAAAGTAGCGGCAGCCGACGTCATTCAAGCCATGACTTCGAAAATGCGCACGAGCGCTCGAAGTTCGGCTGGCAAAGGCCAGTTGCGGAACGCGATTCTGACTCACGTAACTGAAGAACGTTACGAGAAGGCGATCCAAGAAGTCGGGCTCGCGCTCGAATCGAAACCCGAATACCCTCAATTCAAAGTGCGGTCCGAGAGATATTCTCAGTATTCAATTGAGCTGATAAACGCGATTCAGGCAAAACGAAATTTTCCTGGTTGGAACGCGCTTCATATGTCGAAACAAAAAGAACTCTTCGAACGAGCGCTGCTGCACTTCGAAGATCTTAAAGCAACACTTGAGAAAATCGAAGCCATCGAGAGCGAAGTTCGCATGGAAGACAATCGCTCAACCGTGTGGGTTGTGTGGGCCATGTGCTGGTGCGTTTGCGCACTGCTGATTTTCATGGTCATTGCCGAGCTGACCAACGGAGTCTTTCCGTCGCTCAACGTCGTCGTTGATTCTGCGATGTCGAGCCTTGTGGATATGCTGTTCGATAAGTTCAAGCTTTAGTTTAACGAAACGTTTCGTGGACGGCGTTCAGCACAGGAATTGAAGTTCCGGCCGGCAACAGTTTTCCATTCACATAAATCGATGGCGTCCCACGAAGATTCAGCGATGTCCCGAGTCGCGCTTGTGCGGTAATCGCGGCTTTTGCTTCGTCGGAATCTGCACAAGTTTTCAAGTCTTCAGCAGGCATTCCGATTTGACCAGCTAAGCTGTCGAGGGAACTCCGAACTGCTTCTGCAGTTTTCCAGTCTTCGAATCGTTCGAACACTTTCTCGTGAGCTTCCCAACCTTTATCCGCTTTCTTTCGCGCACACCATACGGCACGGGCAAGGAGGCAGGAAGCGCCGTTGTTCTGCGTGATCGACGTATTGCACTCGCCGTCGAGAGGCCATGAGTAATATTCGACACGAACGTCTGGGTGGCTTTGCGCAAACGCTTTGATAGGAGTTGTCGCGAGTTTGCAATGGATGCAGCGGAAATCTGCAAACTCAACGAGAATCATCTTCGCTTGTTCGCGCGAAGGTCCCATTGCGAGTGGATCCGTTTCTGGAATTTCCAGTTTCGGATTTGCCGTCCATTCCTGAACGGCGGCAAGAGCCATCGCGTCTCCGCCAGGGCCGGTGTATCCTGAACGAAATTGATCGTTCAAAATAAACGCCGAAATTCCGAACGCAATCGCGACACCTATAAGTGCCGGTTTAACTTCGAATTTGAGGCCCGGACGATAGGCGAGCCATGCAGCACCCGCCGTTATCAGCGATAGTACGTAAGTTCCGACGCAGAACGGGCAGATCGTATCGAGTGCCGTCACCGAAATAACTCCCATCGCGACTGACGCCAGAACGAGCAGTCCCGAAAGAATCAAGATTCCGGTTCGGTTTGAGTTTCGACCACTTTCGTCAGCGATCGGATCCCACGCGGCGAGAGTTATCAGTGCTGCGTTTGTCAGCAATCCTAAAAGTGCCAAGGGAATTCCGAAAAGCTCGGACCATTTGCTTGCACTCGCAGCCGAACAAGAGAACTTACTCGAAATGTCGCACATGAGACCGCCGGTCACTTCACCGTAGCGGAGGTCGTAATGACTTTTTAGAAGGTAAGCATGAAGTGCCGCCGCGAAGAACGCGGAAAGAATCGCGATCCACTTGTAGGTCGGTCGGTTTATGACGGTGCTGGCTGTGTCGAGCGAGGCTGTTTTCATAAGTTACTTATACTCATCGGATTCCGAGGTTGATGGCAAGGGTTTCAGGGCACAATATAAAGGTATGGATCACGAATGGCTGCGGACTCGCCGCGCGCTTTTAAAATCTGTAAAAGATGATGTTCGTCATCGCCTGGGCGATGACCCGGCTGATTTAAAACAGTATGGGCTAGAGGCCGGAAAGCTATCGCGAAGTCGCTACCGCGTTTCGTCAAAATCTGAAATTCTCGCAGAGATCGAGTCCGCCGATATCGTCTATGGTGGCGACTTTCATGCCCATGGACCTGCGCAGAGAACTCATTTCAAAATTTTGCGGCATCTTGCGCCGGATCGACCCGTCGTGCTTGCACTCGAATGTTTTGAAACCCGTTCTCAAAAATACATCGAGCTTTATTTGCGTGGGAAGATGGATGCCGAAGCTCTGAAGAAGCGGGTGAAGTGGGACGTTCGATGGGGATTTCCATTTGAGAACTACAAAGCGCTGATCGAGCTCGCCCGCCGCCGTGGATGGCGTGTCGAAGCGATCGGCATCGAAGGCGAAGCGACGATGGGAAGCCGCGGAATTGACCGGCAAGAAGCGACCATCGCAAAACGTTTAAAAGAAGTCATAATACGGCAGCCGGGTGCCCTGGTTTATGTCGTCATCGGCGAATTGCATTTAACAAATCTGCCCAAACGGCTCGCGAATGAGTTCACTGGTCGCCGTAAAACAGGACTTCGTGAAGTTGCGATTCATATCAATGCCGAGGCGGTGTATTTTCAGCTGGCCGAAAAAGGACTCGAGCATTCGGTCGACGTCATTCGTTATTTAAATTCAAAATCAATGACTCGGTTTTGTGTTTTAAGTTCGCCGCCGTGGGTTCCTTGGCAGAGTTACCTGCTTCACCTCGACAAATCCCTCGAACTGCAAGTGACGGATGAAGAGGACGAAGGGCCGGACCCGACCGATCACATTCTCAAATTTGCGAAGTGGATCGCGCGCGATTTGGGGCTGAAAGACGTTTTTGATAAATCAAAAGCGACAGACCTAGCTGTTTACACCGCCTCGGACGCAAGATTATGGAGAAAAGTAGAAGCATCACTTAAACGAAGTGATCTTGAACTAGCGCGCAGGATGCTTGTGAAGGGCCGAAGTTTTATGATGCCGGCGTTAGGTGTTGGTTGTTTGGCGCAAATGACGATCAACCATGCGACTCATCTTGCCAGCGAGTATTTGCAGATGAAAGCGAGTGGTCGGACCAGAGAAGTTTGGACTTTCCCGCGCGACTTTCAGGCAGCGATTTTAGTCGAAGCTCTGTCGTACTTCGGTTCAAAACAAATTAATCACAAACGTCAGGCAGAGACGTTTTCTGATCTACGATCTGAACTTCAAACCATTCAGCCTACAGACGAAGGTCGGGATGCGCTGCGGCTCGCGTTGGATCAGCGAATGGCCGAACTCGTGTATTTTCACCAGGGACGTAGAAGAAAAAGGTCAGTGAAGCCGGCGAAGAACGCGAGTTATCTCGAAGCGGCTTTGATTTTAGGAAGAATGATGGGTGAAAGGTTGTACGGCGCGTATCGAGCCCGTAAGATTTTAAGAAGGGAGATCGCGTCGCTTTACAAGACCGATGTCCTTGGACGCGATTTTGGTCGCGTCTACGACGCGTTCACACTTCGACTCGCGCGAGCGGTCGGAACTGAAATAGCGCCGAGCGGATTGATGCCAGTAAAAGGGCGTCGAGAAAGACTTTGAGTCTTTGATGACTTTAAAGAAAGGGAGACACGGATGTCTCAGCAGAAGTCGGAAGTAGCAGCATGGTACGTAAGCCGAGGCGGTGATGCCTCGGGTCCATTCTCTACCGACATGTTGATTGCGATGATTCGCAAATCCGAACTCCAACCACTTGATTTGATTTTCCGCGAAGGTGAAACCGAGTGGCGTCCAGTCGCGACCTATCGCGAACTGAAAGCTGGGGGCACCGCGAGCGGCGAAAGTACATCCGGTCCTAAACCTTCGGTCGACGATGCGCCAAAGCCGAGTGGGCTGCCTTCGAACGGACCTCGAAACGACCCGCGAACGCTTTCGTGGATCGTGCTTCGTCCGCACAACAGTACTTATCTACAAGAAGGTCCGCTCGAAACTCAGACGATTATCGACGGACTCGAAAAAGGTCGTTTTCAATTTTCGCAATATGCATGGCATGTCGGGATGAGCCAGTGGATGCGTATCGGTGATCTGCGCGAATTCGATCGCCGATCTCGTACGCGCGAATCGAAGCCGCACGTTCCGCCGCCGCTGCCGGATCCCATCGCAGCCGTCATGCTTGAAGATGACAGCGATTCAGACGCAGAAGTTTTTCACGTTAGTATGCGTGGGGTTCAGAAACACGATTTAACTCCGAATCCTCTCGAATCTATGCAGGCTATTACGCAACTGGGGAACGCTGCAATCGGCGGCGCTGCAGCTGAAAGCCCAGAGCAAAAAGCGAGTCGCGCAGTTTCGCTCGTGGTGTCGCAGGCAAATCTGGCGGGAGTTCCGTGGGAACAAGACCCGTCCGATGGGTATGCACAAGCCGTTGAGCTGATCGACGATCAGCATAGCGGAGTTCACAGTACTTTTGCAGACGATGACGACGGTGACGATTCGTTTACTTTCACTGGTTCTATCGGCGGCGCGGTTGCGGGCGATACCTCGCGCGGTCCGTTAAGTGGAGTAAGACCCGTAGAAACGGCAGCGGAACGGCTCGAGAAAACTCCACTTCCGTTTTTGCCAGGGGCTCCCGTGCCGTTGGCTAAGGACAATTGGGATAAGTGGGGTCGACACGTCGCCGGTGCTGGGATGTTAGGTCTCGTCAGTATTTTCGGATGGCATCTTGTGACTTACGATGCGCCAACAAAAATCGCTCGAGCGAAAACGGCTCCTGCATCGGTCGTGGCTTCGGTTCCTGCACCAGCAGATGTGCCTGCGGTCGTCGATAATTTCGGTACAGATTCACCTGATGATGGAAAACCTCGCGCAGCTACAGTCGCTGCTGCGCCGCCGGTCCCTGTCGCTTCACCGAACTTTCCTGCAGAAACTGCTGCAGCGTTCGCAGCACAAGCCTCTTTGGCGAAGAAAACTGCGGTCGCCGCTAAGCCGGCGCCGCCTCTTGCGCCATTACCTGCGTCGGTGACTCCGCCTACTTCGACTTCATCTGAGCTTGGAATTGTGGGACTTAAACTCGATCGGCCCGATGGCCAAATCGTTGTTCAGGGATCATATCCTCCGGGCGTTCCGATCGAAGTGACGTTCAAAGGGCGCTTGGGTCAGATTTTGTCTAAAATCAGCGTGCGCAAAACGGTTGTTGTTCCGCGAAAAGCTGGTGAAGTTGCATCGCTCTCGTTGAAAAAACTGAGATTGCCGGCGGGCGCTTATACCGTCGAAATAAAAGTTGGCGAAGCGACGGCGCGAAACGATCTTTTTATTGGCGCACGCGATGCTAGATTCTTGGATAATCTCGAGACACATTTGCGCGAGATATCTCTCGAAACTCAGACGCAGAAAAAAGTTTTGTTCTATGCGGCGCAGGAGATGAACGTCCTCGCCCGCGATCTTGGACAGAATTATGGCGAGCTGCGTGGCAAGTCCCAGTTGTGGACTGTGTTTATAACGCGCTGGAAGCAGCGCATGGATACCGTGAATCGTTCACTCGCGGACGTCGCAAAGAAATCGGTCGAAGATCAGGCTTATCCAGAAGAAACTGCGTCGCTGATCGTTGCTCAGGCGAATCTGAAGGACGTGGCGGCACAATACCAGCAAGCCATCGGACAGAGTCGCGACATGGCAAGCGATACGCTGACAGAACTCATTTCCGAGCTCACTCGTCAGAAGGACGCCATTGGGCAGACGACCGCTCGTCCCACCGCAGACACTCCCGACGGAAAGCTATAGTTTCGCACCGCCGCCGGGGGCGCTGGCGTGCTCGCTTATTTAGCGTTCGCACCGTGCTTCGCACCTGGTGCTCAGGGATTACGGCTTCGTGGCGGGGCCGAATTACTTTAAGAGTTCTTTGAAGTCTTTGCCGGGTTTGAATTTCGGCACTTTCGCTGCGGGAATAACCAGTTTTGTACCGGTTTTTGGGTTGCGACCCGTGCGTGCCTGACGAGACGTCATGCAGAACGTTCCGAAACCAACGAGTTTCACTTCGTCGCCCTTAGCGACGGTTTTCGAGATGATCTCAAGGGCGGCGTCAAGAACGCCTTCCGACTGAACTTTGGTGAGTTTCGTCTTGGTAGCTACTTTTTCGACGAGTTCCGCTTTATTCACCTGGCCCCCTGAATGAATGAACGGTGCGAAGGAATCACTTTGTAGGTTCGGTCTGGTTTCTCGTCAAGGCTTCTGATATTTTAAGGTCTATGTTGCGACAGCTTCGACTTCAGACCGCAGAATATTTAGCTAACGAGTTGCGAAATGTCTTGCCGGCAGAAAATTTGATTTCTGTTGCAGCTGACGGTTTGGCGGCAGTTTTAGAACAGCCCAAGAAATTGGAACACGGGCACCTCGCATTTCCAGTTTTTCCGCTAGCAAAAACACTCCGCCAGGCGCCGCCGTTGATTGCGACTAAAATAGCGGCACATTTGAAGACGTTGATTGCTGCCAATCATGTGGCAACCATTAAGTTAGGACTCGTCGGAGCTGAACCTGCAGGCGGTTTTCTAAATTTAACTTTTTCCGACAGCTCATTACAAAAGCGCCTATTTGAAACAGTGGTTCACGACGGTGACAAGCTTGGATATTCAAAAGAGGGTAACGGAAAACGGGTCGTGATCGATTATTCGTCTCCGAACGTCGCGAAGCCCATGCACATTGGTCACTTGCGCGCGACCGCCATCGGTCAGGCGATTCGAAATCTCGCAGAAACTCAAGGTTACGACGTGGTCGGTCTCAATCACTTAGGTGATTGGGGCGTTCAATTCGGTAAACTTGCGTGGGCATTTCGCGAGTGGGGTTCTGAGTACGATTTCAAAGGGCAACCATTCAAATCGCTCTTTGATATCTACGTTCGATTTCACGAAGAAGCAGAAAAAAATCCCGAGCTCGAGGCAAAAGGTTCGCTCGTCTTTAAAGAACTCGAGCAGGGTTCGAAAGACGTCGAAGAAATCTGGAAGATGTTCGTTAAAATCTCACTCGTCGAGTACCAGCGCCTGTGGAATTTGATGGGAGTAAAGCACGACCTCGTTCGCGGTGAATCGTTTTACAACGATCGCCTGAAACCGGTCGAGAAAATGCTCGAAGAGAAAGGTCTGCTGAAAGAAAGCGAAGGCGCAACGATCGTCGATCTCGGCGAAGAGATACCTCCTTGTCTCATTCGTAAGAGTGATGGCGCATCTCTGTATGCAACTCGAGATTTGGCGAGTGCTTTGTACCGAATGAACGAACTCAAAGCCGACATGAACTTGTACGTTGTGGGATTTGATCAGTCGTTACACTTTAAACAAGTGTTCAAAGTCTTGGAACTCGCTGGTTTTCCGTGGACGAAACAGTGTCACCATATTCCGTTCGGACTTTATCGATTCAAAGAAGGCATGAAGATGTCGACTCGAAAAGGTCAGGTCATCTTTTTGGAAGATGTTTTGAATCAGGCGGTGGAGCTGACGGCGAAAATCATCGCTGTGAAGAATCCGTCGTTGTCGGCGGCTGAACAAAAGTCGATTGCTGAAGATGTGGGCGTCGGTGCGGTTATATTTGGCGATTTGCTTTTCGATCGAATCAAGAACGTTGAATTCGATTGGGATCGAATTTTGAGTTTCGAAGGCGATAGCGGTCCGTATGTGCAATACATGTATGTTCGATGCGCGAGTCTCACTCGAAAATACAAACAAGAGCGCGGGTTGTCGCCTTCGTTCGAAAATGTGGCCGTGTTAAGTCAGCCCGACGAGCGAGAATTGATTCGAATCTTGATGGGTTACGACGAAATTCTTGAGGGTGCGTTCAAGAACTTTAAACCGAACATTCTCGCGCAGTACATGCTCGAAGTTTGCGGCGCATTCTCACGTTTTTATCACAACAACCGAATCTTGAACGAACCGCCCGAAGTTGAGTCTTCGCGAATGGCGTTGGTTGCAGCTACGCAAGCCGTTCTATTTCAAGGAATGAGAAATCTTTCGATGCGCGCACCTGAGATGATGTGACACCTGTGGCGTCTACGGTGAAATCGCATTTGGTTTTCTCTCATCCCGATTTTGAAAAAGAACTATTCGACGAGTGTGCGAGGTTCGGCGGTTCGCTCGAGCGAATTGCGAAAGAGATTTACTCGATTGATCCAGCCGCTCGTGCGAAACATAAGAGTTCTTTGGTTTGGGCGCGCGACGAGTGGGCCGATGCCGAAATCATCGAGATCGAATCGGTTTCAAAAGCGGCGGCGGCGCTTCGTTTGAGATCGAAACTTCCGTGGACGCAGGTGACTTCGGCATCGCATCGTCGCGGCGAATTGATTGAACAAAATTTTCGTTCGGAATCGAAAATCGCGAAAGCTCGCGCTAAGAAACTGGGCTGGCCCGAAACTTTGCCAGGTGAAGATGGACGCACGAGTGTGAATCCCGCTTTCACTTTATTCTCGGATACGCAAATGGCGTTGTGTGCGGCTCCTTCCGAAGAAGTTCCTGGCGGCGATTGGCTTTTCGAGGAAGATCGCGAAGGCCCTCCGTCGCGCGCCTATTTAAAGTTGTGGGAATGGGCGTGGCGCACGTCGCGATTGCCGCGCGCAGGTCAAACCGCTTTAGACCTTGGCGCATCACCAGGCGGGTGGACGTGGGTGCTTGCGAAAAATGGTTTGAAAGTTCACGCGTTTGATCGTTCGCCACTCGAGCTGAATGTGACGAAAAACATTTCGTCGCGAATTCACTTTGAAAAAGGCGACGCATTTGCTGTGACACCAGAGAGCGCGCCGGCGTGCGAATGGGTTTTTTGCGATGTGATCGCCGAACCCAAACGCACTGTTGAATTAATCGAGAAGTGGCTGCCTTCGAGTGCCGGACTCGTTTTTACCGTGAAATTCAAAGGTGGGACAGATTTCGATGCCATCGAACATTTGGCGAAGATTCCAGGTGGAAAGATTCGACATCTGAACGTCAACAAACACGAAGTGACGTTCTGGCGAACGACTTAATCGAACCTCGTTCGTTTTTCGCCGACCGGCGATTTTTCGGACTAGGCGTTCAGAGGGTGGATGGTATCGTAGGGTCACGCGCAGACGCGATGGTCGCTCAGTTTGTTCGGTTCTTCTCTAGCTCAGCAGGTCAGCGTGAGTCGCTTCATCCGGCACTTCTCCAGCTTGGCAAGTCGAGGGCGTGAGCCGAATCATAGAGTTCTTGCGCCATAGCGGTCGCCCTGAATTTCGTTAGGCCTTGCGCCTCCAATTCGTTTTTCAAAACGTAGCGATCTATGATTTTCCAGCCGCGATTGCCGTGGATGACGCGTGAAAATGGAATTGCGTCCCAGAACTTCGTCTTTTTTCCGCGGTCGTCTTTAAACGGTTGGCCCTTTTTCGATCCGCCCACTTCAAACGCGAGTCGGGAAGTCAGAAGTCGAATCCACTTTGTGTACTGCCTTCGCGCCGTCAAAGTGCTTCCCGGTAATTTAACAACCATGTGCAGATGGTTGCCGACATTGGCGTATTTCTGTATTTTTACGCCGAACTTTTTCGAAATCTCGTCCACCAGTCGGTTCACCTTAAGCTTGTTTAAGCCAAGCATGGTGCGTTTCCCGCGCGCGAACTGCGATCGAAAACAAATGTGCAATGGTCTTTTACTGTCAAGCGGCCGCGACCGCTTTGCGTGCGTTCCACGCTTTGAACCGATGAATGTATCAGTCAATTTTGGGAGAAATGCATATTGTTTCGGTCGTTTTTTAGAAGCGCGTTTCATCGATCGGAAGCTTATCTATTCTGAAAGCGTAAATCAACAATTCTCGTCGTTGCTTTGACGATATTCGTCGAGTCATTTTTTCCGCATCCGGGTCACGGGCATTGCCGGGGCTGCCTTCGTGCAGTGAACGTTGGTGGTGGCGTGGAAGTTGAGAGTGTCGGATGAGAGCGAGCGTTGTGGACGAGAGAGATTGTGGTGATGAGCGAAGTGGTGATGAGCAAAGTGGTGAGAGAGAGAGAAAGGTGATGAATTACTTCGGCTGGACCTTGGGCCTGGAAATGAGAGGTCGGTCCCGTGAAGCTTTTTGCTGAGTCGTCGGAGTTCGTCGTTGTTCGAAGTGGTCTGTGTCGTTTTGAGAATCTTCGGTTTACCTAGCTGGAGAGTCGTACAGAGAAGGAAAAACCAGGCGGGGGCGCTCAAAAAGAACGCGCGAAAAGCCGATAAAGACACTGATGAAACGTCTATCGGCTGGATTATTTAGTTCGGTTATTTTGCTGATTTGCCTCGCGATTATTGGATTGCGACAGTCTGTCGTTCGTGACGATGGGCAAATCAAATATCTGACGCAAAAACTTGCGATGGCTGAACGCCAGGTCGCCGAGTCGGATTTCAGAGAGCGACTTGCGCTCGACAGCTCTCGCGAGACTCGCGAGATCATTGCACAGAATTTGCCGACGGCATTGAAGGATCGTCCGAAAGATTCAACGACTTACGAGATTCGCAGTATTGCGAGCGTTCTCAACTCGACAAATTCGTCGCTCCAAATTGAACGCGCATCGAGCTTGCTTGAAAAAGCCAAAGAAGATTTCCGTTCGAAGAACTTTGAAGAATCGAATTTACGCCTTAGTAGGCTCCTGAAGCTTTATCCTGACACTCTTCATGGACCAGAAGCTCGGTTCCTGTTGGTCGAAGGATATTTTCAATCGCGCGATTTCGAAGCGTGCATTGAAGTCGTAGAAGAAATGATTCGGCTATATCCGGAGAGCGAACTCACTGGTTTTGCTCTGTTGCGCCTCGGCCGAATTTACGAAGGCCGTGATCGAATCGAAGACGCCGCCGAGATCTACCGCTCTGTTGTCTCGCACTTTTCGCAAGCCGAGCTCAAGCGACAGGCACAGGTCTCTTTGAAGGCCGTGGATCTGTGACCAAACTGTTTCTGTTTCTTCTCGGATTTTCGCTCGGCTTTACGATCGATGTCACAGTCGAAGCAGCTGAACGTGTTCAATTGAAATCCATAGATCCCGCTTTCGAACGCACGAGCCTGCATTCATCGGCGTTGCTCGAACAGCCTCGAAATTGCCTTTTATCAAGAGAGACTTGCGCCGTTCGTATCGGTGACCGTCGAAAGCTGATCATCGAGCCGACTAAGGGTCGCGAGTGGACACTGAGCGAGAAGACGATCGTCGTTCGACTTAGTTCCGAGCGACTTCGATTTATTGAAGGTTCGTTGAAGGTGACTGGGTTATCTACCACAATTGAAACCGAGCAGGGCGAATTGACTGTGCAAGGCGAGGCCTTCATTGATCGACACGGATCCGTGCTGACCGTCGTTAACACCGGTAGCGAAGTGCTGACATTCCGGGGCCGTGGCTGGACGACGGCTCACGAAATTCCAGCGGGACTTGAAACTAGTATCGATCTTCCAAATGTGAAGAGCGGGCAGACCGCGATCAATCTTCCACTTCCTTTTGATTTTGATGCGCAAGTGGTTCGAGAAGCTCGCGTGTTCACTGGTCCCAAAGATGGTTTTCCGAAACGACTCGAATATCTTGCCGAGCTCCGATCTAGCGCGGCTGCGGAATCTGCGGCTCTGCATCGCGAAGTGGTCGAGCGCAAGATCGCTTCGATCGCTGTCAAAGAGGCGTCCGTACGAGAGGCACGTGCCAAACGTGAGACTCGCGACCGCGAGTTGAGAGCGCTGTTCAGGCGCAAAGTCCTAAATCCAGAATAAACTCGACTAGGCCCAAGTCTATTCCTTTGACGCGTGCGCAGGCGTTCACGCTTCGTTTCAGCTATCCTGTAGGGGGAAACGTTAAGTTTGCTTTCTCATGGAGGAGAATGCATGTCGTCGGTTGGAAATGCTAAAGATCGCTCGGCTCAAGATGAAGCTTTGAGGCGCGCACGCGAAACTTATCAGGAAAAAGAAACTGACCAAGCAAAAGGTCATGCGGCAGAAATGAAGCGCATGGCTGAATCTTATCAGGCCGAGATTCGTGATCTGCAAGATACGCACAATACTCAGATGGCTGATTTGAAAGACAAAGCTCAAGACGCAGTTTCAAATCGCGATATGCGATACCAGAAAGAAATCGAAGAGCTGCGAGGCATGCATCAGAATCAAGTTCGACGCCAAGCGCTTGAAGCTGAAAGCCGTATACAAAAGACTCGTG